>CAVFZO010000034.1:0-20395 GCA_963626925.1 Clostridium sp. AM49-4BH
TCGTAGAGGACACGGTTGACGTGCTTTACTTCGCCGACGATGCGGGAGGAGACTCTGTCAAGAAGATCGTAGTCCAGTCTTGACCATGTGGCTGTCATGAAGTCGGAGGTGTTGACGGCACGGAGGGCTACGGCATAGTCATAGCTTCTCTCGTCGCCCATGACGCCGACGCTTCTCATGTTCGTCAGAGCTGCAAAATACTGTGACGGAGCGTTCTCATATCCGTTCTTTACCGCTTCTTCCCTGAAGATTGCATCAGCCTCTCTCAATATGTCGAGTTTCTCTTCCGTCACTTCTCCGATGATTCTTATTGCAAGCCCGGGGCCGGGGAACGGCTGCCTCATCACGATGCTTTCCGGAAGTCCCAGCTCCAGTCCGAGCTGCCGCACCTCATCCTTGAAGAGCATCCTCAACGGTTCGATGATTTCGTTAAATGCAACAACCGACGGCAGGCCTCCGACGTTGTGGTGGCTCTTGATAACGGCACTCTCTCCCCCCAGGCCGCTTTCGACGACGTCGGGGTAGATCGTTCCCTGCGCAAGGAACTCGACCTTCCCTATTTTCTTTGCCTCCTCCTCGAAGACACGGATGAATGTCTCGCCTATAATCTTCCTCTTTCTCTCGGGTTCCGTAACTCCCTTGAGGAGTGTAAGGAACTTCTCCTTTGCGTCGATACGCCTTATATCGGCATCGAAGAGCTTCGTCATTACTGACTCCACTTCGTCGCCCTCGTTCTTTCTCAGGAGGCCGTGATCGACGAAGATGCATGTAAGGCGCTCTCCCACTGCGCGCGAAAGGAGGGCCGCGCATACTGTGCTGTCGACTCCGCCGGAGAGCGCAAGGAGCACGCGCCCCTCTCCGACTTTCTCCCTGATGGAGAGAACAGATGTCTCGAGGTAGCTGTTCATCGTCCATTCACGCCTGAAGGAGCATATCTCATAGAGGAAGTTCTCGAGTATCTTCGTGCCGTACTCGGTATGTACGACTTCCGGATGGAACTGCACGCCGTAGAGCATGCGCTCCCTGTTCTCGACGGCAGCATAGGAGCAGGAATCGGAGTAGGCTGTACGGACAAAGCCCTCCGGAAGCTTTCCGCATTCGACGCCGTGACTCATCCAGCAGACCGAGGATTCAGGTACATCCTTGAAGAGAAGGGAATCCGTATGATGGAGAACGACCTTTCCGTACTCCCTCTTCTCCGCCTTCCTGCACTCCCCTCCGTTTTCATATACCATGAGCTGCATGCCGTAGCATATTCCGAGAACGGGAACGCCCAGATTGAATATCCTCTCGTCAAGAGAAGGAGCATTCTCCTCGAAGACCGTGGCCGGTCCTCCGGTGAGGATGACTGCATCGGGGGCGAACGAGAGGATTTCGTCCATCTTCATCCTGTAGCTCTTAATTTCACAGTAGACGCCGCTCTGTCTGACACGGCGTGCGATAAGGAGGTTGTACTGACCTCCGAAATCGAGTATGAGAACCTTCTTCACTGATTAATCCCTTTTATTGTACGGTCAGTCTTCCCTGAACGTGAGAGTACCGTCTTCCCCTATACTGTCGATGACGGCAAGCGCCTTGTAGTTGTAGCCTTCGGCGCGGAGCTTGTCTCCGCCTCCCTGGAAGCCCTTCTCTATCGCTATCCCGATACCTTCAAGACTGCATCCCGCCTCTTCGACGATGTCGATGAGTCCCTGGACGGCGTTGCCCTTTGCCATGAAGTCGTCGATGATGAGGACCCTGTCGGTACTCTTCAGCCATTCCTTCGAGACTATGAGCGTGAACTTCTTCTTGTATGTGTATGACCATACCTCGCTCTTGAAGAGCCCGCTCTCGATATTGTCACTCTTCGCCTTCTTCGCGAAAATAAGAGGCACCCCGTAAGCGTCGGCACATATTGTTGCCAGCGGGATGCCTGATGCCTCTGCGGTCAGGACCACAGAAATCTTCGTGGTATCGAAAAACTTCCTGAACTCCTCCGCGATACCTCTCAGAAGAGCGGTATCCACCCTGTGATTCAAAAATCCGTCCACCTTGATGATATTGCCGGGAAGGATTTTCCCTTCTTTCTGAATTCTTTCCTTTAAAGCCTGCATGGAGCACCTTTTGATTATTATGATGCAAGTTTTCTTATCATGTTTGTGAATAAATGACAACCACCATTGTCAAAGAGCATCCCTTTTTTCAAAGCAGATGAAGAGGGACGAAAAAAAAAGAGCCGGCAATAGTCGGCTCAGAGAGCGGCGGACGGGAATCGGACCCGCGTGACCCACCTTGGCAAGGTGGTGCGTAACCACTACGCTACCGCCGCAAGACATGACTTGGTATGCGAGCGGAGGGACTCGAACCCTCACACCGAGGCACTAGAACCTAAATCTAGCGTGTATACCAATTTCACCACGCTCGCGCGTTGAAATTTGAGCCGCAAAGGGATCGAACCTTTGACCCACAGATTAAGAGTCTGTTGCTCTACCAGCTGAGCTAGCGGCCCATTCTTGAAATTGCGCCCTGCAGGACTCGAACCTGCAACCTGCGGATTCGAAGTCCGACGCTCTATCCTTTGAGCTAAGAGCGCCCTTTTCCTCCCATTAAAGGAAGTAAGGGTGGAAGAAGGGGTTCGAACCCTCGACAACCAGATCCACAATCTGGCGCTCTACCACTGAACTACTTCCACCATGTTTGGCAGCAATGCGTTCGCCATTGCAATTTCAACAGAAGAGACTATAAAGAAAGTCAATTTTTATGTCAACAAGGTAGCTCAAAAATCTTTATTTTTCTCTGTAAGCTTCTCGATCCGGCGGTGCTCGCCGTCGCCTGTCTTCTCCCTTCCACGGCTATGGCTTCTCACGAGGGCTGCCTTTGTCTTCCATCTCAGCGTCCTTCCGCTGAAGGCGGAGAGGAAGCTCTCCCTTTCAACCCCCGTCTTCGAATATGTGGCGTCATACCAGGCTTCGGCATTCTCCTTCGAGATATGTCTCTCCTCCTCTATATCTTCAGTAACGACCACAGCATCGGGGAAGACCTCCTTCACTGTCCTTTCAAGCTCTTCCGGCCCCCACGAGAAGAGGGGGTTATCCTTCGAGTAGATCTCCCTCTCTGCATTTATCAGGCTCTCTCGGAGAGCACCTTCTGCAAAATCGGAAAGGCGTGAAGAGAACGACGGGATCGTTTCAAGAAGTGCGCACTCTCCGTCCTTCTCGAGGCGTGATGCGATAAGAGGAAGAACGGCCTTGTCACGCTCGAGACGCGAGAGCACATTGCGGCCGCTGACGACACCGAAGAGCATACCCTCTTCAAGGCGTGAGAACACCTCACGGGCTGGAGAGACGATGACAAGAGGCCGCGAAAGCTCCTCCATCTCCTTCGAGAAGTGTTCTATGACCTCCTTCTCCCTCTCCCTTTCAACTGCCGCGACGGAGAGTCCCTCGGGGTTCTTCCTCATGAGAGGATAGAGAAGAAGGCCGTTCGAGGCATTGAGGACAAGCACGTTCTCGTAGCGTCTGAGCTCTAAGCCGTCGTAGAGCTTCTCTGTAAGCTTCAACAGAACTTCCGGACGCCCGGAGAGGGACCGCTTTATCCACTTGTCACGCTTTGTGCCGCCGGGGGAATATGTGTAGTTCTCGAGAAAGAAGTCATCAGAGGATGCTTCAAGCTGTGCCTCTCTTCTCCTCAGAACCTCGTCTCTTATCCTGCCTTCGTAGCCCAGCGTCCCGGGTTTGTAGTAGATACGGCCCTGGAGTCCCGACGGGAGGTACTGCTGTGCAACCCAGTGATCCGTATATGAATGGGGATAGAGATATCCCTCCCCGTGGCCGAACGCCACGGCGTCTCTCGAGTCATCCCTCAGATGGTTCGGAACTTCCCGGCTCTTCTCCTCCTCGATCTCCCTCAGGGCATCGAAGAAGCCGAGTGTCGAATTGCTCTTGGGGCACGTTGCAAGATAGAGTGCGGCGTGTGCAAGATGAAAGCGTCCCTCGGGTAGTCCTATGCGGTCGAATGCGGCGGCGTCGGCTTCAACGACGGAGACTGCTCCCGGGTCTGCCAGGGAAACATCCTCCGCTGCAGATATCAGCATACGGCGGAATATGAACCGGGGGTCCTCACCTGCACTGACCATGCGTCCCAGCCAGTAGAGGGAGGCATCGGGATCGGATCCCCTGAGTGACTTTATGAATGCGGAGATGACATCGAAGTGATAATCCCCCTCCTTGTCGTAGAGTACGACCTTCCTCTGTATGGACTCCTCGGCGCACTCCTTTGATATATATATCTCACTGCCCTCCTCGGGCGGATAGTGCTCGGGGGTGGTCTCCACGGCAAGCTCAAGGGCATTCAGAAGGCTCCTTGCGTCCCCGGAAGCGACAGAGACGAGATGCTCGAGTGCACCCGGCTCGAATGTCACCTTGTACTTTCCGTAGCCGCGTTCGGGATCCAAGAGGGCCTGACGGGCAATCTTCAGAAGGTCGTTCTCCTCCAGGCTCTTGAGCTGGAAGACACGCGAGCGTGATACGAGGGCCCTGTTGACCTCGAAGAACGGATTCTCCGTTGTGGCTCCTATGAGGATGAACGTCCCGTTCTCCACCCAGGGCAGCAGTGCGTCCTGCTGACTCTTGTTCCATCTGTGGACTTCGTCAATGAAGAGGATCGTCCTCATGGCATAGCAGTCCCTGCGCTCCTTAGCCTCTGTTATCTCGCGTCTGAGGTCTGCCACTCCGCTGAGAACGGCGTTGAGTGTCGAGAAGTGGCTCTTCGTAGTATTCGCGATGACGCGCGCAAGCGTCGTCTTCCCCACTCCCGGGGGACCGTAGAATATGATGGATGAAAGCTGGTCCATCTGGATGGCACGCCTGAGGAGTCTTCCCGGCCCGAGGATGTGATCCTGACCGACGTACTCGGAGAGGGTACGCGGTCTCATACGTGAAGCAAGGGGCTCGGAAGTGACAGGGGCTGATGAAAAAAGGTCGCTCATATCCTAGTTCTCCAGATAGAGGCTGCGCCCGCCGTAGAGCGGGTTGCTTCTCTTTTTCCTCTCCTCTTCTCCGAGAAAAGAGAAATATCTTTTAGCGGCGGCAGATGCCAGAGCCCGGGTAGACGCCGTCTCCGCCTGGGGAATTACAACGCCCTTCGAGACTGCAGAGAGTGCCGCATATGCCTTCTTCACCCTTGAAAATGTATCTCTGCTTTCAGCAAAGGCCTCTTCAAGCTCTCCGCTCCGGGCATCGAGGTATTGAGTAAGGTTCTCGATGAGAATCTCCCCGGTTGCAGCCTCAAGAGAGGGTGTGACGAGTTCTCCCGAAAGGTACGGGGAAGGGTTGTTTCCTATCTCCTCGCCGGCCGGGAGGACGGTTGAGGAGAAGATCTCATCCATTCCTTCCGACACAATTGTCAGGAGGGACGACAGATAACGGTTCTTTATATCGTCGTATGAGGGTATGTACTCCGAATAGACAAGGTATGATGAGTCGAGAGCCTCCTCCAGATCCGCTCTTTCAAGCCTCTTCTCCCCGGCAGACGAGACTATGTCCCTGATAAGCGTGGTGACAGCACCGCCGTCGTCCCCCCCGGATGCGGCCGGATCGGAAACGGTTGTACAGGAAGCGAGGATGAGAAGGATCATCACGAAGGGGAGAATACATCTTTTCACGCTTCTGATGATAACCCATAAGAGAGGCTATGTCACGAGAGGAAGAAGGCTCTCCCTCAGCGAAGCGAGGGCCCTCTTCCTGCGGTTTCTCACAGTCGCGGCGGAGAGACCGAGTGCCGAGGCCATGACGCTGTTTTTCTTCTTCTCCGCGCCGCCGAGTCCGTAGGAGTGGATTATGATGTATCTCTCGGACGGAGAGAGTGACTCGAGTGAAGAATAGAGCTTCCTCTTCATCTCCCTCTCGAGAAGCACCTCCTCGGGAGTGGTCCCTCCCGGGATGAGAGCCTCGAGGCCGGTTCCTTTATCAGAGATAGGGGCATCGAGAGAAGCGACAGAGTCGAATGCACGTGCACTCTCTATGGTTCTGTACGTCTTTTCGGAGGTTATCCCCGCAGCCTTCATCTCGCCTCTTGTGTCACCTTCTCCGTTTCTTCTCCTGTATTCGTCGATCTGCCTTGTCGAAGCCGTGACATAACGGGGAAGACGCACAGTTCTCGTCTCGTTACTGAGAAAGAGCCTCACCTCCATCTCTATCGCCTTCCGGGCATAGCTTATAAAGCCCTTCTTCGAGAAGTCGAAGTTCATTAGAGCCTTGTAAAACCCCGTCTCTGCCGAGACGAAGATGTCGCTGTGAAAGATACTCCCCTTCGCCGTCGACAGAAAGCGTGCACTGACAGAGCGGATGAAGGGCTCCATATCGCGGATGAAACGCGACGAGGATGCGCGCGAATATCTGGCCTCCTCTGCAATCCTGGTTATTTCCGTATCAGTCATATTCTGCCTCCGTAGAAGAGTATGACACTACAGGTAGGACAGTTTGTGTCCTAGTGAATGGTTTTTTCCGATATTTTTCAGTTTTTCGGTCTGACGGACTTTCCGACTCCCTCCGGATTGCTTATGTTCAGATCATGACTTATGTACAAACGAGTTGAAAAAGTATATATTGATTCGGCTACTATCACGTAACAACATATTTGCAAGGGAGTTCCAGATATATGGTAACTGAGAAGAAATTTACAGATTTAGGGAACAGTCAGGCATCGTTGACACTCACAATCGATGCAGCATCCATCGAAAAGTCATACACGGAGAAACTCAACGAGTATGCGAAGAAAATCGAGATCCCCGGCTTCAGAAAGGGTCACACCCCCGTATCGGTAGTCGAGAGAAAGATCGGAAAAGAGGTCAGGGAGGAAGTCACATTCAACCTTATGGAAGAGAGCCTCAAGGAGACAATCCAGACTCTCGATGCAAAGGAGAAACCCCTCACCTACTCCACACCCGAACTTCAGGACGAGGAGACTCTCCTCCCGTTCAAGAAGGACAGCGACGTGACATTCACAGTCAAGTACGACATCGCTCCGACATTCGAGCTGCCGCAGTACAAGGGCCTCGAGGTCGAATATGAAGACACGACAGCAGTCACAGACGAGGACGTCGACAGGGAGATCGAGAAGTTCAGAGACCAGAACGCAATCGTCGTGAACAAGACGACTCCTGCCGAAGAGGGTGATATCGCAACAGTCGACTACAAGGTCTTCGAAGACGGCTGCGAGGACATGGACTATTCGAGAAAGGACTTCTCCTTCACTCTCGGTAAGACATACAACCTCTTCAAGCTCGATGACGACATAATCGGCATGAAGACGGGAGAGAGTAAGGAAACAGAAAAGACATACGGCGAAGAGGATGCTCCTCTCGACGAATACAGGAACAAGACAATCTCCTTCTCCATCACCCTTACCAAGCTCAAGAAGAGAGAGCTTCCCGAAGTTGACGACGACTTCGCAATGGACGTGAAGGCCGAATACAAGACTGTCCAGGAGCTCAGAGACGGCATCAGAAAGGATCTCGAGGAAAAGGCAGAGGAAGCAAGGAACAACTCAAAGGGCGCAGCTGCACTTGAGGCAGTCATGGAGAATGTGACATTCACGGTTCCCGAGACGATGGTGAACAACGTCCTCGAAGCAAGATGGGATAACCTCGCTCATTCATTCGGCGGCACAAAGACGCTCGAGGCACTGATGAAGCAGAGAGGCGAAAGCAAGGAAGACTTCCTCGCCGGAATGAAGGATGATGCTGCAGAAGAGGCAAAAAGAGAGATCGTTCTCTCTGCAATCGCCGAGAAGGAGGACTTCCCTGTAACCGATGAGGAGATCTATGAGGCGCTCGGAGGCGAAGACAAGCTCGCAAATCTCAGCGAAGAAGAGAAGACGAACTACAAGGAATACGTGAAGGAGAGTCTCAGGATAGAGAAGGTCATTCCGTTCCTCATCGAAAACAACACCTTCAAGGCAGCAGCGGCAGAGAAAGACAAGGAGTAAGACTTGGCCAGACCCAGAAACAATACATATGTTCCCTATGTACTTGAACAGACAGGTACAGGGGAGCGTACCTACGACATCTTCTCGAGACTTCTCAAGGACAGGATCATCTTCGTCGACGGCGAGATAAACGATGCGACGGCGGACCTGGTTGTTGCACAGCTTCTCTTTCTCGAGAGCGAGAATCCGAAGAAGGACATCAACCTCTACATCAACTCCCCCGGAGGAAGCGTTACGGCAGGGCTTGCCATCTACGACACCATGCAGTACATCGCATGCCCCGTGAGGACGATATGCATCGGACAGGCATGCTCCATGGCTGCCCTCCTCCTTGCGGGAGGCGAGAAGGAGAACCGTTTCATACTCCCCTCGGCGCGTGTCATGATCCACCAGCCCTCGGGCGGAGCCGGAGGACAGGCGAGCGACATCATCGTGACGAACAGGGAGATGCAGAGGATAAAAGCTCTCACCGTCGATATTCTCGCCCGTCATACGGGAAAGAGCGTGGAGACTGTCACGAAGGATATCGGGCGCGACTACTACATGAATGCCGATGAGGCCGTATCGTACGGAATAGTCGACAAAGTGATGAGGAAGAATGGCTAGAAACGTTAAGTATTGTTCATTTTGCGGACAGCCCCTCGACGGACATGTCCGTGCTGTGACCGGGCCGGGAATCGCCATCTGCGAGAACTGCATCGACACATGCAACGAAATCATACGGAAGCAGAAGACAGAGGATGACAGGAACGATTTCGAGAATCTCGACATCCCCACTCCCGAGGAGATAAAGAACTACCTCGATGAATATGTCATCGGTCAGAATGACGCCAAGAAGGTGCTCTCCGTTGCAGTCTACAACCATTACAAGAGAATCAAGTACGCCGGAAAGATAAAGGAAAGCGGTGTCGAGATCGACAAGTCCAACATCCTCCTCATCGGACCTACGGGAACGGGAAAGACCCTGCTCGCCAGAACCCTTGCAAAGAAACTGAACGTACCGTTTGCAATAGCCGACGCCACTACGCTCACAGAGGCGGGCTACGTCGGAGAGGATGTCGAAAACATCCTCCTCAAGCTCATCGAGGCTGCAGACTACGATATTCCCAGGGCCGAGAAGGGAATCATCTTCATTGACGAGATAGACAAGATCGCGAAGAAGGGAGAGAACGTCTCCATCACCCGCGATGTCTCGGGAGAAGGCGTCCAGCAGGCCCTTCTGAAGATCATCGAAGGCACGACTGCCTCCGTTCCTCCCCAGGGAGGACGCAAGCACCCGAACCAGGAGATGCTCAAGATCGACACATCCAACATCCTCTTCATCTGCGGTGGTGCATTCGTAGGCCTGGACAAGGTCATCGAGAAGAGAACGGCGGTATCGTCGATGGGATTCGGAGCGAAGGTCGAGGAGAATGAGGAGAAGGACCTCGGAGAGCTCTTCAAGCTCCTCCATCCGGATGACCTCGTGAAGTTCGGTCTCATCCCCGAATTCATCGGAAGACTCCCCATCCACGTAAGCCTGGAGAACCTGAAGAAGGAAGACCTCGAGAGGATACTCACAGAGCCGAAGAACTCCATAATCCGCCAGTACACGACATCGTTCGCACTCGACGGCATAAAGCTGACATTCACTCCCGGTGCCGTCAGGGCGGTTGCCGCGAAGTCCTTCGAGCAGAAGACGGGGGCGAGAGGCCTCAGAAGCATAGTCGAGAACCTCATGATGGATATCTCATACTCCATTCCGTCGGTTCCCGGCGTTAAGGAGGTCGTCGTCGACGAGAGCTGCGTCACAGAAGGAGAACAGCCGAAGGTCATCGGCAGCGGGAATGCGCTTCTTGAAATAAAATGACATATGCTCCGGGAATCCGGGGCTTTTCTTACGCCATTTTCCCGGAGAAAGAAGAAAGGCAGTCACAGAGCAGTGACGAACGGCCCTCTTCAGCCTTATTTGTATTTTAACGTTCCTTTTTATAACAAAAGCGTACTATTTTCCCCATGGCACGCTTTTATTATTTGAGTACTTACCCGTAAATACGGGACAGGAGTGGGAACATGAACAAGGAAATACTGTCGAAGGCCGAAGATGCGGCGTTTTCGGAAGCTGTCATACGCTACAACAAAAAAGATTTGAACGGACTCGATACCGAGGAGGGAAGATACATAAAGGAGAGGACGAAGAACCTCATCTATCTAATATGCAAGGAGCAGCTTCTGATGAGCGATGATCTCATCTCCTCCGTATTCCTCAACGTCTACGAAGACATCGACAAGGTCATCAGATCATACCGGATCGCAAGTCACAGCTTCAACCATTACCTGAAACAGGTATGCATCTACCGCATAAGGCGTGTCAGGCAGCGTCCCGGAACGCGCAGCTATATAGAAAACGAGTACATAAACGAGGCATCCGTCCTCTATACGACGGACGAACATCATCTTCCGTCGGAGACGGAGAAGGAGGAGCTTCTGCGTTCCCTCCTCGTCGCCACCCCGGAGAGATACGCCTCGATGAATATGAAGGACATCGCCTCCTGCATCATCGAAGAGAGGAACCACATAGGAGTCCCTACCCGCTCGAGGAAGGAGAGTTTACTCAGAAAGAAGCTCGTGAAGAAGCGTTTCAGACGAAACTTCCTGCTCTTCATCCTCTCCATACCCCCCGGCGGCGACGACATGACAGATGCACAGAACTATGCACGGGTCTTCCAGAGCGACGAGGCTGCATTCGCACGTCTTCTCTACCTCAAGAGCGAAGTGGTGAGAAGAAACAGTCCCGAAAGGGAGAAGAACCTCGAGAAGGCCGCCATGCACTGGTGCCTGATGGCCAGGATAAAGAACAGCATGTACAGGGCTGCAAGCCGCGAGGAGTACTCCGTTCTCAAGGAAAACTACATGTCACAGGTAAGATGCCACCGCAACAGGATCGAGGATGCACGCCGCTCCGTGAAGGGCATAATACATGAGGATATAGCATCGGCACTCGGGCTGTCGAGAAGCACGGTCTCGATGGGAATATCCCTCATCCGGCGCGAACTCGAGCGCATAAGTCATTTAACTTTAGGCTGATTTATTCTATCATCGGTGCATGAAGCTTTATTTTGCATCAGGCAACGAACACAAGAAGAAGGAAATGTCGAGGCTCCTGGGAGGCTGGACGCTGACCCTTCCGAAGGAGGAGGGAATCGCATTCGATCCCGACGAAAACGGGGAAAGTTTCATCGACAATGCGGTGATCAAGGCCTCTTCGCTCTACGCATCCGTTCATCAGCCGGTCCTCGCAGACGACTCCGGTCTCTGTGTCAAGGCACTCGGCGGCAGACCCGGGATACATACGGCACGCTACGGCGAAGAGGAGACTGGACGGAAACTCTCCGACAGGGAGAAGTACATGCTCCTCTTGAAGAACATGGAAGGCGTGGAGGACAGGGGGGCTGTCTTTGTATGTGCAATATGTCTCTATCTCTCACCGGGCCGTATCTATGTCATACAGGAGGAGAGCAGAGGAAGAATAGCCCTCACCCCCTCTGACGGAAACGGAGGCTTCGGCTACGACCCCGTCTTCTACAACGACGAAGCGGGATGTATTGTTGCAGATCTCGGGGAAGGCGTGAAGGACAGATACTCCCACCGCGGCAAGGCTGCTTCAATAATCAGAACACTACTCGAAAAGGAATTGGAAAAATGATAGAACGTAAAGACCAGAAAACAGCTGACACATGGGACCTCTCGGCACTCTGCCGTGACAGGGCCGATTACAACGAAAAGCTCGCTTCTCTTGAAAAGAGACTTCCCTCCCTCGAGGAATACAAGGGAAAGCTTTCATCCTCATCTGACGATTTTCATAATGCACTCGTCACCCTCTTCTCCTTCCTGAAGGACGCAGAGACGGCACTGCACTGGGCCGCGCTCAACTACTCCGCCGATTCTACGAATCCGGCTGTTATGGAGGACGCGGGAAAGGCCGACATGATGTGGGCTAAGATCAGCGAGAAGACAAGCTGGATGGACCCCGAGCTCATGGCGCTCTCCGATGAAAAGGTGGAAAAGTACCTTGAAGAGGAGAGAAACAGTGACTACAGGATCTACATCATGAAGGCAAGAAGGATGAAGGAGCATGTCCTCTCTGAAAAGGAGGAGAGGATCATGAGTCTCTTCTCTGCCAACAGAAGCGGCTACCAGCAGGCGTTCGGGGATGCGAACAACATCGACTTCGACTTCGGCGAGGTCGGAGGAGAAAAGCTCACGCACTCCACATTCGCGAAGTTCATCAGAAGCAATGACGAAAGCGTCAGAAAGGAAGCCTACGAGAAGCTCTACTCTGTCTACGAGAAGCACCAGCACGTACTGGCACGCATATTCGAGGGCTCGATAAAGAACGACATCTTCGTCTCACGTGCACGCGGCTACAACAGCGCCCTCGAGTGCGCACTCTTTCCCGACAACGTCGAGAAGAGCGTCTACACCGGCCTTATCGAGAATGTCCACAAGGCATTTCCCTATCTCCACAGATACTACAGTCTCAGGGCGAAGATGCTCGGAAAGGAGAAGCTCAAGCACTACGACGTCTACGTCGCAATGGTTCCGGAAGTAAACAGCAGACACACATACGAAGAGGCAGTCGCAGTTATTAAGGAGGCTGTGAAGCCCCTCGGAGAGGACTACTCGAGAATACTCGTGAAGGGTCTTACAGAAGAGAGATGGGTCGACCGCTACGAGAACAGGGGAAAGAGAAGCGGCGCATTCTCCTCGGGAGGCTTTGTCGGCAATCCCTACATCCTCACGAACTACGAGGAAGAGGTCCTCGACAGCGTCTTCACGCTGATTCATGAGGGCGGACACTCGATGCACTCCTACTTCTCGTCAAAGAGCAACCCATTCCCCTCTTACGACTACACCATCTTCGAAGCGGAGGTTGCCTCTACATTCAACGAGAACCTTCTCTCGGCATACCTCATAAAGAATGCAGAGAGCCGTGAGGAAGAGGCATACCTCGTGTCGAAAAAGCTCGAGGACATCGTTGCGACATTCTTCCGTCAGACCATGTTCGCAGAGTACGAGCTTCTCCTTCATGAGGCTGCTGAGAACGGAACGCCGCTTACCATCGACTTCATGAGAAAGACATACAGGGGACTCCTGGAAGCATACTTCGGACCCGTGCTCGAGTTCGAATCATACTCTGATATGGAAGGACTCAGGATCCCTCACTTCTACAATGCATTCTACGTGTATAAGTACGCAACGGGAATCGCGGCCTCGATCGCACTCTCGAAGAGGGTACTCGAAGGCGGAGAGAAGGAGAAGAACGACTATCTGACGTTCCTCAGAAGCGGCGGCTCCAGATACCCCATCGACGCTCTCAGGGTCGCCGGTGTCGATATGGCTGATCCCTCTGCCGTGAAGGAGACAGCTGAGTATTTCAACTCGCTTCTCGACAGGCTTGAAGAACTTACAAAATAAGGATTCAGTTATCGATGCGGAGGGCGGTTATACTGCCCTCCTTTATTATGAATGTGATTACAGTCCCGCTCTCCATATCGAGGACCTTCACCTCCCCGTCGTTCTCCTCGGAGACAAGATAGTTATCGAGGGGAAGAAGAGGCGAAAGGGCGGAGGAATACGCAAGGGCGAAAGGAACCGGGGAGGATGTGTACCTCTCAAGCCAGTCATCACTGTACTGCCTCCTCACAGCAGACCATACAAGATACCCGGCACTTCCCCTCGCGGGTGAGAGTGCCACCTTCCCGATCGATGTTGAAACCGGTGCCACAGCAGAGAAGAGAGGGAGGCAGAGGAATGCGGCAAGTGCAAAAACGAGTATTCTTTTCATGTATGCAGTATATATGAAAAACCTGTCGAGATGATATAATAATCCGTAATGAACAGAAATGAAGCACAAGATATCCTGAACAGGGGCTTTACGCACTACGTCAAGGACCCCCTCTGGCAGAGCATCCCGATGACGAAGGAGCTCAAGGCACTGACAGAGGTGAGGGACGTACAGAAGCTGGCGAGAATTAAGCAGAACGGCCCCAGCTACCATATATATCCCGGGGCTGTCCATACACGCCTCGATCATTCGATAGGAGTCTATCATCTCTCGCGTCAGATCATGCTATCCCTTACAAGGAAGGCCGACACCCTCCCCTTCACCGAGAAGGGCATAATGAGCTTTCTAACGGCCTGCCTTCTTCATGACATCGGCCACTTCCCCTACGCACACTCCCTCAAGGAGCTTGCGATAAGGGAGCACGAGGAGATAGCTGCCGACATGATAATGAACCGTCCCCAGCTCAACGAGGCCGTGAAGGCTGTGGGGGCCGATGCGGCAATGACTGCCGCCATCATCGACAAGGATCAGCTCACGGGGGACGAGGAGACGCTGCTCTACCGCAACATACTCTCGGGAACTCTCGATCCCGATAAACTCGACTACCTCTCACGCGACGGCTACTTCAGCGGCCTCCCGTACGGGAAGCAGGATACTGATTTCATCATCTCCTCCCTCTCACTATCCTCCGGGAGGCTGTGCCTCGAGAGAACTGCCGTCTCGAGTGTCGAGCAGATACTCTTTTCAAAATACATGATGTACCGCTCCCTCTACTGGCATAAGGGCGTGAGGGCCGCGACATGCATGATCAAGAAGGCGCTGACGAAGGCCCTTCTCGAGGGCTCCATCAGATACGACGACCTCTATTACCTCGACGACAACGAGTTCAACACCCTCTGCCACTCCCACGCCGGGGAAACACCATCCCTCGTCCTCGTCGACAGAGTCGAGCACAACGACCTGCTGGAGAGGAAGGCGGAGAAGGAATATACGAAGGGCGGAAAGATCGAGACGGCTGCGGCTGTACTCGAAAAGAAGGAGGAACTGGAGAAGAGCATCTACCTCAGACTCAGGGAGAGCTATCCCTTCCTCGAGGAATGGGAGGTCATCATCGACATACCAGAGCCCATCAGCTTCGAAAGCCACATCGCACTTGTCTCTGAAAACGGCGAGGTAAGGGACATAGAGGACACTGACATGGTCTTCACTGGAGAGGTGTCGAACCTCTTCCAGAAGGCGCTGAGAAAGGTCGCCCTCTATCTTCCACAATACGTCGAGGCGAAGGACGCTGCCGCCGTCCTGACACTGGAAACGCTATGAGTGAAGAAAAGATAAGCTACCATACCCTCCTTGAGGGTGACATTCCGCCCTGGATCATGAGATTCATAAAGGGCGTAGGAAAGACCGTGAACACCTACTCGATGATAGAAAACGGCGAAGAGATCCTGATCGGGGCATCGGGAGGAAAAGACTCGCTGTCTCTTGCGCTTGCGCTCGCACTCAGACGACGATGGATCAAGTCTCCCTACTCCCTCACCGCCGTCATGATCGACTGGATTGAACATCCCATAGACCCAGTCTTCCGGGAAAGAATAAAGATCTACTTCGACGACCTCGAAATTCCTCTCGTAATTCTTGACGAGACGCAGTTTCCTTCCTCATTCAAAGACGACTTCAACTGCTACCTGTGTGCCCGCAACAGACGACGCATCCTCTTCTCGTGGGCAGAGGAGCACAATATAAGACGAATCGCGCTCGGTCATCACCTCGACGACCTCGTGGAGACGACACTCATGAACCTCTGCTTCCGTGCATCCTTCTCGACGATGAAGCCGAAGATGGACTTCTTCGACGGTAAAATCGAGATCATAAGGCCGCTCATCGAAACGAAGGAGAACGTGATGAAGAGAATTGCCTCCCTCTACGATATTCCGGTGATCAAGCCCGTCTGTCCCTACGATCAGACAAACGTCAGGGCCCGTCTCAAACCCATAGTCTCCTCCCTCTGCCACATAGACAGGCTCACAAGGGAGCATATCTACAATGCACATGATTTTTCGTCTCTGAAAAGAGACTCAATTGTAGAGAAAAAGGGATGACTGTGGTAATATCGGCATAAAGGTATTTTTATGAAGAAGATTACAGCCTTACTTACACTGCTTTTACTTGTCGTTTCCATCACCTATGCTTCAACCACCCTCTCCTTCTCGGGGAACAGCACCCTTGTCGGAGGAAACGGAAGAACCATCAGAAAGACTGATGTCACAGTAGACGGGAAGGGCATCATGGTCCTCGCCGAAGACGAGAAGGTCACGGCTGAGGGCGACGGCATAAAGGTTCTTATCGGAAAGGGCACGATTGCGTCCCTCATCGACGACGGCTCGGTCTTCACGCTCTATGTTGTCAGGGGCGAAGGCGCCGTTGTGACGACATCGCCTAAGAGCGTAAGAATCTACACTCCGACGACGCTCACCGAGATGGAGGCGGAGGGAAGCCTCTACGTCTTCAGCGGTGAGAGTGATGAATACATATTCAACTACACTTCCTCAACTGTCAGAACCTACGATGCAATCAGGGGCACATATACGACAATCGAAAGCGGAAAGGGCCTTGACTTCATGACGAACAAGAGCGTCTCGGAAGAGGACAGGAAAGAGGCTGAGGAGAGTGTCATCACCGACAGCGGGATAAAAATAGCAGAGCCCGATGTGGCAGTCGAATCAGTCCCGCGCGTTCCCGCGCCTCCTGTATTCGCTTCAGTCGAAACCACACTGACGACTCCCGGCGAGCCCGTCATCACGGAAAACGAGAGAACACTCACAACGCCGCAGGAGCCGGTGGTTACGGTAAAGGAAAGCACACTGACAGAGGAAGAATCAGAAGTAAAGACTTCATATCCTGCAATCAGGGTTACACAGACGCTCGTCGACATCGATGACGAGAGCGGATCCTGATGAGCAGAGTTACCCTACTTCCCCCGCGCCTCGCATCGCGTATAGCCGCGGGTGAGGTCATAGACCGGCCGCAGGCGGTTCTGAGAGAACTCCTGGACAATGCCGTGGACGCACACGGTGACGAGATAGCAGTCATCATAGACGGCGGCGGAATCGACCGGATAAAGGTGAAGGACAACGGGACGGGGATAGAGCGTGAGGATATGGCCGTCATCGCATCCCCCCATGCAACAAGCAAGATAAAGACCGAGGATGACCTCTACAGGATACAGACCCTCGGTTTCAGAGGTGAGGCGCTCTACTCCATCGGAGCCGTCGCCTCCCTCACGATATCGACATGCGACAGCAGAAGCGGCGTAAAATCAACAATCACGATAGATAACGGAAAGCGCGGAGCAATCTCATCTACGGGACCGGAAAGAGGAACCGAAGTCACGATGGAGAACCTCTTCTACGACATTCCTGCACGCCGCAGCTTTTTAAAGCGCAGCAGCACCGAAGGCACGATGTGCCGCACCCTCTTCATATCGAAGGCCCTTGCATTCCCCGAAACAGGGTTCAGTCTTACGATGGACGGAGCACTCAAGCTCAGATGGCCCGGAGGCCAGACTCTAAAGGAGAGGGTCATGATGCTCTACAGGGATTATTCCATCATAGATAGCGACGTCTATTACCTCTCGAAGGATGAAGAGGAATACAGGGTGAGAATAGTCGCGGCCTCAAGCAGCTTCAAGCGATCCGACAGAAAGGAGATCAGAATCTACGTCAACGGACGCCCCGTCGAGGAGTATTCGCTTGTACAGGCCGTAATCTACGGCTACGGGGAGCTCCTCCCCGGAGGAAGCTACCCGTACGCAGCTATCTTCATCGACGACAAACCCGAACTTGTGGATTTCAACATACACCCCGCGAAGAAGGAAGTGAAGCTGAGAAACCTTCCCGAGGTGCACCACACAGTCTCATCACTTCTCAAGGAAGGGATAGAAAGGAAAATCCCCGAGATAAAGAGTGAGAACCAGTTCTATCTCTTCGATAATGCAGCGAGGTGGGAGAACGGAGCGAAAAAGGAGAGTTACGGCTCACGTCCGGTCTCCTCTACCGTCGAAAAAGAGAAAAGTGTCGAAGAGAAATACACAGAGAGAGCGGAAAGAGCTGCCGCCCCTTCCACCTTAGGAGAAAGGATAACCCCCTACACGCCCCGCGACAGGGCATGGCTCGAGAAGGCAAGGGAGCTCAAAAGGGTCCGCGAGTCCGCCGCCCCTGTCGTGAAAGACACAGAAGAGGAAAAGAAGAGTGAGATAATCTACATAGGCCAGGCCTTCAGACTCTTTCTCATATGCGAAAAAGACGGCGTTCTCTACCTTGTGGACCAGCATGCAGCACATGAGAGAATACTCTACGATGAAATCGTCTCGCAGAAGACGCTGCAGAACCTTCTCGTTCCGATAAAAATCGAGGTCGACGATATAACCGACGACTATCTCGACAGACACTGCCACATCTACACGAAGCTCGGCATAATGCTTTCACATATATCAAAAGGATTGTGGGAGATAACGGCCGTGCCCGCCGTATGCCGCGGCATCGAGGACAAAATCGTCGACTTTGTCACAGCTGCGAAATCAGACGAGCATGAACTGGAGGAGGAGCTCTTCGCCACAATGGCCTGCCGTGCAGCCGTCAAGATGGGGGATGAGGTCGACAGATATACAGCCCTCGGCATTCTCGAGAAGGTCTTCGAAATGGACGAGCCCTGCTGCCCCCACGGCCGCACATTCCTCATAAGGCTTACAAAAGAGAACCTCATGAAGATGGTGGGCCGCACCGTCTAGATGTTGAATTCGACCCTCAGCGTTATTCTGTTGGAATACCTGTCGCTGTATGTCACAACTGCCCGGTCACTCTCCTCGTCCTCCCCTACGACGAAGCCCTCGCGGTCGTAGTAGACGACAGAGGCGTCATTCTTCTTCATGGCATTGGAAAGCGTGTAGTCACCCTCCTCCTTCTGAAGGGGAACTGTGACAGAGAGCGTCGTACCCGATGCCGAGTAGATGTAGAGAGAGTAGTCGCCCTCTTCAAAGCGCGCCCCCCTTGTTATTCCGAGAGCATCCGAATAGTACAGCCCGTCCCTCTTTACGAGTTTTCCCTCCCACCGGAGTTCCCCCGAAGGTGATACGAGGAGGAACGAATATGTCTCGTCATCCTTCTTTGACGAAAGCGAGAGCGAGAGGACGGCCTCCTCTTCCCTCATCTCGTCAGTCACCATGATATTACGGTAGAGAATGGAGGACGAGAGCGAGAAGCTCTCCTTCGTACAGGAGAAGATAAGAAGAGAGACAAGAAGAATCAGAAGGATACTACTTTTCTTCACTTTCCTTTTCCTTGAGCATCATCCTCACGGGATTTGCGTAGGTATTGAGAACATAGCTTCTGAGGTCGGGTGAGAGATGGTTAAACCTTGAGAGGAACGCCTCCCTTTTCAGAATGTCGTACTCTCCACAGAACCTATGGGAATCTTCAAGATAATCGTAGGCTATGTAGTTCGTATCGTAAAGCCTGTACGAGAGGTGGATCTGCCTGTCGATCTCGGCCGCGACCTCCTCGGGAGTGGAGCACTCCTTCGTGATGGGCTCCCCTATTGCTATATGGACATCGCCCTTTGCACACCTCAGACCCTTGACCATGCTGATAAGGTCCTCGTACTTCTTCTTTTCGTACTTTCCGTCGTTCATCCCCTTCAGGATTTCCTCACGTCCCTTGTTGATGTCATTGGGGTCGAACTGGTAGCTGATGGCGACGGGAACGATGTTGCACTCCTTTATGAGTTCGGCAAAGCTGACTCCGCTATCCCTCTTCGAGAGATAGAGCATCTTGATTATGGACGGGTGCGTCTGGTCTATACCGTCCTTGCTTCTTCCGCTCTTCTGTGCTACCCAGATGGACTTGTGCTCCTCTGTCACAGTCTCCACAAAATACTCTGAAAGCTTGAGGGATGCAAGGAACTTCTCCCTCATCGGCAGACTGCGCTTCACGATGATTCCCCCGTTTACACGGAAGAGGTCTTCGACGAACTGGTTAACCATGAGGTTGTCACCGACTGCCATCTCGCACATCGGCTTTCCCTTCGTGAGGAGGGCATAGTCGAGAAGCATGCAGTCAAGGATTATATCCCTGTGATTGGATATGAAGAGATAGCCCTTCTCCGGATCGAGATTTCCGCCTCCAGTCACCGTAAACGACGTCATCGTGTTCCTGATGACTGTCGGGATGAAGTAGCCGGCCGTTATTTCCCGCTGGAACTCGTCGTATGAGTGCACATCCCCCAGACGGTTTGTGATGTCCTTCACGACGGAGGCAATGGCGCTGAGGTCACTTCCTGCAAGCATGCACGCAAAGGCTCCGATGTACTCCCGCTGCCCCAGAAGGCGCTCTACGGCAGAATCGAAATCTGCCCCGAAATATGGCTGTATATCTTTAAAGTTGTCTCTGTTCACTTTGATTCCTCTCGAAATATGATTAAGGCAATTATATATAATACGGGGAACAGGGACAACAAAATTCCCCCGCTCTGTACCGGGACGTGACAAACGGAAACTGCTCTCATAAACCGATCAATGTGCATGTAGACGAATTGAACGATTCCGGTCTT
>CAVFZO010000035.1:0-19730 GCA_963626925.1 Clostridium sp. AM49-4BH
AAGACTGAAGAATCTTAACATAACACCTCCTTCCCCGGGCTGACCCCCGGGGTTTCATCGTGCTATGATCTCGTCGGGCTTCTCATCCCATTCGTCTTCCGGAATGGAAGGGACGAGCGAGCAGCTGAAAGCAACTGCTATTGATCTGAGCTTTCCCCTGTGTTTTCTGAGGTACCTGTCGTAGTAAGCGCCGCCGCGCCCGAGGCGGTTGCCGGCAGAGTCGAATGCAACAAGCGGCATTATGATGAGTGCATTTTCGTACTCGGTCTCCTTTCCGTCTTTGACAAGAAAGACGCCGAGGGAAGACTTCTCCGTCTCTCCCTTACCGAACTTCATCTCACCGTTCTCGATAAATGGAAGAAGCACCCTCTCGTCATCGAGAAGAGGTGTTATGTCGACTTCGCTTTTGAGAGGGCAGAAGAGGAGGATGGTATCTGCATTTCTGTAGTCGTCGCGCCCTCTTATCTCGTCGACTATCGCTATAGAGGCTTCCTTCTTTCTTTCGTACTCTCTTATTCTTTTGAGAACTTCCTTTCTCAGAGCACTTTTTTCCATACGATCACCCCCGAGAACAAGAGAATGAAGAGGAAAAGGAGTACACAGTCACTCCTTTTCGGAGGACAGACTGTCTTTTCACCGTTTATCGTGAAGGAGCGCGAATAGAGTGCATCCTGGAAGATGAGAACCTTCTCGAAGAGGAGCCTCATGAGCGACACGGTGTATTCGGTGAGATTCTTCACCGGATGGGAAAAGAAGCTTCCGCCGCGGCTCCGCCTCGCCCTGAGCATCTCATCGGCGCTTTCGAATACGATTGGGAAGATCGAGAGGGAGAGCATCAGATACGAGGCTGCCCTCCATCCTGTACGACCGAATACAGTAGAGAGAACCTTTCCGAGTGACGAGGAGAGTGCGAGAAGATCTGTCTTAAGAACAAAAAGCGATGCAACTGTAATAAGGGAGAGAAAACGTGCGGTGTCTGAAAAGGCTCTGAGTGTGTCCTTCTTTTCCCAGACGGCGAAGACGAAGATGAGAGCGGCCGTGAAGAGCATCACCTTCATCTTCCACAGAAGTGAAAAAACGTTCACTCCCGAGAGAACGGGTATGATAATCGTAAGAAAGAGCAGGGCGGGGGCTTCCCATCCCGTGAGAAATGATGATGCGATGGAGTAGAGGATGACCCCTACAAGGAGGACAAGCGGGCCGGGTTTTATATCCATTTCATATCCTCATAGGCAAGGGGAGGAAGGTAGATGTTGTTCTCCCGGAGAGAAGAGAGCATGTCGCGGCTCCTGCCCGAGGCTGCAATCTCCCCGCCGCGGAGTATTATGGTGTTGTCCGTGAGGGCGAGAAGCTTCTCAGCCTCGTGTGACACTATGAGAACCGTAATTCCCTTCTCCTTTAATGATACCAGTGTATTCAGAACCATCTTCACAGAAGGGTAGTCGAGGTTTGCCAGAGGCTCATCGAGGAGGAGTACCGGGCTCTCCATCGCCAATACGCCTGCTATGGAGAGACGGCGTCTCTCTCCGCCGGAGAGGAGCCTCGGATCCCTCTCCCTTTCCTTTTCGAGGGAGAACAGAGAGAGCATCTCTTCTGTTTTTGCTTTTATCTCTGCTGTATTTCTCTTCTGGTTTTCAAGTCCGAATGCAATGTCCCTCTCGACAGTCGAACCTACTATCTGGAGCGATGTATCCTGAAAGACGAGTCCGAAGAAGCGCATTCTCTCCCTTCTCGTCTTCATCTCCTTTCCGCCGGCTGTAACAGTGCCGCCGTCCGTCTTCTCGAGGCCCTTGAGGCACTTCAGGAGAAACGACTTCCCGCTTCCGTTGGGGCCTGCAATGAGCGTCAGCGATCCCCTTTCAACGCTGAATGATATGTTCTTCAGAATGGGGAGGTTGTCAGCGGAAGCCGAGAGATTGGAGACAGTGAGATAAGCCATATGGAGAGTTTATTTGAAAAGGGTGTCTCGAACAATAGACAGAAGTGAGGTGCACTAATATTCTTTTTCTGTTAATATCTCTAGAGGAAAAAACGATGAAAAGGGAAACATACATTGAAGACTATGAAGATTTCGAGCCTGAAATGCGCACATGGCCGTTTCTGCTCCTGTCGTTTCTCATCCCTCTGATTCCCCTTGTACTCAATATTCTCCTCGGAAGCGGATTCACGCCTTTTCTCGTTCTCGACTATGTAACGGCACTCCTTCCTCTCTTCTGCACAGCCCTCTCTATAAAGGACGGCGAGAGGGCCTGGACGCTGATAGTATCGTCGGCGCTCTACTGGGCCGCAGTCCTTGTTGAATGGGCGCTGACGAAGCTCGGAGGTAAGACGGGCTATCCTATGGGAATCCCGTTCATCCTCGCACTCACTCCCGGACTTCTGCCTCTTGCGGCGTACACTTTCTTCGCCAAGAGAAGGCGTTCCAACTGGGCGGGGTGGGCGTTCGTGTCATTTGTGTTTTCGCTGCTCTCCCTCTTCTTCACATGGAGGGAGACGGAAGAAATAGTGTGGATCATATATCCCTCCCTCATGGTCCTTCTTTCACTGATGCTCTTCTTTGTCACAAGAAGGACGGAATCGACCCCATGGTACATAACGCTTCCTCTCGTTCTTCTGGTGCTTTCATCATTCACGCTCTATCCTCCTTTCAAAGAGACGCTCCTCGGAGGAACTCTCAATGAGAAGATAAACACCTCCCTCAGGTGCTTTCTCTATTCATTTCCGTTCTGGTACACGCTCTCGTTCCTCTTCGTATTCTCGGGCCTGGCCGGAAAGAGCAGCTACAGAAAGGCCCTTGTCGATGATGACACCCCGTCCGGTACGGGAAGCGCGGGAAACTATGACGACATGGCGGAAACGGTAGTCGTTCCTTCCCGGGAGCAGTCCGGTCCTTCCGGCAGCCTCTACACAAATCCTCCCCGGTATTCACGCTTCGACTCATCGCAGCACTTCCGTGATAATGAGGACGGGGAGAAAGAGGAAGAGGAAGAGATAAAGACTGAGCGTCAGAGTGCTCCCAGGGATGACAAGTGGTACGATTTTATCGAAGGCGGCGTTAAAAGCGAAGAGCGCAGTTCTTCTGTCGAGAGACGGCGCACGGACTACAACGAGAGGGACCGCTTCTCCCGTGACGAGAGGAGAGAGAGGTACGACGATAGGCGTGATGAGCGCTATGATGACCGTTATTACCGTGATGAGAGGCGCAGGTACTGCGATGACAGGGACCGCGACAGGGACCGTGACCGCTGCTACCGGGATGAGAGACGGAGGTACTACGACGACAGAGACCGTGACCGCGACAGAGATTATGACGAGCGCGACTATTATCCGCGCCGTTATGACGATGATTATCCTCCGTATGACGACAGGCCGAGGCGGAGTTAAAAAACGTCTTTCCGGTGATTGACAATAATTCTGAATTTCTTTATTGTTTCATCTGTTGATGCCGTTTTAGCTCAGTTGGTAGAGCAAAGGACTGAAAATCCTTGTGTCCCTGGTTCAATTCCTGGAGACGGCACTTGAAGGACTCCTTTTATCGGGGGTCTTTTTTTATGAGACTTTCCGGAACACATGATATTCAACGGAACGGGAAACGAGACCGGAGACGGCAGCAATATGCTCTGTCTGCTACAGAACGCGGAGGAGCTCTCTCTGGCCCACGAGGTGCTGGTGGTCATTGAGAAACTCAAGGTAGTAGAGCTTTTTCTCCTCGTCATAGAGGAGCTTTGTGATGCTTGTGTTCTCAAGATGTTTCGAAAAGACGAGCCTCTTCGAGAACGGCAGATCCAACAGACCGCAGAGAGACGCTCTGATCATGCCGCCGTGGCAGACGACGAGAATGCGGCTCGAGGGACTTTCCTCCATCTCTCTGAATACAGGCCTTGCTCTGAGCCATACCATCTCGCTGTTCTCTCCGCCGGGGAAGGGAATGTCCTCCTCTCTCTTCTCGAGACGCGAGAAGAATGCACTGTATGAGCCGTTCTTCACGCTGAGGGGCTCTGTTGTGAGAGAGCCGTAGTCGATTTCCCCGAGGCCTTCTCTTCTTCTGATATCCATATGCCAGTTTTCGTTGAGGATGTCCGCAGTCTCGACGGCCCGCTTGAGAGTGCTTGAGTAGAATGCGTCGTAGTGCTCGCCTCTGAGTCTGTCGCGGAGAAGTTCAGCCTGCCTTATTCCCCGCGGACAGAGGGGAACATCCTCGTTGAAAGCCTTTATGTCCTGCCGGCCGTGCCGTATGAGATATATTTCCTTCATAAGAAGTCGAACGTCCTTCGGGAGGCTTTTTTCTCTGCCGCTTTCATTGCTTCCCTTACGGCCTTTTTGAGGCTCAGCCCTGAAAGGAGATGATGCGTCATGACTGCCGTGAGGGTGTCGCCGCAGCCTGTCGTATTGACGACAGGAAGAGAGAGGGTGTTTTCGATGGCGGAAAAATCTATGCCGTCGAAGACCCACGCCGGGTACTTTCCTCTCGATATTACAGTCATCACACCGTACTCATCATAGAGCTGCCGCATCTTCTTTTCGACATCATCTCTGAGTGTTTCGTTTTCATCCTCTTCAAGGACGCCGCGGGCTATGGAGAATGTCGAGCAGAACTCCGGAAGGTTGGGTTTGATAACAGACGGCCTGTATCTCAGGCTCTCCACAAGGTCCTTCCCCTTGATGTCGAGGACGACGAGCTTTCCTTCCTCCGAACTCCTTTTAACAAAGGACGGAACGAGACCCG
Source organism: Clostridium sp. AM49-4BH (assembly GCA_963626925.1). Taxonomy (GTDB): domain Bacteria; phylum Spirochaetota; class Spirochaetia; order Sphaerochaetales; family Sphaerochaetaceae; genus Ornithospirochaeta. Next base: position 4,727 of record CAVFZO010000035.1, read on the forward strand.
GGGAGTAACCCTCTGCCTTCGTTCCCGATATTACGAGAGCGCTGTGCTTTCCGATTTCCTCCTCGAAGAGAGAAAAGAGCTTCTCCGATGCCTCATTCTCGACCGGAGAGGCCTCTTCGACAAGCTCCGTTGAAGTTCCGTTCTCCTCATTGATGAGCGTCGTGCATGTTCTGATCGGGGCGGAGGAGAGGAAATATCTGATTTCTATTCCCTCCTCTTCCGCAAGTGCCAGAAACTCCCGGACTCTCGGCCCGCCGAGCTGTGTGATGTTGACTGCCCGCCTTCCGAGGCGGGTGAGAACCCTGGTGACATTTACGGCCTTTCCCGACGCCGTGCATGTATGGGATGAGCATCTGTTGACCTCGTTCTCCTTCAGACAGGGAAAGACGAGGACCTTCTGGAATGTCGGAGCAAGCCCTATGGTGAGAACGCTGTCCATTGCTATCTGGCCATCCTGTATATCGCGGCGATGTCATCACGTTCAAGTTTCATGATGTCGCCGACGGTGCGTGTGGAGTTGAATGAGCACTTGTCTGCAAGTTCGTCGATCTCTTCGTCTGTGGGGAAGATGTCGGCCTCGCTGAGTCTTGTCGGCATCTTTATTGATCTGTAGAACTTTTCGAATGCTTCGATAGTCTTCTCGCCGTCCTTTATAAAGTCACCGCTGGGCTCTATGGAGTAGAGGGCGTAGCCGAGGGAGGCAAAGCGCTCCGGGGCGGAGGAGAGGGTGTAGCGCGCCCAGCTCGGCCATACTGCCGAAAGACCTGCGCCGTGTGCAATGTCGTACTTTCCCGAGAGCTCGTGCTCTATCTGGTGGGTCGCCCAGTCTCCGCGTGAGGAGTTCCCCTCAGCCATGAGGCCGTTGTGCGAGATAGAGGATGCCCACATGAGAGTCGCTCTTGCTTCATAGTCGCCGCTTTTTTCAAGGGCTGTGTATCCTGCAGTGCGTACTGCTTTAAGGAGGGCGACGGCCAGTTCATCGGTGAGGGCGAGGGAGTAATCCTTTACGAAGTACCTCTCGAGTGTATGCATCTGTATGTCGACGACTGCGCATGATGTCTGATAGGGCGGAAGAGAGTATGTGAACTCGGGATTGAGAAGTGCGAAGACCGGACGGCAGAGGTCGCTGTTGCAGCCGCGCTTGAGAAAACCGCATTCGTCATTCGTGATTACACAGCTGTCGCTCATCTCGCTTCCCGCAGCCGCCATCGTGAGTATGCATCCCACCTTCATCGATGCCTCCGGAACGGCCTTCTTCGAGTAGAAGTCCCAGACGTCGCCGTCATACTTGACGCCGTAGGCTATGGCCTTCGAGGAGTCGATGACGGAGCCTCCTCCGACAGCGAGGATGAAGTTGACGCCCTCCTTTCTTGCTTTTTCGATTCCCTTTCTCACAAGCGAGAGGCGGGGATTGGGGACGACACCTCCGAGGAGAGTGTAGTCTATTCCCTCCTTCTCAAGAAGCGCCTTTATCTTGTCCATTAGTCCGCTTCTCTCGACTCTGTCGGAACCGTAGTGGATGAGAACCTTTCCGGCATTCTCTCTTTTAAGTTCAAGGCCGACGTTCTCTTCGGCGTTCCTTCCCATTGTCACCCTTGTCGGTGCATAGTATGTACTCAGTGTCATTCTCTTATTCTCCTCTTTTCATCATAAAGGAAAGACGTAAAGCTTGAAAGTAATATTCCGGTATTGAAGAATTATTTGAGGTTTATCTAAAATAAAGGAGATGAAAACCGTAGTAATAGGAAGAGGATGTGTGGGGGCGACTGTCCTTCACAACATATATAAGGCTGGCGGAGTCTTCTCCCTTGTGGACGGGGAGCGCTTTTCCCGTCTCTCTCCTCTCGTTTTCAACGGCAGGGAGATGGATGTGGAGACTATCACACCCTCAGCTGCCTTCGAGGCCGATATCATCATAAACACAGTCAAGAATTTCAGTCTCACCGGAACCTTCCCACTCATGGACGGTTTTGTCGGGGACAATACCATTATTCTTCCCCTCCAGAACGGGCTCGAGAGTGAGGATGTGATTGCATCCCGCTACGGCAGAGAGAAGGTCGTAAGGGCCTTCATCTCCGGGCTCAGCACGCAGCGTGAAGGCTCATCTGTCACATCGTTCACCCCCGGGCTCATCACCTTCGGCGAAGACGACGGCTCTGTGGGAACGAAGATAACGAAGCTCTCAGAGTTTTTTTCCACAACCGCTCAGCCTTTCCGAATCTCGGAAGATATCAGACACGATCAGTGGGTGAAGTTCATGACCAACACATGCTTTAATACACTTACTGCGCTGATGGAGTATGACTACGGCACCTTCATGGCGAGCGCAAGTCTTCTGAGGGCTGTAAGGATTGTAGCGCGGGAAGTACAGGCTGTGGCAGCAGCCGAGGGCGTCACCATCACCCAGGATGATATAGAAAAAATGATCAGGGAGAGCTCTGCACTTCCCCCGAAGGGGAGAAGCAGCATGGCGGACGACATTGCCGCGGGGCGCAGAAACGAGAACGCATGGTTCTGCGGCACTCTCTCGGCAAAGGCTAAAAAGCACGGAATAAAGACTCCGTCCTCCGATCTTTTATATATTCTATTGGAGGCGGAAAGTGGACGATAAACTCCTCAGAGAAAAGGCCGCCGCATTCACAGCTCTCTCGGCATTCTACGGCGGAGACGAGAAAACGGCATGGAATGTGCTCTCCGCCCTCGATGCCGACTACTCTGTTCCCTTCGCGTCCTACACCCGTGAGTTTGCACGGAGTGCGGAAGAGGAGGGGGTCTTCAACGCACTCTGGCGTGATGTCCGCTCATCTTTCGACTCGGTACGGATTCCGTTCTCCGTCATGGAGTATTCGTCGCCTCTCTCCGATGTGCATTTTCTCTATACAGCAGGAAGAAAGGAGCTTCTCGAAGGAAGAAAGCTCTGTTTCCTGGGGGCCGTCATGCCCTCTCTCCAGGGCCGTCAGGATACGGCACTCTGTGTCCTCGAGGCTGTGAAGAGAGGCTATACAGTTACAGCCCCCTTCGATTCGGGTCTGGGGCCGTACGCACTCTCGGTGGCCTTGAAGGAAGGCGGGAATGTGTGTGCGGTGCTCTCGTCGTCGCTCACGAAGTGCCCCAACGAGAATCTTTTATCTCTTATGGAGGCAGTCTACGAGAAGGGCCTCCTCGTCACACAGTTCTCCCCATACACGAAGAGGGAGAAGTGGCACGTAGTGCTTCGTAACCGTTTTCTCTCATCTTTCGCAGACAGCTTCTACATGGCAGAGGAGAAGGACGGCGGGCCGGGATGGGCTGTCTTCGACGCCGCACTCAAAAACGGCAGAAAGTGTGCACTCTCCTTGTCCTCGGCGGAGAATCCCAACTTCACATGGTGCCGTATGCGTGTTGAAGGCGGCTCTTCAATCATTAAAAAGCCGTCACAGATAAAATCGCTTTTCCCGTCACAGCCCGGAAAGAGAAAAGCATCTCTATCGTCTCCCGCAGAGCCCGATCTCTTCTCTTCTCTTGAAAGCTGAGAGGCGCCTCCGGAGAATATTCGACAGTGCGGAAGATGTCGAGATAAAAACAGAAAATGACGTAATCTCCATTCACTATTCCCTTGATGGAAAACGTGAGAAGCTGCATCTGGAGGGTATTTTCCGTTGAGACTCTAAGAGAGGAGGTCCTTGACCTCTTCCGGCGCTGAGAATAACATCTAGTCTTGAATTATTCAAAGGATAAAAACAATGAAACCCATCACAGCGAACGAGCTAAGAAAAAAGTATATCGACTTCTTTGTCTCCAAGGGACACAGGCAGATTTCGGGAGCATCGCTCATCCCGGAGAACGACCCGACCGTCCTCTTCACGACGGCAGGCATGCATCCCCTTGTTCCGTACCTTCTCGGAGAGGAACATCCTGCAGGAAACAGACTCTGCGATTATCAGAAGTGTATCCGCACCGGTGACATCGACTCCGTCGGAGATCCCAATCATCTCACATTCTTCGAGATGCTCGGCAATTGGTCCCTCGGTGCATATTCCAAGACAGAGATGATCGGCTATTCGTTCGAGTTCATGACAGAGGTTCTCGGTATTCCCGTGGATAAGCTCTCGGTCACAGTATTTGCCGGTGATGAATCGGTTCCGAGGGACACTGAAGCTGCGGAGAAGTGGAAGAGCCTCGGCATTCCCGGGGATAGGATCTACTTCATGCCGAGAGAGGACAACTGGTGGGGACCGGCAGGCGAGACAGGACCCTGCGGACCCGACAGCGAGATGTTCATCGACACGGGACGGGAGAAGTGCGGCCCGGACTGCAGGCCGGGATGCCACTGCGGCAAGTATTTCGAAATCTGGAACGACGTCTTCATGCAGTACCGCAAGGAGAAGGACGGCACATACCACGAGATGGAGAGGAAGTGTATTGATACCGGTATGGGTATCGAGAGGACGATAGCAATTCTCCAGGGCAAGAAGAGCGTCTACGAGACTGAGGTCTTCCAGCCCATTATCAGGGCAATAGAGGGACTCTGCGGAAAGAAGTACGGCGAGAATGAAGAGGATGATGTCTCAATCCGTATCATATCGGACCATGTGAGGACATCGGTCTTCATCCTCGGCGATCAGAAGGGAATGGCACCGGGGAACGTCGGACAGGGCTATATACTGCGCCGTCTCATCAGAAGGGCCGTCAGGCACGGCAGGAAGCTCGGAATCGAAGCATACTTCCTTTCCTCCCTTGCACGTGTTGTACTCGACCTCTACGGAGAACCTTATCCCGAACTTATCGAACACAAGGATTTCATATTCGACGAACTCGAGAAGGAAGAGGAGAAGTTCAGCAAGACAATTGTCAACGGCGAGAAGGAATTCGAGAAGATGCTGCCCAATCTCATGAAGGGCAACAGCAGGGTTATCGGAGGAAGAATCGCCTTCAAGCTCTACGATACCTACGGTTTCCCGATCGAACTGACAGAGGAGCTTGCCAAGGAACACGGCTTCACAGTCGACAGGGAAGGCTTCAAGGCTGCGTTCGAGAAACATCAGGAGATATCACGTGCGGGAGCGGAGCAGCAGTTCAAGGGAGGTCTTGCCGACCACAGCGAAGCAACCACAGCCCTTCACACGGCAACACATCTTCTCCACAAGGCACTCTGTGTCGTCCTCGGCGGATATGTAAAGCAGCTGGGTTCGAACATCACTGCAGAGAGACTCAGGTTCGACTTCAACCATCCGCAGGCTCTTACGAAGGAAGAGCTGAAGAAGGTCGAGGATCTCGTCAACGAAGAGATCGAGAAGGATCTCCCGGTCGTCTGCGAGACGATGACGCTGGAGGAGGCGAAGGCGAAGGGTGCGGCTGCACAGTTCGACGCCAAGTACGGCGAACTCGTCAAGGTCTACTCGATCGGAGACTTTTCAGTCGAAGTCTGCGGCGGACCCCACGTCGAGCATACATCCGAGCTCGGTCACTTCAGGATTGTGAAGGAACAGTCCTCATCAGCCGGAGTGAGAAGAATCAAGGCTGTCCTTGAGAAATAAGAAGAAGGCCCTGCGTCGAGCGGGGCCTTATTTAATGTAATGACAATGGATTCCTAGTTTTTGTCAAAACCTCTTTTTCTGAGGCCGGAGATCTTGATTATGACATTCCTGTAACAGATATCCATCTCCTCCTTCATCAGCAGACATGCCTGTGTGAAGAAATCTTCCTCGTTCACTTCCTCTTCGTCATGTTCCTCGAAGAGAGTGCCGACACTTACGCCGAAGACTTCTGCCAGAGAGTCGAGACTGTGGAAACTCGGAGCACTGAGGGCCTTTTCATATCTGGCAATCGTCTTCAGACCGACGCCGATGCGATCTCCCAGTTCAGTCTGAGACCAACCCCTTTCTTTTCGGAGCCTTTTGATGTTGCTTCCTACAATCTGCGTCGCGATATTGTTCTCCATACTCCTAATTATAGCTGTCCATGTTTAATCTGTCTTTGGTCATTTTATTAGATATTCATCAGGACATTTTATGGGCATGTTCTGTGACGAGCATCCCGCATGCCGCCTTTTCCTCACGCCCCTTGCTTCTTCTTATCGTATATGAGATGCCGTATCTCTGGAGCTCGGCTGTAAACTCCCTGACCTCCCTCTCATCCGGCGTTCTGAACGGCAGGGACGGTATGGGATTCCATCTTATGAGGTTCAGAAGGACATCCATTCCCTTTATGAAGGACCTCAGCTCCGCGGCACTTTCCTTTTTTGTGTTCAGACCTCCCAGAAGGCAGTACTCCAGTGTGATACGCTTTCCGTTCTTTTTCTGGAATGCGGAGAGGGCCTTCTTTAGTTCCCCGAGAGGATAGCTCCTGTTGACCTTCATAATCCGGGACCTCAGTTCATCGGATGCAGATACAAGAGAGACGGCAAGCCTGACAGGGAGATTGAGCTCGGTCAGCCGTCTTATCCCGGGCACAAGGCCGCATGTCGATATCGTGATCCTCCTGTAGGAAATGTTTATCCCGTCCTCGCGGTGGAGTGCGGTGATAGCACTCATGACTTCGGTGAAGTTGTTAAGCGGTTCTCCCATCCCCATGAATACTATGTGTGTTATATGTTCCCCGAGCTTCTCGAGCTGAATGTACTCCTCGACGATCTCGCCGGCTTTGAGGTTGCGCGTGAAACCCATCGTACCCGTTGCGCAGAATGCACATCCCATTGCACATCCCACCTGTGAGGAAAGACAGGCGGTATAGCGTCCGGCGCCGTCGGAGAGCCTCACACACTCTATGAGGGCACCGTCTTCGAGCCTGAGCGCAAGCTTGACGGCGTCCGTGCCGTCGGAGCGTTCTTCCACGGTGCTCGAGAGTGCCGACGGATAGAGGGAGGACAGCCTTTCTCTCAAATCCTTCGGAAGTGACGTCATCTTTTTGAAGTCTGTCACGCCCCTGTCCAGAAAAGACCTGACGATTTTAGCCTGGAAGGGCTTATCGAGACCCAGAAGGGCGCTCAGTTCATCATTATCCATACAATAGAGCTGCGGCATTTCTCCTCCACACATTCTTGATGATAACACATGAACAAAAGAAGAAAAACAATTCCCAAGCCTTTTCAAAAATTGATTTTTGTAGGACTATTACTCCATCAAAATTTTATCAAGGAGATAACTCAATGAACAAGAAAATCATTGCCATAGTTCTCGTTGTTGCACTCGCTATCTGCTCGCTTTCTGCTGCAAGCACAACAGGTACATCAGCAAAGAACGCTTTCTCACTCGGTGTCGGACTCGGAACAAACAGCGGCGTTGCTGTCAAGTACGGTATGGGCAAGTTCGATCTTCAGGCTAATGTCGGTATTGTCATCAGGGACAGCAACGTCTGTTTTTCAGGCGATGTAGGTGCTTTCTATAACTTCTACGACATCAACTTCAAGGCCGGCTCATCCAAGCAGACAATCTCTCTCACAACAGGTCCTCTCGTAGGCATGAACGTTCAGCAGGGTCTCTTCGGACTCGACGCTATCTGGACTATCGGTGCTGAATACACATTCAACAAGGTTCCTGTAACGATGTTCACGAAGCTCGGCGGCGGTTACGGCATGGTGTTTGCTGATTCCGTCAACGGCAACTTCGCATTCTACGGCGTGCTCGGCGCAGTCTACACATTCTGATTTTTTCACAATGTGCTTATCGGGGTCTCGGAAGGGACCCCTTTAGTTTTTTATCCTCTGCTTCTGCACCATATAACAAGCCAACTTTCCCTCAATAAGAAAAAAGGATAGTTAAAAGGAAAGTTAAAGGAAAAGGTAAAGGAAAAGGTAAAGAGCAGCTGTGTTCTCTGAGGAGGTATGATGTCATTGCCGATCAATGTTTCCGAGTTGATTGAAAACCGGGTTGTTGAAAGTAACCGCATAGAATATAAGACAGACTGGAATCCGGAGCCTGTAACCCACACAATCGCAGCCTTTGCCAATGACATAGATAACTGCGGAGGCGGTTATATTGTCATAGGTGTGAAGGAAGAGGACGGCATGCCCGTTCTTCCCATAAGCGGACTGGACAAAAAGTCGATAGACAGGATACAGAAGGATATTCTGAACAAATGCAATCTGATCGAGCCCGGATACATTCCCGTTGTGGAACCCTGTTCATACAAAGGCAGGGAAATCCTTGTCATCTGGGCGCCCGGCGGAGATGACCGTCCCTATAAGTGCCCGGTTGTGATTAATTCGGGAAAGACTTCGAAGAAGAGCGAGAAGGCATATTTCATACGCAAGATGTCAAATACCATCGTTGCCAATCCGAGAGAAGAGAGGGAACTGGTAAGTCTCAGTAGAGATATTCCTTTTGATGACAGAATCAACCATCAGGCGGAAATCATGGACATGAGGATCAGTCTCGTTTCGGAATTCCTGCATTCTGTCGGAAGTGAGTTATATTCCGATTCACTTACACGTACCATGGAAGATGTAGCGACGGACATGAAACTCGTCAGGGGGCCCAGGGAATATCGGAAGCCTGTCAATGTAGGTTTGATGTTCTCCAATGAAAGGCCGGACAATTTCTTTCCATATACACAAATAGAGGTTGTCATCAAGCCTGATCCGACAGAAATGGGGATGAGGGAACACATTTTCAGAGGTCCTGTTGATAAGCTTCTTATGAATGCATTGGAGTATATACGTTCCTCTGTTATTGAAGAGTATATAACAAAGCGTCCGGATGAAGCGGAGGCGGTTCGGATATATAACTGGCCGTACCGCGCAGTCGAAGAGGCATTGAGCAATGCGATCTACCATCGCTCGTACCAGATTCACGAGCCGGTGACGGTTACAATCACTCCCGATGAGATGAGGATACTGAGCCTCCCCGGTCCCGATATCTAGATATCTGATGAGGATTTTGCCAGAGGTGTTCTTGTTTCAAAGAGATACCGCAACAGACGAATCGGTGATTTCCTGAAAGAGCTTAAGATGGTCGAAGGGAGGAATACCGGCGTTCCGTTGATTATCAAGGCAATGAAACAGAACGGTTCCGGAAGCCCCGAATTCAAAACGGACAGCAGCCGCTCTTATTTCCTTGTTGTTCTTCCCATTCACCCGGTATTTGTCCGTGAGATCAGAATCGAGAATGATTATCCTGTGCAGAAGGAAAGGGTCCGGCACAGGAGAAGAAACAAGGACGAATTGAGGCAGATGATTATCCCGGCTCTCGGGCAGAAAGAGCTGTCCATGAGGGAGTTGTCATCTCAATTGGGGTATTCAAAGCCTACAGACACAGTCAGAGCTGTTGTTGATGAGCTGATCAAAGACGGTATGGCGGAGCTCAGGTATCCTTCAAAGGCTCAAAATCCGAGGCAGAAAATCAGGCTTGTAAAAGGCAGGAGATAACTGCTCTATCACTTTAATCTGTGAGATTGCGGCATCTTCGGATGCGATACCTGTATGTCGGAAAAGAAGCACCGGCATCCCCGCCGTGGCTTTCTGGAAATGCTGACAGGTATCTGTCAAACCCCGTTACTGTTAACCATGAAGGGAATGTATTTTTCTCTCTCCCTCATGGGGACTTCCGCTTCGACGAGGATGGCATTCTCTTTGTACTCCGCACTCTTGATCATGTTGCTGCGGCTGAGTGTGGAGAAAAGGGGTGAGGAGTAGGGAAGAAGAAGACTCAGCCTGACGTACTCTCCGCCGGAAATGTCGTCAAGGGCAGCAAGGAGTTCCTCAATTCCCTTTCCCTCCCTGAAGCTTGTCTCGACTGTCCTGTATCCTGTACTTCTCAGCGTCGAGAGGGTTATGTCGTCCGAGGGAGAGTCAATCTTGTTTATGACGACGAGTCTGATCCTGTCGGAGGCCCCAAGGGACGTGAGCGTTTCGAGTGTCGTTCTGTAGCATTCGACGGCATCGGGGTGCGAGGCGTCGCATACGATGATCACAGCATCTGCAGAGAGGGCCTCCTCGAGCGTCGAGGAGAAAGCCGCGACAAGGGATGGCGGCAGGTCACGGATGAAGCCTACCGTGTCAGATATGACGGCAGTTCTTCCAGAGGGAAGGGTAACGGCACGGCTTGTCGTGTCGAGGGTTGCAAAGAGCTTGTTCTCCGGCCGGGGGACGTCCTTTGCAAGAGAATTCAGGATCGTCGTCTTTCCGGCGTTGGTGTAGCCTGTGAGAGTGAAGGAGAAGACCTCGTTTCTCTCCCTTCTGCGGCGCTGTGTCTCACGTGTTCTTCGTATCTTTTCGATCTCCCTGTCGAGAGACGATATGATACGGTCTATCGAACGGCGCCTCAGTTCGATTTCCTTCTCGCCTTCGCCCTTTGCGCCTCTGACGCCGCCGCGCTGCTGGGCATATCCGGCTTCTCTTGAGACAAGGCGGGGCTTCTCGTAGACGGCTGAGGCCTTCATGGTCTGGAGGCGTGCCTCTCTTGAGTGTGCACTCTGACGGAATATCGAGAGTATGACGGCCTCCCTGTCAGATACCCCCACTCCCGTTCCGTCTTCGATTCTCTTCTCCTGAGATGGGGAGAGGAATGCGTCGACGACGATTTCTGTTGCATCGACAGCCTCTGCAATCTCCCTCATCTCCTCGATCTGGCCGCTTCCGAAGAGGGAGGCTCTGTTCTCGTCCTTTATTGTGAAGCTCTTCTGGAAGACGACGGGCAGCGAGAGCGTCTCGATGAGACTTCTCATCTCCGCCTCCCTGAGATAGACTCTTCTTTCGTTTTCTCCGCATTCACGTGTAGTGATGAGAAGTACTCTCTCTTCTTCCATACCATGGATAATAGCAAAAAAACAGGATTTGCTGCATAATGGAGGCCGAGGAAAAGCAATGAGTTTAAATTGTGGTATTGTCGGACTGCCCAACGTCGGCAAGTCAACTATATTTTCAGCTGTCACAGCTGCTCCCGCCGAAGCTGCGAACTATCCCTTCTGTACAATAGATCCCAATATAGGGATGGTGAATGTTCCCGATAAGAGACTCGACAGGATAGTCTCACTCATCCCACCGGCAAGGGTTGTTCCCGCAACTGTCGAATTCGTCGACATCGCGGGCCTTGTAAAGGGCGCGAGTAAGGGAGAGGGACTGGGAAACAGGTTCCTCGCCGCAATAAGGGAAGTCGGAGTAATAGCACATGTCGTGAGATGCTTCGATAACGGAGACATCATCCACGTCAACAATAAAATCGATCCCGATAATGATATCGAGACCATCGACATAGAGCTCGCCCTTGCCGACTACGAAACAGTCGACAAGCGCTACCAGAAGCAGAGCAAGCTCAGCCGCATAAGCAAGGAGACTGCGAAGGAGAACGAGAAGCTCCTGCCTCTCTACGAGAAGCTCCTGAAGAACCTTGAGGAAGGTATTCCCGCGCGCAGGCTCGGCCTCAGTGAAGAGGAGAAGGCTCTCCTCTATGACCTCCATCTCATCACACTCAAGAGCGTGATCTACGTGTGCAACGTCGACGAGGATGCACTCGGAGAGGACAACGATTACGTCCGGCGTGTACGTGAGATAGCAAAGAGAGACGGTGATGCACCCGTTGTCGTGATATGCGGCAAGATCGAGGCCGAAATCGCGGAGCTCGAGACAGAGGATGAGAAGAAGGAGTTTCTTGAGGCCGTGGGTCTTGAGGAATCCGGACTGGACAGTCTCGTCAGGGCTGCATACCACGCCCTCGGACTCAGGACATTCTTCACTGCCGGAAAGGACGAGGACAGGGCCTGGACATTCAGGGAGGGAAGCAAGGCTCCCCAGTGTGCCGGCATCATCCACTCCGACTTCGAGAAGGGATTCATCAAAGCCGAGGTATATAACTACAACGACCTTGTGGAATACGGAAGCGAACAGAAGGTGAGGGAAGCGGGAAAACTCAGACTCGAGGGCAAGGAATACGTCGTACAGGACGGAGATATCGTCTTCTTCAAGTTCAACGTCTGACGAGCTCGTCCCCCATAGCCTTCATCTTCTCCTCATCCATCTTGACGACCTTTCTGTCATACGTGACAAGGCCGTTGAGTTCGTCTTCGACGTCACTCAGCTGTGTGTAGACAGCGCCGCTGAGGCCTTTCTCCTTTGCCGGGAAGATATCACGCCGGTACATGGCGACGACGGCGTCGGTGAGTGCCTCCTTTGTCCTGTATCCCTTGTATTCGAACTTCGATGATGAGAAGGTGTGGCCCTCTATTCTGAGTCCGTAGCCTCCGAACTCGGAGAGAACCGGGCACCGGTTGTATTTGTCTCTTCTGTAGCGGTAGCGTCTGAAGTAGACGTGCTCGCTCCTGAGGGGGCCTTTCTTCTGGTCGAGCCATCCCGAATGATAGTCCACAGTACGCGAGGGATCCATTTTCTCGACCATTTCTCCGATTCTTACGCTGTCGAACTGGCCCCATGCCTCGTTGAAGGGAACCCATACTGCTATCGAGACGACACTCTCGAGGAGGGTGATCATCTGCCTGAGGTGTTCCTCGAATTCCCGTCTCATCTTTTCGTCCCTTCTTGAAAGAAGAGTGTAGTGGGAGTCCGAGAGGTGGGAGCCGATGAAGAGGGGAGCTGAAATTACGGGAAGATGGTATCTTCCGCCGCCGGAGGGCATGTCCTGCCATACGATAAGGCCCAGTCTGTCGCAGTTGTAGTACCACCTGAGACTCTCTATCTTGATGTGCTTACGAAGCATGTTGAAGCCCATGCGCTTTGCAAGGGTTATATCCCCCGTCATCTCCTCTTCCGAGAGCGGTGTGTATAAGCCGTCCATGTAGTAGCCCTGGTCCAGTAGCCCGTGGTGGAAATAAGGCTTTCCGTTGAGGAGAAGCCTCTTCACGCCCTTTTCGTCCTCCCCGATACCGAAGGTCCTCAGCCCAGTATAGGAGTGTACGGTATCTTCACTGAATGTGACGGTGAAGTGGTAGAGGTAAGGATCCTCCGGAGACCAGAGGTGCGGACTTCCGATTTCAATGAAGGTCTTCTCTCCAGCCCTGTACGGGTACTCCCTTTTGCAGAGGATTATCTTTCCTTCCCCTTCGTCTGTCGTATGTACGGTGACGGAAAATCCCGTCAGGGAGGGGATTATCGAGAGCCTTTCGATGTGTCTCTTCTTCACCTTCTCGATCCATACGCTCTGCCATATTCCCGACTGGGGCGTGTACCATATTCCGCCTCTTCTGAGCTTCTGCTTTCCTCTCTCCTGTTCTCCCGTGTCCGTCGGATCGGTGACGGTAAGCGATAGTATGAACGAGCTTTTATGAACCATTACTGAGAAGGGAAGGTAGCCACCCCTGTGCTCCATCACCTCCACTCCGTCAATCATGACGCGCGCAAGGTAGTCTACGGCGCCGAAGTGGAGGATGAGATCCTCTCTTTCACTGTCGAAGGGGAACGGCCAGACAACAGAGCGGGAATAAAAAAGCGTTTCGCCTGGCATGAGTATGTGCTCCACCCCGCTTTTTCTGCTTTCGGGGGAGTAGGGGACGAGAATTGTTCCTTCCTTTATCGTCTTCGAACTGCTGTCTGTTATTCTGTAGTCCCATTTACCGTTGAGGGAGAGCCACTCTCCCTCCCTTTCGAGCTGGGGCCTGGGGTATTCGGGAAGGGGGATCATCACTTCACCTCCCTTTTTCTGAGAATGAAGACGGGAATGATAGATAAGAGAGCGACTGCTGCGGCAAGGAGGAAGATAAGGGGCGTCGGCACAGTCTTCTCGACTCCGAGTTCGACGTATGTGAGATTCGAGCCCTTTATTGCAAGTGTCCCGATATAAGGGCCGAGGACCATGGGAAGCATCACCTGGAAGATCATGCGGATGCCCTGTATCTCACCCTCGTTACCCCGGGGTGTGTAGTCTCTGACCATACCCGAGAATATGGAAGTGGAAAGAAGATAGCCGCTCATCATCACCGTTCCGGCAATGATGGTGACTGCAAGAGAACGTGCTGCGGCCATCAGTATGAGGCCCAGAATCATCAGCCCGACCACCGGGACTGCAGCCTTTGTGCGCCCGATTCTGTCGACGGCTTTTCCTCCTGTGATACATATCACACTCGAGGAAGTGAGCGCTGCGGCGAGTATGATGACGTACTCGCTCTCGAAGCCGAGGTATGTCTGCATATAAATAATAAGGTATGGGAAGAAGACCTGCATTGCGAGGGCGATGACGGCATATGCCGCCAGCGATATGTATAGATCCCTGTTGGCCTTTATCGTGCTCTTTCTGAAACCGAAGAGGAGGGAGTCAAGGAGGCGCACATCCTCCTTCTTTCCGCCCCTGTCCTTCTCGAGGAGGAAGATGGAGAGGATTCCCGAGATGAGCATGATGGCTGCCGTGATGGCGAAGAAGAGCGACCATCTGCCCTTCTGCGTGAAGCCGTCCATTACGCCGAAGACGAAGAGCATCGAAGCCATGGGAAGCACCTGTATTACGGCTTCGACCTTTGTTCTGTCCTTCCTGTCGACGCTCTCCGTTATGTATGCGTTAAAGGCCGCGTCGTTGGCAGTGCTTCCGAAGAATGTCATGACACAGTCCATGATGACGACGGCAGAAGCGGCCGCTCTCACAGACGGGAACGAAGAGGGCTTTATAAAGCTGAATGCGAATACCGTGAAGGCCCAGATTATGCAGCCCGGTGTTATGAAGATCTTACGTCTTCCGAGTCTGTCGCTGAGAGCACCCATTATGAGAGTCGTCAATGTTGCGACGACTGCCGAGGAAGATACCATCATCGCGATATATCCCGGGTCGGATGTTATCGTATGGTACATGAAGGTGTTGAAATACATGTTCTCCACAGTCCAGGCAATCTGCCCGGAGAGGCCGATTGTTATGAGGGCCAGCCATGATTTTCTGCTCATGGAGTCATTATAACAGCTCACGGGGTGTAGAAAAGAGGAAAAAAGAGGCTCTTTCAAATTGACCCTTTATTTTTATTGGAGTAAATTGGATGAGTCGAGTTTCGACACTAATCAAAAGTTCTAACTGGAGGGTCTAAATCATGGGAAGAAATTTCACTCCTAGATTTAAGCAGTGCAGAAGACTTGGGGTTAATGTATGTGGACACCCTA
>CAVFZO010000036.1:0-19719 GCA_963626925.1 Clostridium sp. AM49-4BH
CCCTCCCGGAATCTTGGTTTTCATCATTGAAAAAAACTCCTTTATATTTAAAGCAAAATATTTCGGGATTTTGTCAGGTTTATTTTTCAAAAATGACCAAAATTCAGAAAAAGACCAAACTCGGACAGTTTTTCGATTTTGTTTATGCTGTGTAAGAGACTCCGGGTTCTGTTACGGCTGAGGATTGAGTTCACAGTCTTCTTCATTTGAAATTTCCAGACAGGAACAAAAGGAGTAGAATTCTGAATATGACAACGATTCTACTTGCCGCAGGTCTGAGTTCGAGAATGGGGAGGAACAAGCTTCTTCTCCCCTTTTCCGGTATTACGGTAATTGAAAAGACGCTCTCCTCCGTCCTCCCGTACTCGGACAGGATCATAGTCGTGACGGGACACGAAAGGGAAAAGATTGAAGATATACTGGGCCCGTATGATGTTGACTTCGTCTACAACCCCGACTTCGAAATGGGACAGAGGGGAAGTACGCTTATCGGAATCAAGAATGTAAAGGACGATGATTTCTCCGTCCTTCCCTCCGATCTTCCGCTTCT
This sequence comes from Clostridium sp. AM49-4BH, assembly GCA_963626925.1. Classification (GTDB taxonomy): domain Bacteria; phylum Spirochaetota; class Spirochaetia; order Sphaerochaetales; family Sphaerochaetaceae; genus Ornithospirochaeta. The sequence continues at coordinate 551 of CAVFZO010000036.1, forward strand.
TGAAAAGAAAACAGTCTCCGCTCTCTATTCATCACTCGGAGAGTCCTCTATTATAAGGCCGGTACATAACAACATTCCCGGGCACCCGGTATGCTACAGAAGAGAGAACAGAGAAAAACTCCTTCACCAAACAGGAACGATGAAGGAGTATCTTAAAAGGGAGGGCTTTCTTGCTCTGCCCTCCCCTCTCGGATGTGTCTACGATGTCGACACACCCATGCGTTATTCAGCGCTATCACTCTTCGACGGCGATCTTTCCATCCTTGAGCGTTATATTGACTAGACCGTTCTTCTTCACAGAGCCCGAGAGAATCGAACGCGAGAGTGTATTCTCGATTTCGTTCTGGATGGCTCTTCTGATCGGCCTTGCGCCGTAGTCGGGATCGTAGCCGACAGAAGCGATGTAATCCTCGACCTCTCCTGTCCACGAGAGCGTGATCCCTCTCTTCTCAAGTCTCTCTGCGAGAGTCTCAAGCTGCAGATGGACGATGCTCCTGACCTGCTCCTTTCCGAGCGGGTTGAAGATGACTATCTCGTCGATACGGTTGATGAACTCCGGCTTGAAGGCATGGTGGATTGCATTCATCACCTCTTCGTTCGCATGTTCGGGATCCTTGAGTATATACTCACTTCCGAGATTGCTCGTCATGATGATGATCGTGTTCGTGAAATCCACGACTCTGCCCTGACCGTCTGTCAGTCTTCCGTCATCGAGAACCTGCAGGAGGATGTTGAATACATCCGGATGTGCCTTCTCGATTTCATCGAAGAGGATGACGGAGTACGGACGGCGTCTTACGACCTCCGTAAGCTGTCCGCCCTGGTCATAGCCCACGTATCCGGGAGGAGCTCCGATGAGACGCGACACCGAGTACTTTTCCATGTACTCCGACATATCGATCCTGGTGAGAGCCTTCTCGTCATCGAAGAGGAATGAGGCAAGCACCTTTGCAAGGAGCGTCTTTCCGACTCCTGTAGGACCGGCGAAGAGGAACGACCCGAGAGGTCTGTGCTCGTCGCTCAGGCCCGCCTTGTTACGGCGTATTGCATTGCTGACGGCCTCGATGGCCTCGCTCTGTCCGATTACTGACGAGGAGAGAATCTTCTCGAGATCCGCATACTTCTGCATCTCGGAGCTCATCATCTTGGCCACGGGAATACCTGTCCAGAGAGAGACAACCTTTGCAATATCATCTTCGGTGACCTCTTCTCTGAGGAGTCGTCCCTCTTCACCCTTGAAGGAGTTGACCTTGTCCTCGGCCTCCTTTATGGCTTTTTCGAGAGAAGGCATCTCGCCGTACTTGATCTGAGCAGCCTCATTGAGATTGCCGCTTCTTTCGGCATTGTCCTTGCGCTGCACCAGTTTCTCCATCTCGGCCTTCTTCTCTCTGAGGGCAAGGATGGCATTCTTCTCGTTCTGCCACTCAAGGTGGAGAGCGTCGTACTTTGTCTGATCTTCACCCAGCTCGACGTTGAGCTTCTCGAGTCTTTCCTTCGAAGCCTCGTCGTTCTCCCTGCTGAGGGCCTGCTTCTCGATCTGGAGCTGCAGGATCTTCCTCTGGAGCTTATCAAGCGCCTCGGGCTGGGATTCGATTTCCATCTTTATCTGAGAGGCAGCCTCATCAACAAGGTCGATGGCCTTGTCGGGGAGGAACCTGTTCGTCAGATACCTGTCCGATAGCGTTGCAGCGGCAACGAGTGCCTCATCCTTGATTCTTACACCGTGATGAAGTTCGTACTTGGGCTGAAGGCCTCTCAGAATGGATATCGTGTCCGCCACACTGGGTTCCTTTGCATATACAGGCTGGAACCTTCTCTCAAGGGCCTTATCGGACTCGATGTACTTACGGTACTCATCGAGTGTCGTTGCGCCGATGGCATGGAGTTCGCCCCTTGCCAGAGCCGGTTTGATGAGGTTGGAGGCATCGGTCGAACCTTCTGCCGCCCCTGCGCCGACGATCGTATGAAGCTCATCGATGAAGAGGATTATCCTTCCCTCGCTCTTCGTAACTTCATTGATGACTCCCTTGAGTCTCTCCTCGAATTCACCACGGAACTTGGCTCCTGCAACGAGGGATCCTATGTCGAGGGACAGAAGTCTCTTGTCCCTGAGTGACTCGGGGACATCGCCCTTCGCGATTCTCTGGGCAAGCCCTTCGACGATGGCCGTCTTGCCGACACCGGGCTCACCGATGAGGACAGGGTTGTTCTTGGTCCTTCTCGAGAGGACCTGCATGACACGTCTTATCTCCTCGTCTCTTCCGATGACGGGATCGAGCTTGTCCTCTTTTGCGGCTCTTGTAAGGTCCTTGCAGTACTTGTCGAGAGCTGCGTACTGAGCCTCGGGATCCTGACTTGTGATTCTCTGGTTGCCCCTGATACTCTTGAGAGCTTCAAGCACCTCATCCTTCGTGACGCCGAGACGCACGAGAGCGTCCTTCTCCTCGCATTCGTCTGTAAGGAGTGCTATCAGGAAGTGTTCCGCCGATACATATTCATCCTTGAAGTCGCCCGCCGTCTTCTCGCATGCGCCGAGTATTCTCGCCATCGACCTCGAGAAGGTCTTCTGAGTGGAGCCGAATGCCTTCGGAAGCTTTCTCGTCACTTCCTCCATTGCTTCTCTTACACTTTCTGCAGATACTCCGAGTTTTTCCAGAAGCGGTCTGAGTACTCCGTCTTTCTGTTCGAGGAGGGCAAGAATCATATGTGCAGGAACGACTTCGCTGTGTCCGGCGCTCTCCGCCGTCTTCACGGCCTCCTCTATTGCGTTCTGCATCTTTACTGTAAACTTATCGAAATTCATTTTCTTTCCTCCAGATTGTTAATTTGAAGAATCGAAATCATAACACCCGGAAATTAAGTTAGTAACAAAAACGAAAATCGTAAAGCAGAAATCTCACGCCTTGAATGTGAGGAGGAAGTCGAAGATGGTCTGATGTGCCTCCTCGGGGGTATAATTGTTGAAGAACCCGACCTGGAAGCATTCGGCCTGGATGAGATTATAAACCTCGTCCCCGAGTCTCTCGACGTTGCATTCTCTGATGGTCCCCCTGTGGACTCCCTGGAGAATGAGTCTCTTGATGAGAATCCTGAGTTTGGCCGTACGTGCCCTTATTATCTCATAGACGTCGACGCCGGCACGCTTCTCGGCAAGGATGAACTCGACGAGATTCGACAGCGACGAGGAGTTGTTCTCCGCCTTCTCGAAGAGGTCTGTAATAATGAGGTCGAGACGCTCTATCTCATCCTTCTCCCCCTCTCCGAATGCAAACGATGAATAGAGGGTGAACATCTCGGATGTAACCTTCTTCACTGCATAGTAGTAGATGTCCTTCTTGTCCTTGAAATACTGGTAGACAGTGGGACGAGAGAGAGAGCACTTCTCTGCAATCAGAGTCAGATTCGATTCCCTGTATCCTACCTCGCTGAAGACCTCCATGGCCTTCATGAGTATTGTATTCATCCTTTCTTCTTTATCTACGATCTTCGGCATATCCTGATTTTATAGTCATTTCTTTCTTTACAAAAGTCTCAATCCTGTAAATGTGGAAAATCTTCTCCTCCGTTTTCGCTGTTTTCTTCGATATAATACTGGTTTATCTCGCTGAGTGCTGCTTTTTCGGCACTCGTTTCGATCTTCGAGAGCACGGAGCCTATCTTCTCCTTGCGGGATTTCGCCTTTTCAAGGCTCTCGGATGCCTTGTCAACACTCTTTTTAGACTCGTCGACGCTCTTCGAAAGATCTCCGAAGAGTTTCTTAAGATCCACGAACAGGTGCCAGATGGTGGATGTGTATGCTTCAATCTGCATTGTCTTGAACCCGAGGGAAAGGGAGTTCAGGAGCGCCGCGAAGTTGTTCGGGCCCGTAAGCACGACTCTGCATTCGTTCTGGAGCTTTTCGGCAAGACCGTCTATCTTCAGCACTTCGAGGTAAAGCGCTTCGCTGGGAAGGAAGAGCACTGCGAAGTCCGTTGTCTCGGGAGGGACGATGTAGAGATCCCTTATCGTCTTCGCCTCCTTCTCGATGGCCTTTCTCATATTCTTCACTTCCGTCTCCGTCCTCTCCGCATCACCGCTGTCTACGGCATCTCTGTAGCGTTCGTAGTCCGCAACGGGGAACTTCGAGTCGACGGGGAGGAAGATCTCTCCGTTCTCCTTTCCCGGAAGGCGGATTGCGAATTCGACCTTCTCCCTGTTCTTACGCGGAGAATAGTTCTTCACCCACTGATCTGGTGTGAGGATATCTGAAAGGATGGTCTCGGCCTGCATCTCGCCCCAGACACCCCTGCTCTTGACGTTGGAGAAGAGTGCGTTCATCTTCTTGACATCTCCGGAGAGGACGTCAAGGGAACCCATAGTCTTGTAAAGCTTGTTGAGGTTTTCCGTCACCGACTCGAAGGATGCCGCGATACGCTTGTCGAGAGTCTCCTGAAGCTTCTGATCGACGATATTCTGTATATCCTTCAGTCTCGCTTCATTTCCTTCACGGATCTTCTCCATGCCGGTTTTAACTTCTCCCGTGAGTTTCTCGCTCTTCTCGCTTATGAGGGCAAACGATGCACGGTTATCCTCCCTTATCCTGTCGAAGTTGTGATTGAGGGCGTTCTGGAGGCCCTGGCTCCTCCCCGCCGCCTTCTCGCTCTCCTCCCTCGAGAGTTTCAGAAGCTCCGATGAGAGGCTGTTGATTGTGTTCGTCATATTCGTGAGACGTACGTCGACGGCCGACGAGAGTTCACGACTCTCCGATAAAAGCTTTGTCATATCACGGTCGTAGGAGGATTGGAATGAGCGGAAAGAGGCTTCGCTGCTCTCTCTCAGTTCATCCCTTACATGAAGAAGCGCCGCTTCGTTGATATCCTCCCCTTTCTTCCTGGAGAAGAACATGACGACGAGAAAGAGAGTCAGAATCAGGTTCAGGGCACAGAGTGCAATCAGAATTATATCCATGTCAATAATAATAGCCCGGGAGAAACGGAAACGTTAAGAAAGAATTGAAAAAAGCAATATTTTTCCGCATCGTCGCAGATGACGGCATCGGACGGAGAAGCAGCAACATCTCTCGTCATCTTCTTTTCTTTGTTGAGAGTTCGGACTATTGGATTTATGATAGTAGACAGGCTTCGGGGGATTATATGAAAAAGCTGCTTTTTTTCTGTCTGTTCATCTTGTCTTTATTTACACTCTCCGCATCATCGGGTCCGGATTATGTCCGCCCGGCTGTAACTATGGAGGAAAAGGAGAGTCCGTCTGATGTGACGACACGTTACGTGAGACCTGCAACTCCGATGGAGAGGAAAGACGAAGAGGCTGCGTCGTCACCGCTTTATGTCAGGCCGTCCACACCGATGGGGAGAGAGGAGACGGAGACAGTGCAGTACATCCGCCCCGCCTCCCCGGAGGCGGAAGAGAGCGCCCCTTCAGAAGTGAAAGAAAGTACTGCGGATTATGTACGCCCCGCTTCCATGGAGAAGAAGGAGACGTCTGAAAATTCTTCCTGTCAGCGTCTTCCGGAAGGAGAGACAACGCCACAGAATTCCATATATGAAGATGATGCTCTTCCGAAAGATGAGTATGCACAGCCGCAGGAGACGACACCGGCACGGGATGACTACCGTCCGTACTCGTTCTCCGTATCGGGCTGTATATTCTCCGGCTATACCGATTACGGGTACCTGAGCATGTATCTCGACTCATATATTCTCGACAACCTCGACGCCTTCATCCTCTTTGAAAAGAAGTACGGCGATGAAGATATCCTCAAGGCTTCCCTGATCCTCAATGACTACGAGCTCTCCCTCTCCTTCGATCCCGCTCTCAATGGAAAGTACCTTCTTCCTCTTCTTGAAATCGAAATCGCAAAGTACATGAATCCTGAAAACGTGTCTAAAGATAAAGAAGAGGCTCTTCACGCTTCTCTGGATGAGGCACCTGCAGCAGCGGCAGAAGACGCCGTAAAAGGCGATGATATCCCATATACGGGAGAAGAGAATCCGGAAGTGGAGACTGCAGCCCTGGAAGGAGCAGAAAGAGACAACACGGAAGAAGCTGAAGATAAGCTCCTTTTCTCCAGGACATTCTCTTACAGGGGTATAAATGCCGAAGCGGAGGTCTACGGCACACATACAACTCTTACGCTCCCTGAAGGCACCACAGACGGGGACATATCTGAAGCAGCAGTAATTCTCAGGAGTCTGTATCCTTCAGAGACGTCAGATGTGACATACACCATTGCCGGCGGCACCGTAACACTCTACTATCCGGAGCAGACTGAAGAATTCCTTCTTACCTCATTCGACACTCTTGAAAATACAGCAAGAGATGCCATCGACATCCTCTACTCGAATGCTGCAGCCCGGAAAGGAGCAGAAACAGAAGACAAACTCCTGTTCTCCAGAGAATTCTCTTACGAGGGTATAAAAGCCGAAGCGGAGGTCTACAGCACACACACGACTCTGACGCTCCCCGAAGGTACCACGGCCGGAGACGTACTGGCGGTAAGAGAAATCCTCGTGAGCGTCTATCCCGCAGAGACGTCAGATGTGACATACAACCTTTACGGAGACACCGTAACCCTCCACTATCCGGAGCAGACTGAAGAATTCCTCCTTGCCTCATATGACACCCTTGAAAGCACGATCAGAGGTATCATCGACAGTCTCTCTCCGAATGAAAGAGATGTAAATGCTTCCGTGCCGGAGAAGGAGAGCGAGGTGGCAGTCTCCTCTTCATGGTCCCGGCCGTCAGAAGCTGTATCTTCTCCATCTCCGGTTACAGGATCACTTCAAAGCATAGCGGAAGGAGAAACAGCAGCTTCTTCCTGGGTTCTTTCCTTCTCCGCCCGCGGCGGTATTCTCGGGATATTCCAGGGCAACACTGAAAAGGGCATCGGACTCTCTGCAGGCCTGGATGTTGATTATGCATACAGTGATTTCTCTGTCTTCGGTTCTATCGATATGGTGATCGGATCACCCTTCTTCATCACGGCGGACATCGGACTCAAAGTTTCGAGAGCGTTTTTTGACGGCTTTCCCTTCCGTGTCGGTGTAAGTGCGGGCTTATCATTTGTTCCTGTCCTTGACAATAAAATCTCACTCTATGCTGGCATCTTTACAAGTCTCCGTATCTACAACGTCGATGTCTTCTGTGAACTGAGACGCGGCCTCGGAGGTTATACATACTTCGGACTCTTCGGCTCGTACAGATTCAAGTGAGCGGATTCCGGCCGGGGTGATGCAGAAGTCTGTCTTCATATCCGGCATGTAAACTCCTCTGTTTCCGCCGTTTTCCTGAGATTCAGTATGGTTATATGAGTTGCCCGTTTTCTTTCTCAACAAAACAGTTGAAGGATAGGTCAGAACCCCTTTTTGTGGTGTGACACAAGATAAATGATTCTCCCAAAATCATCCTGTCATGCAAGTCCCGGGTTAGATTCCCCGGGCAGCATTTTTAACGCAGAAATAGAGGTTTTCTGACTTTTGAAAGCAAAAAACATATCCGGAGCCGAAGCCCCGGATAGTGATTGCCGCTCTATCTCCTTTCAGAGCAATTCTGCCGGTATTACAGTACCAGGCGAAAATGCGTCGGATGCAATCTCGATATAAGGCGATGTGAAGTACGGCGTGACGGCTGTTTCTGCAAATGCCTTTGTATCAATCGTCTTCACGCTCTCCGGAATTATTACATCACAGGAGAACCCGGATTTGTAGAATGTGCCATGCTCGACAGAGGTGAGAGAAGATGAGAGAACAAGGGTGCCGTCGAAGCCCGAACAGTATGCAAACGCATACTCTCCGATGCTCGAGAGAGTCGGAGGGAGTATAAGATCACCACTGAAGGATGAGCAGTGCTCGAAGGCTTTCTTCCCGATTGTCTCCGCCCCGAGTATGACAAGAGAGCCGTCGAGACCGCTGCAGTTGTAGAACGCCCTCTCCCCTATCGTCCTGAGAGATTCCGGGATAACAAGGTCTCCCTTCAGACCTGTGCAGTTCTCGAATGCACCGTTCCCGATTGAAAGAGCGGAGAGGATAGTGAGTTCTCCAAAGCCGCTGCAGCCGTAGAATGCCCAGTCCCCTACTGCGGTCTTCCCGAGTATATAGAGTCCGCCGTCGAAGCCGGAGCAGTTCATAAATGCCTCTTCGCTGATTACAGTGACCGTAGAAGGCACGGCAAGGTCCCCCGACAGCGAGATATCGCCGCTGAAGGCCCCGCTTCCGATTATCTCGATGCCTTCACTGAGCCAGAGTCCCGTAAGAGATGTACAACCCGAGAATGCCCCGCTTCCGATCTCCTTCACGCTTCGAGGAATAAAGAGTGTTCCTGTTACGGCTTCATTGCCGCTGAAGGCATTCTCCCCCACAGCGACGACAGGAACGCCGTCGATATCTTCCGCAATGGCTGCCTCGCGACTGTATGTAACGGTATTCGAAGTGACGACGTAGCCGCCTTTTTCAGAAGAGTAAGTATAGAAAATATTGTCTCTGTAGACCCTTTCTCCGTCAACAGGGGACGGAGTAATCTCTTCGGATGCTACCTCCTTATTACCGGACTGAGCCTTCTCTTCCGAAGCCGTTACCTCATCAGCTGCAGTTTCCGCTGCCGGGGCAGTCACATCAGCCTTTTCTTCTTTCTTCTTTCCGCATGAAGGAATCAAGATAAGAAAAAGGGCAAACAGAACCATGACAAAGTATTTGTTCATTATGTCTCCCTGTCGTGTATGCAGCGGCATGACGCCGCCGCATATTCATCTGCCCTTACCTCGGTGACTTCATCAATACCCAGGTACCGCCGTCGCTGTCGACCCAGATTTCCACGATTTCGATATCGAAGACTACAGAATTCAGCTTCAACGATGTCGTTATGTACGGTGTGCCGTTTAGGTTCTTATCCAGGTTGTCGACTGTTGCGCCTCTTCTCATTGCAAACTGTGCAACGCCCATCTTCTTGGCGCTCTCGGCAGCCTCGTAGATATTCTCCGATTCCTTGACGTAAACCTTCTCGTAGTACCAGCCGTCGGATGTCGGGGTCTCGACAACCCAGTCGGGTCTTTCGATGTTGTCCCTGCCGTAGACGACGAGGTTCTTCTGCTTTTCGGTTACGACGCCGAGTCCGACTGTCGACTTCTTCCATGTCGCAATGAGCTTGACTGCTCCCGTCGTACCCTTCTCGATTCTCTTGTCGATGGTATGGGTTTCTGTTCTGTCACCTGCAATTACCCAGCCTGTGAAGTCATAGCCGTCACGGTACGGGTTGGCGATGATGACGTAATCCTCGATTGTGTAGGATTCCGGATTCACGATTTCAAAGCGGTAGCTGCCTCCGTCAAGCACGTAGGTAATCGGGTAATCGACAGCCTCCCAAAGAGCATTGAGAGTGATGTCCTCGGCTCTTGCCGTGTCGATTGTGTATTCCTCGAGGAGGACAGTCTTCTTTGTGTATCTGCCGTTCCCTTCATACCAGCCCTTGAATGTGTATCCTTTCCTGACGGGGTTGGAGAGCACAAGCTCTTCATCCTCGACTGTATAGGAGAGAGGATTCTCCTCATACATTTCGAGCTCTCCGCCGTCCAGACGGTATGTAACGTGGTATGTTTCAAGCTTCCATACAGCTCTGAGGGAGAAGTCACGTCCGGAGAAGCTGGAGATACGGCTTATGTATTTTCCTTCCTCCTCGTCCATCCATCCGACGAATCTGTAACCCTTTCTGACTGGAGTCGGGAGGTTGACGGACTCGAACGAATATGTATATGAAACTGCAGGATCGCCCTCCAGCTTTCCGCCGTCGAGGTCGTAGGTGATCGAGTAGTCCTTCTCCTTCCATACAGCCAGAAGGCTCTTGTCGCCGACAGTGCCGAGTTCTATGGAGTAGATGGGACGAGCCAGAGTCACCTCTTCGCCGTCGATGATCCAGCCGACGAAGTCATAGCCGATGCGGCTCGGATTCACGATTGTGAATGCATCGTTTACAGTGTATTGAGACGGATTTGTTACCTCTTTCTCCTTCATTGCAGGAACACGGTACAGAACACCTTCTTCATCGTAATAGATATTGTAGTAGACGATATCCCAGACGGCCTTGAAGGAGAGGTTGCCGACAGTTCCGCTGCCGATTGTGATCGAATCGGAGACAAATGTTGTCTTCTCCTCCGTTCTGACACGCTCCAGGCCCATTTCGAGAGCAACCTCGTTTATAAGGCTCTCGAGCTCGTATTCCGTTTCGGGAGTGAAGTCAATCCTGATTCCCGAGGAGTATACATCATATCGAGCATACGGGAATGCCTCGGCAATGACATCCTCAAGAAGGTCGGTCACGCTGTCATCCGCCGCCGAGAACGAAATGTTTATATGGTCCTCGTAGACATCAAGTGCAAGGCTTGCCCAGTCTGACGAGAAGACTGCGGAGAAGAGCATCGTATTGACCTCTTTCATGCCTTCATACTGCCAGCCGACGAACCTGTAGCCCCTTCTCTCGGGAGCTCTGAGTGTGAATGTCCGGCTCAGTTTGTTGTACGATGACGGGTTGACGACGCCTTCGGGGAGTGAACCTCCGTCAAGGTCATACTCTATTGTATATTCGACAGGCTCCCAGACGGCCTCGAGGACAATGTCCTCTCCTCTTGTGGAATCGAGCATGTAGGTGGTGGAAGGTTCATTATCCGTTCCATTCTCCCTCCAGCCGAGGAAGACAAGACCTTCGACCTCCTCCGGTGACGCAATGGCGATGTCGCCGGTGTTGTATACATAGCTTTCCGGGCCGTTGAAGGAGACACCTGCGGCATTTAGCCTGTATGATATGGAATATGTCTTTGCAAGCCATACGCTGACCATAGACTTGTCGCCGTGTGTACCCAGAACGAATCTGTAAGCCGGATCTGCAAGATAGGACTCTTCGCCTTCCTCTATCCAGCCCATGAATATGTACTTGTCCCTGTCGAGCGGGAGAAGCGTGAACTCGTCTTCAATGGTGTAGAAATCGGGATTCTTCGGCTCTTCGACGACAGTTACGACTGCCGGAGCAGCTTCCTCTGTCTTCTCTATGTATTCCACTCCCTCTTCATCGTAAAGAATAGAGTATTCGATGGGAACACATACCGCTTCAAGAACGATGTCCTCACCCCTTGTGGAGTCGATGACATATGTCACGGACGGCTCGTTGTCAGTTCCGCTCTCCTTCCAGCCGAGGAAGGCAATGCCTTCAGCTACTTCGGGCTCTCCCACTGCGATGTCTCCGCTTCCGTAGACGTAGCTCGAAGGTCCGCAGTACGAACCGGCTCCGATATAAGTTATGGAATATGTTCTGGGCTGCCAGACGCTGACGAGAGTCTTGTCGCCGTGCGTTCCCTTCACGAATCTGTAATCAGGATTTGCAAGATATGACTCCTCGCCTTCCTCGATCCATCCCTTGAATATGTACTTGTCCCTGTTGAGGGGAAGAAGTGTGAACTCGTCCTCGACGTTGTAGTGCCCGGGGTTCTTCGCTTCTTCAACAACTACCTCAGCCTCCATCTCCGCTTCTTTCACCTCGACGGGTTTTTCCCTGTATTCGATACCTTCTTCATCATAGGTTATGGAGTATTCTACAGGAGTCCAGCTTGCTTCGAGCGTTATGTCGGATGAAGACTTTTCTGTAAAGCTTACGCTGTCGACGATATTGCTCTCGGAGTCACGGAAGCCGTCGAAAGTATAGTATTCTCTCTCGGGAGTCGGAAGCGCCACACCCGATATATCATCAGAGACCATGAGAGGATAGCCCGAGAGTGCGACGCCGTCGGCAGTCATGTTGACGACATATGATGTAACAGGATTGATAATCTCCTCGAACTGCGCCGTATAGACATCGCCGTCAGTGACGGAATCGAATGTGATGGTGAAGTTTCTGTCGATGAGACCTGTTCTCTCGTTCTTCCAGCCGAGGAAGAGATACCCGTCCTTCACCAGATCCGGAGCTGTAACGGAACCGGAAGAGAGTGCTTCGATAAGAGAGGAGACCGTGACACCCTCCACAAGCGCACCGCCGTCGAAGTTGACGCCGAAATGCTTGCCGTCGTATCTGATCCAGATAACCGAGGTGCCGTCGACGAACGAAAGCTCTTCCTTCGGATAGTATGACTTGTCGAGCTTTCCGCCTGCAAGTTCAACGTAGACCTCGTACTTCGGGAGTTTCTCCTCCTTGATTACGGAGTCTATATATGCCTTGAAAGCTTCTTCAGCTTTCTCTGCCAGTACTTCCAGATCCTCCTTTGTGAGAGAGGGATATGTCAGCTCGAGAATACCGTCATGGAATGTATAAGTGACTCCTTCTGTGGAGATTTCCGATGGGAAACTCTGAACTATTTCCACTACAGCGGCCTCTGTCGTACCCTCCGGAAGAGAGATGAGAGCGTGTGTTTCGTATGCAGTGACATCAGCCTTTATGCCCATGTATTCCAGCTCTGTCTCGAGAAGGGGTTTTACGGCCTCTACCGGTTTGGTCTCCACTATGGTTTCTGTTTTGGCAGGAGCCGCGACCTCCACCGTTACCGGTGTTGTCTCTTCCTTGACAGGAGCAAAAACCGGCTCTTCCTTGACAGGAGCAGAAACCGCTTCTTCCTTTACAGGAGCAGGAGCTACCTCCTCCTTCGCGGATGCAGGAGCTTCAGCAACAGGAGTAATTGCGTTTATTTCCTTTTCTGCTTTCACGCCTGATGTTGTGCATGAAACGACAAAAAGGACCACAAGGATCCCCACGGATACTTTTCTCAGAAGTTTGTTCATATCAATCCCCCGAACTTATTTCTTCTGCTTCTAAGAATACTACCTCTGTGTCACGGATACAAGTTTTCTTTTCATCCGGAAAGGAAAAGCCCCCGTTTCCGGGGGACACAGGACACTGCGGTATCTTATTTCTTCATTGCAACGGCAATGCGGGAAGCGAGTGCGGCGTTGTTGAGGACGAGCTTGATGTTCGCCTCGAGGCTCTTTCCTCCCGTGAGCTTCTGGATCTTGTCCAGGAGGTACGGTGTGGTCTCCTTGCCCTTTATGCCGAGAGCCTTCATTTCTTTGATGGCTTCGTCTATTTCCTTGTTTATATAATCGGCATCCATCGAGTATTCCTCGGGGATTGGGTTGGTCACGAGAAGTCCGGTATTCGGATAAAGGTCTTTCTGGACAAGCCATGAGGCTGCAATCTCCTCGGCGCTGTCCATACGCCAGGTCACCCTGAGGCCGCTATGGCGTGTATAGAATGCGGGAAGCTCGTCTGTTTTATACCCCACCACATTGACGCCCTTCGTCTCCAGATATTCCAGCGTCAGCGGCAGATCCAGGATGGCCTTTGCTCCTGCACAGACGACAAGAACTCCAGTCTTCGTGAACTCATCCATGTCGGCTGAAATGTCGAATGTAGTCTCGGCACCGCGGTGTACGCCTCCGACACCGCCTGTTGCGAATATGTCGATTCCGGCAAGAGAAGCGATAATCATCGTTGCTGCGACTGTTGTTGCACCGTCCTCCTTCTTCGCGATGATTGTGGGAATGTCACGTCTCGACGCCTTCGTGATGGCCGTTCCCTTCTTTCCGAAATACTCGATCTCGTCCTTCGTCAGTCCTGCCTTGAGGCGGCCGTTGATTATGGCGATAGTTGCAGGAACGGCACCGTTCCTTCTCACTTCGTCCTCGACAAGCAGCGCTGTCTCGACATTCTTCGGGTATGGCATGCCGTGTGAGATTATCGTGCTCTCGAGTGCCACGACAGGTTTTCCCTCATCGAGTGCCGCACTGACTTCATCAGAATAATCCAGGTATCTGTTCATAGGTTTCTTTCTCCTTGATTAGCTTGTATATGGTTTCTTTCTTCATTTCCTTACTCACGGTCTCCTCGCTCATAACGGCGATCTCAGAGGCGGCTGAAGCAGCCTTTACGGCACTCTTTTCATCGCCCCACTCCATCATTCCGAATGCAAAGCCCGCAAGGAAACTGTCTCCGGCGCCTGTCGTATTGACGCACTCCGTCTTTCCCGCCGGGCAGTATATGACGCCGCGGTGCGATATGTATGCCGAGCCTCGGGAGCCGAGAGTCAGAAGCACAGAGCCGAGGCCCCTCTCGAGGAGGGAGTGAGATGCGCGTATGATTTCATCCGTGCTCTCGATTTTTTTCCCGTAAAGGTACTCAAGCTCCATGAGGTTGGGTTTGAACACGTCGATCTTTTCGAAGGACGGAACAAGCCTCTCAACCTTGAGTGTCGAAACGGCGTCCGCAAGAACGAGTCCCCGGCTATGACGGCATACGGCAGAGATTGTCTCACTCGTGAGGTTTGCTTCCACGACGACGCATCCGGCATTTTCTATGACGTCCTTCTTCTTCTCTATGAAAGAAGCATCGAGTCGCTTGATGTTCTCCATGTCGTTCACCGCGACGTACATCTCGCCTCCGGGGGCTGCGACATAGAGGTATATGTCACTGCGCTCGTTCGTAATGAGGGAGGAGGAGATGTCGAGAGTCAGCGAGAGCTCCCTCTTCAGCGCCTCTCCGAAGACGTCGGAGCCGAGAGCCGTGATGAAGCTCACATCCTCACCCATGAGGGCGAGGTTGAGGGCGATGTTGTGTCCCACTCCGCCTGCGGAGAAGGTGACCCGCCCTATATTGGAATCTCCGGCGACGATTTTACCGAATGACTCGCCTGAGAGGTCTGTGTTCGTTCCTCCTACGACGACTGTTTTGCGTTTCATGGCGATAGTGTACTCCAACGGACAAAAAAAATCCCCCACTACTGATGAAGTAATGAGGGAAAACAAAAGGAGAATATATATCAGTCTACGAGGACGACTTCACCGTTGGGGTAGTTCTCTGCTACATATGCCTTGACCTTGTCGCTCTTGAGAGCTTCGACGAGAGCCTTGACAGCCGGGTTGTTCTCGTTTCCTTCCTTGACTGCAACGACATTGACGTACGGAGAATCTGCGCCTTCGACATAGAGACCGTCACGTGTTGCAACGAATCCTGCGGGGATTGCATAGTTGCCGTTGATGATTGCTCCGTCAACGTCGCTGATGACTCTCGGAAGCGATGCAGCTTCGATTTCGTAGAACTTGAGGTTCTTCGGGTTGGAAGCTATGTCGAGCGGAGTTGCTTCGAGGCCGGCATCTTCATTGAGAGTGATGAGACCTGCAGATTCAAGAAGGAGAAGCGCCCTGCCCTCGTTTGTCGGGTCGTTGGGGATGGCGATTGTAGCTCCGGACGGAATCTGATCGAGGGAATCATACTTCGTGGAATAGAGTGCAATAGGCTCGATGTGGATACCGCCTGCGTTTACAAGATGATAGCCGTGCTCGGAGTTGAATGACTCGAGATACGGAATGTGCTGGAAGTAGTTTGCATCGATTTCGCCGTACTCGACTGCGTCGTTCGGAGTAACATAGTCTGTAAATTCCTTGACTACGAGTTCGATGCCCTGTTCGGCAAGATCGTCGACGACGAGGTTGAGGAGAGTTGCATGAGGCTCCGGTGTTGCACCTACGACGAGCTTTGTCGTCGAAGATGTTGTCCCAGTCTCGGATGCGCCCTGAGCGAAAACCGATGTGAGTGCGAGTAATACGATAAGAGATAATGCGATAAGCTTTTTCATTTTTTATTCCTTTGAAAGGGTCTATGCCCTCTAGAGACTTTTAACGGGTTCTACCCCTCCGGGGGTCTGAACATTTTGATAAACTGATGGATTGGATTTTTTAAATAATTAATGTTATGCCCGACAGGGCATCATCATGGAAGACATCATAGAACGCATGGAAACTGTAAACTTTGTCATGTTCTTATATCCTCCTGATAAATGTTGGACAAACTATATACAGAATTTAAATATTTATGCAAGTAGTTTGCAGAAATTTTTTATAATCCTGAAACTTACCGAATCATCCCGAATTAATAATCCTTTACTGTGAAAGGAAAAAAGCTTAAGAAAAAAATAACGTGACGCATTTTAAAACCGCTGATTTCTCAGCGGCTCTGTCTTATCTTTTCTTGAGAAGCGAGGATGCTATCCTGTTCCCCACAAGCTGTATAAGCTCGACGAGAATGACTGTCACAACGACTGCGGCGATCATGACGTCGGTGCGGAAACGCTGGTAACCGTACCTGATTGCCAAGTCTCCCAGTCCCCCGCCTCCGATGGTTCCGGCCATTGCCGAATAGCCGATGAGATTTATTATCGTGAGGGTGATTCCGCTGACAAGAGACGGCAGCGCCTCGGGAAGCATCACCTTCCATATGATCTGCCAGTTCGTCGATCCCATGGCCTTTGCAGCCTGTATGACTCCCGGATCAACCTCGGTAAGGCTTGTCTCTATGACACGGGCGACAAACGGAGCTGCTGCTATCGAGAGAGATACGACAGCGGCCCTGGTGCCGATTGTCGTTCCGAGAATAAGACGTGCAAGCGGCATGAGGACGATCATGAGGATGAGGAACGGAAAGGATCTGAGAACATTGACGATGCGGCTCAGAACTTCGTTGAGAACCGGCCTCGGTATTATTCCGCCCTTCTCCTCCTTGTCGGTGACATGGAGAAGCACTCCGAGAGGGAGGCCAAGGATAACGGAGAATATAGTCGAGAAGAAAACCATCTCGAGTGTCTGTCCCGTTGACTGCAGTACAAGTTTCATTATCTGGGAATTCATGCTCTCTCCTCCTCTCTATCCGTCTTGTCGACGACAACCCCGCGTTCTCTGAGCATTGTTATGGCCTTCTCCCGTACATTTTTGTCAGGTCCGATATCGAGAACCATGACGCCGTAGCGCCTGCCTTCGATATACTGCACGCCGGCCGCCATGATATTGAACATGGCCCCGGTTGCGGCTGTAACCTCGCTGATCACAGGCTCGGCGGTAGTCGCGGAATTGAAGCGCAGTGTATAGTGGCCCTTCTTCTCGGAGAAGTTCACGATACTGTCCTTTATGTTGGTGAGGTTGGAGATGAAGTCCTTGGTGACCTCACTCTTCGGAGATGAAAAGATCTCGCTGACCTCACCCTCCTCGACGACGACACCCTGGTCCAGTACCGCAACCCTGTCGCAGGCGTCTCTCACGACCTCCATCTGATGGGTGATCATGACGACGGTGAGGTTCATCTTCTTCTGGATTTCCTTGATGAGGGAGAGAATGGCACGTGTTGTCTGCGGGTCGAGCGCCGATGTGGCTTCGTCGCAGAAGAGGATATCAGGTTCGGTTGCAAGGGCGCGTGCGATTGCGATGCGCTGCTTCTGCCCGCCCGAGAGTGTAGATACCGGAGCATTCTCCCTGCCCTCGAGACCGACGAGCTTGATGAGCTCTGCAACCCTCTCCTTTATGTATGTTCTGTCCTTGTGGCAGATTTCCATCGGATATGCGATATTCTGCCCGGCAGTACGGGAGGAGAAGAGATTGAAATTCTGGAAGATCATGCCTATTTTCCTTCTCTCCTCGATGAGTTCCTTCTTCGAGAGGTTGTCCACACGTCTTCCGCCGTAGTAGACCTCGCCCTCGTCGGGCTTCTCGAGCATGCTGATAAGGCGGACCAGCGTACTCTTTCCCGCCCCGCTCTTTCCTATTATTCCGTAGACCGTGTTGGACGGTATCGTAAGGGATACTCCTTCAACGGCGTGCAGTGTCCCGTAGACACGCTTTAGATTCTCAAGCCTTATCTGCATAGCGCCTCCGAGCCTTATATATAGCAATTTTCGGAGAATTATCCAACAGAGGAAACGCTAATTGTTGATGTTGTTAGGAATAGGACACTGAAAAATCCCCGCCCTTCTTGAAACCGCATTCACGGTGTATTGTAACTGATTGTCTTTTACCGGAAAAGAAAAACTGCACTCCCGGAAGAATGCAGTTCAGATTTCGTTCTTTGCATGGTCTTATCTGAGATCGGGTGTCTTGATCCAGTCCTGATCGTCATAGGCTCTGTTCTCGCCGCACATAGCCCAGATGAACGTGTAGTTGGATGTGCCGGCGCCGGAGTGAATCGACCACGACGGATTGATCACAGCCTCTTCGTTGTGCATGACGATGTGTCTTGTCTCCTGGGGTTCGCCCATGAAGTGGAAGACGACATTGTCCTCCGGTACGTCAAAGTAGAAATAGACTTCCATACGTCTCTCATGAGTATGAGCCGGCATTGTGTTCCATACTGAACCCGGTTCGAGGTGTGTCAGGCCCATCGAGAGCTGGCATGTGTCGAGTACGTCCGGATGGAGGTACTGGTTGATAGTTCTTTCGTTGCTTGTCTCGAGAGAGCCCAGGTGCTTGTGGATGGCCTTCTCAAACGGGACATGGACAGCCTTCTTCGGAGTATGTGCAGGAACTGTGATAACGTAGAACTTCGCAGGCTCATCGCCGCTTTCCGATTCGAATTCGACCTTCTTTGTTCCCATCGGGAGATAGATGCCGTCCCAGTGGTTCATCTCATATTCAACACCGTCAGCGATGATCTTTCCCTTTCCTCCGATGTTGATGCATCCCAGTTCCCTTCTCTCGAGGAGGTAACTTACACCGAAGTTCTTCCATGGGTCGATGTTCTTCTCAATGTCCACCCTCTCCTTGACCGGCATGACGCCCATAGTGACGATTCTGTCGATGTGGGAGTAGACGCAGCTGACATCGTCTGCATTGAATATATTCGTAATGAGGAACTCATCTCTGAGGTCTTCTGTCGTCAAATAACGGAAATCATCCTTTCCTGTCGAGTATCTGATATCCATAGTGATATGTCTCCTTAGATAGTTGTTTATCTGATTATATTATTTTTCAGATCTTTCACAATATTCCGACATCCCTCAGAAATTTCCCGATATACTCCTTCGAAATCACCGGTGTACCAGGGATCCTCCACACCCTTAGACAAAAGCATCCTTATCTTCCCGGACGAAGGAAAACGCCTCATGAGAGAACGCATATTACTCTCGTCGAGAGCGAGAATGAGGTCAGCCTCATCGTAGTCCGAGTCGCTTATACGCCCTGCCCTGTGTGCCGAAAACGGGATATCGTGCGCCCTCAGCACTCTCTTCGCCGGAGGATAGATATCGTTGCCGTCCTCCTCGCTGCTGACGCCGCGTGAGCATACCTCAACACCGTCAATCCCCTCATCAAACAGCATCTTCTTCAGTATATACTCCCCCATCGGGGAACGGCAGATGTTGCCGTGGCACACAAACATTATCTTCA
>CAVFZO010000037.1:0-19322 GCA_963626925.1 Clostridium sp. AM49-4BH
AAGTATTGAACTGCGAATCCAGAGGCAACGCCTCCCGATACCCTGTAATTTGATATCGAGGGCCAACCGTCCACCGCCACGGGTGTACCTGTGATTATGATGATAACAAAGTGCAAATGTTAAATATGGCCGGAAAAGTGACACTTTTTCACTTCAGTGACACATATAATCTGACCTGAAAGACGTTTCTGGTTATCTGACTGTCTTGAGAATCTTCTCCTGTTCGATGAGCATGGGCTCGGAGGAGAAGTCGTTTGTGCTGTGATCCCAGCCCCTGAGATGCATAAGGCCGTGGAGAAGAAGACGCCTCAGTTCATCTTTCCACTCGACGCCGAACTCTTCAGCATTACGACGGCAGCTCTCGAGAGATATGAATATGTCCCCCAGCTCGTTGTTCTCTTCGTCTGCAACCTGCGGGAAGTCATCATCCCCGTCGGCAAGCCTGAATGTGAGTATGTCTGTCGGAGAGTCTATATCCCTGTACTCCCTGTTGAGAGAGCGGATCTCGTCATCAGAGACGAATGTCACGGAGAAATCATCTTTCTCGTCGAAATACTCAAGAAAGGAATCGAGATTCCTTCTTACCTCTTCCATATAAGGAAACTCTTCTGGTTCAACGGTATACATATCAATCCTTGTCCTGGTCGTTGTCGTAGCTTATTCTGTGATGGTCGCGTCCGATAAGAGGAGTTATGAAAGCCTCCTTAATCGTCTTGAGTTCAGTCATCGTGAGTCCCGAATTATCCAGCTGCCCGTGTGATATCTTCTCGGAAACGATGGAGTTGATGAACTTCTCGTATTTCTGGTGGTTGGGCTTCTTGATGGTTCTCGTCGCAGCTTCGACGCAGTCGGCCAGCATGACGATCGCACTCTCCTTCGTCGATGGAGGGTTGCCGTCATACATGAAGTCCTCCTTGACGACGATATCCTTCTCGCCGGCATTCTTCACAGCTTCGTTATAGAAGTATTTGATGATATCGTTGCCGTGGTGCTCACCGATTATGTCGATTACTTCTCTCGGAAGCCCTATATCCTTACCCTTCTCGGTTCCGAGTCTGACATGAGACTTTATGATCGAACGCGAGAGCTGTGAGGAAATCTGGTCATGGGCGTTCTTTTCATTCTGGTTCTCGATGAAGTATTCGGGGTGAACCATCTTTCCTATGTCGTGGTACCTTGCACCTACGAGGGCAAGCTCGGCATTGCATCCGATGGCGAGTGCAGCCCCGTATGCAAGGTCTGCCACATTCTTAACATGGTTGTATGTACCCTGAGCCACCTGGCTCAGCTGATTGAGAATTGCGTTGTCGGTGAATGCGAGCTCAATGAGCCTCTGCTTTGTTGGGATGTTGAATATCTTCTCGAGAATCGGAAGAAGAACCGAATACAATATGAATGCGAAAATCGTGTTGAGGATGATTGCCGCACACGAGAAAAGGATCTCGAGAACCTTGTTAGAGTTCTGCAGAGAGAAGAGAAGCGTTATCACAACCAGGATGGCGCAGCACTTGAAGCATGAGGAGATCGTGTCGTAGCGTCCTCTGTTTTTGAGTGTCATGATACAGATGACCAGCCCGCACAATACAAAGTAGAGAATCGAGGAGAATGTCGAATTCGGCCAGAGGGTGTACATGACGGCGAGTGCGAGGATGTTTGACATGCCGTACGGGATGCTGTTAGTTATCGAGACACCGATCATGCCGCAGATGAGGAAAGGCAGAAGTGCATCGAATGAATAGAAGTTATACGAAATGATCTTCCATGCACAGAAGAAGCCGATTATGAGGGATGCCGCCATCAGGGACAGCGATATGTTCGAATACTGTGCCTTTCTGTATTCGTACGGGATGAGGCCGACTGAGAAGTAGAACCATACACCGAGGACGAAAACCACGATCAGAACTCTCGGCAGGGCCGAGAAGAATGACATGCTTATAACACGCTTCGAGTTGAGAACGGAAAGCGTGTAGAGCTGGTCTGCCGTGACAAGAGTATCTGTCTTGAGAATGTAGTCACCCTTCTCTATGTTGATGACGACGGGCTCGACCATCTTTCTCGCAGCCTCTCTCCGGCTCTCCGTATAGACTTCGTCATAGAAGATGTTGGCCTGGATTATCTCCTGGGCAATCTCTGCAATGACCTGGAGTTCGACCGAATCGGTATCACTGTAGCTCGTGACGAGCCACTGATATATAAGCGAGAATGCCGAGTTGTCTGTAAGTACGCCGTCGACAAGTCTCATTCCTCCCGAGAAGGTATACGGAAGCTCCGCCGATTCATTTACATAGAGCTTCGTCTCTCTCTTCTCTATGAGGTATGCTATCTCTTCATATGAAAAGATTCCTTCACGGATGAAGTGGTTCACGGTCTCCCGGATGATCGCCGCATAGGAGGCATAGGCACTCTCATCGGAGAGCTTGTCCAGCATTGTTGTAATGACGGAGAGCGACTCATCTGTTATTTCCTCATGGTTTACGAGATAGTCGTAGACCATCTGTGCCTTTTCGCTCATAGTCAGCGATGCCGTATAGGAATATGTGAAATACGGAGCTATTTCGTCTGCTGCCTCGTTCCTCTTCTCCTCAGTCTTCTCCTCGTCGATGTACGAGAATGATATCGGGGAAAGAAGATCCTCATCGCTGAGCTCGTTAGCCTGGTATGTTCTGCTCGTTCTTATCGAGAAGAGCATGTTCGATGAAAGAAGGGGCGGGATGGAGGCACCGAGAAGAAGTGTCAGGAGTATGAGGATGATAAATGTGGTCATCTCTCCCCTCGAGAAAGCTTTGAAGTCAACCCTCTTCTTTCTGTCATTCCTGCTCATCGTTCTTCTCCTCCAGAGAATATGCCTTGACAATGTCCCTCACAAGACGCGAGCGGACAGTGTCCCGATGGGTGAATCTTACCACAGAGAGCCCTTCTATTCCATCCAGAATTTCAATGGCCCCGGTAAATCCGCTGTCTCCTTTCTTCGGAAGGTCTATCTGCGTAGGGTCTCCGTTGACTATCGCCGTACTCGATTCTCCGATGCGGGTCAGGAACATCTTCATCTGTCCCTTCGTCGTATTCTGTGCTTCGTCGAGTATGACGACACTGTTGTTGAGACTGCGCCCCCTCATATATGCAAGAGGAGCTATCTCGATAGTACCGTTCTCCTCGAGTCTTTTTATCTGCTGGGGATTGAGAAGGTTGTCCATTGCGTCGTAAAGGGGCCTGAGGTAGGGATTGAGTTTCTGCGACAGATCTCCCGGAAGAAAGCCCAGTGACTCACCCGCTTCAACAACGGGACGCGTGAGGACTATCTTGTTGCGGCGTCCTGAGAAGACCTCCTCGAGGGCGAATGCGACGGAGAGGAATGTCTTACCCGAGCCTGCGGGACCGGATGCGAATACGAGCTGACTGGAGAAGAGAGATGATATGAACTCCTTCTGCACCTTCGTCTTCGGCCATACCGTCTTACCCAGTACAGATATGTATTCCCTTACCTTCTTGTCATTCTTCTCCTCACTTCTCTCCTCCTCTTCTATGGAAGACCTTACACTCTGGAATTCCATGTATATCTCACCCTCACCGAGAGCTCCGCGCTCTCCTGCTGCTTTCTCGAGGGCCTTCATCAGAGGGAGAAAAGCGCTGTTGTTACGCCACAGTGTCAGTGTATTGCCCTTCACTGTAAGGTCGGAGCCGAGAATGAGCTCGAGGTATGAAAGATTGCGGTCGTTGGGACCGAGTATGAGAAAGGCGTTCTCTTCGTTGAAAATATATGTCTCTGCCACTTATTTCCTCGTCCAGGTGGAGCCGTTCTCCTTAGTCCATTTTTCATCGACCTTGAGGTCCGGCATTGTATTCCATGCCAAGTATACAGAGAAACTCGGCTGAAGTGTATAGATGGTTTTCCCGCCTGTAGTGCTTTTAAGGAAGGAAGTCGAATAGGAGAAGTTCAGGTTCCAGTCCTCCATGTAGTGGACTACGCTGACGGAGACACTCTGGAGAACGAAATTCGTATTGCGTCTGCCGTCTCCGAAAAAGTCGAAGCTCCTCATAAGATCATCCCACATATCTTTGAAAGAGAAGACGGCATCGTCATAGTAGGATCCCAGTTTGTTGTTCTGGCTCTTGAATGAAAATACAATATCTGCAAATTCGGCAAGAGAGAGCGTCAGAGACGGAGTGATGGCGAAATACGAACGGGATTTGTCGGTATGTGAAAGAAAGAGGGTGCTGTCAAGTGCGAACGCACAGTAGAACCTCCCCTTCCAGAGCTGGAAGGACTTCGAGGAAAGGTTCGTGCGGATGTTCACGGAGTCGAACTCGAGAACAGCTTCCCTGTTCGTGAAATTAAGAACAGCCGTAACTTCATCCATTTTCAGCGTCGCCGTTGCAGATGAGAGGAAACCGTCCTTTGAGCCGTCGCCCGTTATCTTTCCTTCGGCGTAATAGCGGCTGTCGGCGCTCTTGATACGGAGTGTTGAAGTCATTGTGAACGGCTTCCAGAAGGCGGATTCGTCATAATCCTTCGTCTGGTACGAGAAAGAGGACGAGAAGTTGACATACGTCCATGTCCATGCGGCGTCTGCCTTGAGCCTGTCGCTTCTGAATTTATCCCCGTCCTCTTTGAAGAGGAGACTCAGGGAGGTTGTCACACCCCACCCGCTCCACTTGATGGTCGGAGTTATGCTGCCATCGAGCGGCGGCAGTATATAAGATATGTCGGCGCTGAATGTTCCCGCTGCAGTTGAAAGAGATTTCCCGAGAGATAAGGAGTGGGTCTTTACATAGTCTTTTGTGAACTCGAAGGATGAAGTCGTCACACTCTTCCTTCTTCCCGTCTTCTCCTCCTCTGTATAGTCGAAGGGCTTGAGGGAAAGATTATATGTCACCCCTATATAGGGAAGCGTAACCTTCAGGGTGTTGAGGGGAGTCGAGACAAGCTTCTTCGTCGAGGTTGAAGCGACATAGTCGGATGTGTCGGTATAGGAAAGGGAATTCGTGAAGACATTCGAGATCGTCGCTGCTTTGCCGATATTTCCCTCTGCCGTCACACGTGAGTAGAAGGTCGACGTCATCTTTCCGTCTTTTTTCGTTTCCGTTGTTGTGTTGTTGTTGATCTTCCGGCTGAAGTCCTCGGTAAGTGTGTATGAAAGGGATAACTTGCTGACTGCATGAGATGAAGACAGGGCTGCACTTTCTTCTTCTGCCGCTTTCTTCTCATAGGGAGACAGAAGAAGTATGTCTTTTTTCTCTTCTTCCTTCTCCTCTTCTATTTTCACAGTCTCTGCTCTCTCTTCCTCTTCTTCTCTCTCAGATGTAACAGGTTCTGCTGCCTCCACCTCTGTATTCTTCATCGTATCGGGAGAGGATGATCCTGTTTCAAAGGAGAATACAGTTCCGGAGAGGGAGACGGAAAGAGACGGAAGTGAATAGGATGAAAGAACCGACTTCGAAGTCGACGATGAGAGTGACCAGTTCTCCTCTATGGAGAGATTCTTTATGGCAAATGACGAGACAAAGGGAATCTTGAGTGACGACGGCAGCGAGTAACTGAGTTTAAATGAGCGTGTGAATGATGTTATGCCGTTTGTCGAGTAGTCTGTCGGGAATGTGCTCTTTCCTCCCATGAGCGGGCCGTAGGAGAATCCCGTAAGTCTGTTTCCGTAGTGATAGAGAACTGTTGAGTCTGAATAGAAGGGAAATTTCAGCTCTGCACTCAGGCCCTTTGCTGAATATGAAAGGGAGCCGTTTCCGTAGTATCTGATAGCTTTCGTCTCTGTCGAAAGCGGAGTTGCGACACCTGCGGAGAACGTGATCTTCAGTGTCTTGTTGAAGAGGTTGAAGAGCGAGTCGATTCCGACGTGCATGCCGCCCTTTTTGAGAATGGCGGCATCATCTCCTCCCTTGTATGCGTCGACCAGGACTGCAAGGTATGAGGAGGTGTTCCTTGCAAATTGTTCCAGGCTGCTCTTCTCCTCAGTTTCGGAGTAGTAATAGCCGTCCGGGCTGACATTCTCACCTCCTGTGGTACTCTTCAACAGAGACGAGAACGAGGAGTCCTCCTCGATGCTCTCGATCTTCGGGTATGACCCGATAAGCTCGAATGTCGTATTGACGAAAGCCCCCTTGTCAGAGGTGAAGCCGAATGAGGGGTTACCGAGTATTCTGCTTCCGGGGAAGAAGAAAAACGGAAGGTAGAAGATAGGAACCCTCCCGATATTGAAGGTCGCCGAGGAAAGGAACATGTCCTCCCCCGGAAGGATGAGGATGGAACTTGCCGAGATCGATGAATAGGCCGTCTTCGGGTTCGATGTTATGTAGCCTTCATCGAAGACAACAGCGCCTTCGGATAGGTAGGAAAGCCTCTCGCCGGATGTTGAAAAGGTGACCTTCTTCTTCTCGCTGTTCTCCCTCTCGGTACTGGTGGATCCTCCTGTGAGGAATATATCCATCTTCTCCCATTTGACTGTAAGGATGTCGGCTTCGATCTCCTTTATCGCGGCATCGGATGCCGAATCAGTATATACGGCGCCTCCGATTGCCGTGAGGACGGCCTTCGAGGAATCGACGATGACAGTGGATGCTGTGAGCGTCTTCACGGCCGTGTCGGAGAAGTTGAAATCTATCGAGACATTGCCGCTGAGTGTCACGACGCCGTCTGATGATGTGACTGTCTCGGCATTCCTGATGGTGAGTGTGTAGCTCTCCCCTTCCCCGTCTTCGTCCGGGGAAGATCGAGAGGGTGTGACTGACGCTTCCTCGTAGCCGTAATAGGCGTAGAGCCTGCTCTTTATATCACCATCGCTTCCGTCTGTGGAGAGGCCGCGCGAAGATGCCATCGTTTTCAGGATTTCTCCGGAGGCGTAATATATCGTCTCCGCACTCACCGCAGCGAGGGGAAGAAGTACAATGAGAGATAGTAGAATTGTCAGTAATGCTCTCTTTTTCACCGTTTTGTCAGATACTTCTTTAAATAATACCCCGTAAAGCTGTTCTCGGAAAGACTAACTTCTTCAGGGGTTCCCGAGGCAACTATACTTCCGCCTCCCTCCCCGCCCTCGGGCCCGAGGTCGATGATCCAGTCGGCTTCCTTGATGACGTCGAGGTTGTGTTCGATGACGACTATCGTGTTACCCTGGTCGACAAGACGCGAGAGAACCTCCAGAAGCTTCTTGACGTCTGCGTAGTGCAGTCCCGTCGTCGGCTCGTCGAGGATGTAGAGCGTCTTTCCCGTCTGTACCTTGCTCAGCTCGAGGGCAAGCTTCACCCTCTGTGCCTCTCCTCCCGAAAGAGTAAGTGCACTCTGCCCGAGCTTTATGTAATCGAGTCCGACATCCATGAGGGTCTGGAGCTTGCGCTTTATCTTCGTATGGTTCTGGAAGAATGAGTAGGCTTCCTTCACCGTCATATCGAGGACATCTGAGATGTTTTTCCCCTTGTATGTGACGGCAAGGGTCTCCTTGTTGTAACGCTTTCCGCCGCAGACATCGCACTTTACATAAACATCGGAGAGAAAGTGCATCTCGATCTTTATCGTACCGTCTCCCGAGCAGTTCTCGCACCTTCCTCCCGGGACGTTGAACGAGAAGCGGCCCGATGTGTATCCCCTCGCCTTTGCCTCGTTCATCGAGGCGAAGAGCTCTCTGATCGGAGTGAAGAGATCGATGTATGTTGCAGGGTTCGAGCGCGGAGTGCGTCCTATCGGGCTCTGGTCGATTGCAACGAGCTTGTCGATGTTCTCCAGCCCCGATATCGTCCTGTAGCCGTCCTTCTTCTCCTTCTTCTTCATGAGGTGTCGCTTGATGGCAGGCTGCAGGATTTCGTTGAGGAATGTCGATTTTCCAGACCCGGAGACTCCTGTTATGGCTATGAATTCTCCCAGCGGCAGCGTCACGTCGATATCCTTGAGGTTGTTCTTGCGGCATCCCGTGATGGAGATAAAGCGGCCGTTGCCGGAGCGTCGCTTTTCGGGAACGTCTATTGTTAGGTCTCCCGATAAGAAGCGACCTGTAATTGAAGCTCTGTTCTTCTCTATCTCCCGGGGAGTTCCCTTTGCGATTACCTCGCCTCCGTTCTCACCCGCCCCGGGTCCCATATCGACAACCCAGTCGGCCTGACGGATGGTATCTTCATCGTGTTCGACGACAAGGACTGTGTTTCCGAGGTCCCTAAGCCTCTTGAGGGTATCTATGAGCTTCTGGTTGTCACGCTGATGAAGTCCTATCGAAGGCTCGTCGAGTACATAGAGTACCCCCGAGAGCGCACTTCCTATCTGGGTGGCAAGCCTGATTCTCTGGCTCTCTCCCCCGGAGAGTGTCTGGGCGTAGCGGAAGAGCGTGAGGTAGCCAAGCCCCACCCTGTCGAGGAACGTGAGACGTGACATTATCTCCTTCAGAATCTGACTCGATATCGTCTTCTCGTTCTCAGTCAGCTCGAGGGAGGAGAAGAAGTCGATGGATTCTTTCACACTCATCTTCGTCGCGTCGATTATATTGAGACCCTTTATTCTGACAGAGAGTGCCTCCTTCTTGAGTCTGTCACCTTTACATTTCGGACATGTGATCTCGCTCATATACTGGTCATAGAAGGTCATCATTCCCATGCTTTCCGTCATACGACGCCGTCGTGTAAGCTCGGGAATTATTCCCTCGTATTCCTTATGCTGGACGTAGGTCTTTCCTGTGGAGGAAGTTGCCGTATATGAATAGTCGAGCTTGTCTCCTCCTCCGTAGAGGATGATGTTCATGAACCAGTCGGGAAGCTCGGAAAAAGGTGTATTGAAATCGAAGTTGTAGTGCCTGAAGAGTGCCTCGAGGCCGCTTCGGTATGTCTTTGCCGTCGGAGAGTGCGTGAGGATGGCACCCCGGAGGTAACTCAGGCTCCTGTCGGGGATTATCTTGTCGGCATCGAACTCCTCTTTGTAACCCAGGCCGTTGCACTCCGGGCATGCTCCGAGGGGGGAGTTGAATGAGAAGAGCCGGGGCTCGGGATCGGGTATTGCGATTCCGCACTCGGGGCAGCTGTTCTTCTCGTTGTAGAGCTCTCTCTTTCCCTCGTCGAGGTAGTTCACTTCGATGAGTCCTCCGCTCATCTGGGATGCCTTCTCGACAGCTTCGCTTATACGGGTTCTGGCATCCCTTCTGTTCTTGACTCTGTCAACGACGATTGAGACGTTGTGCTTGATGTTCTTCTCGAGGGAGGGAAACTCCTCGTCGAGATTGTACATCCTGCCGTCTATCTCGGCTTTGAGGTATCCCGATTTCTTCGCGTCTTCGAGAACAGCTCTGAACTCCCCTTTTCTGTTACGGGCTATCGGGGAGAGGATGATGAGTTTCCCGTCCTCGGGATGCGAGAAGATGAAGTCGATGATCTGGTCGACTGTGACTTCCTCTATCTCGCGCCCGCACCTGGGGCAGTATGTCTTTCCGATCCTCGCCCAGAGGAGTCTGTAGTAGTCGTAGATCTCCGTAACTGTGCCGACAGTCGAACGGGGGTTGCGGTTTGTCGATTTCTGCTCTATTGCGATAGCAGGACTCAGGCCCTCTATGCTGTCAAGGTCGGGCTTCTCTAACCGCCCGAGGAACATCCTTGCATAGGATGAGAGTGACTCCATATAGCGGCGCTGTCCCTCTGCAAAGATCGTGTCGAAGGCAAGGCTGCTCTTTCCAGAGCCCGAAAGGCCGGAGATGACGACAAGCCTGTTCTTCGGAAGGGTTATGTCTATGTTCTTCAGATTGTGCTCTCTGGCACCTTTTATGATAATTTCATCGTTCATTTTTCAATTGCTTCAAAAAGTGCGTTTTCCGCTTCAGCGGGGTTATCGAGTGTTCTGAAAAGCTCTCCGTTTCTGTAGATGAAGACCTTTCTCCCGTTCCCGGTGACAGCGTAGTCGGCGCCGTGAGCCTCCCCGGGGCCGTTTACCGAGCATCCCATGACTGCAACCGTGATGTCCCTCTCGAGGGAGAGAAGACGGTGCTGTATTTTTTCGACAAAGCCGACGGAGTCGAAACTGTGGCGGCCGCACCGCGGGCAGGCGACAAGTCTCACGCCGCTCTTCCTGAGGCCCAGGGTACGGAGGATTTCACAGGCTGCGAGCACCTCGTCTTCGATAGCCCCGTTTATCGAAATGCGGATGGTATCTCCGATATGGTTCTTCAGAAGATTGCCGAGGGCCCATGTGGAACGGACAGAGGATGTTATTGCATTTCCCGCCTCCGTAACTCCGAGGTGCAGCGGATAGGGAGAGACCTCGCTGAAGAGCGTGTACGCCCTCACCGTCTTTTCGATATCACTGCTCTTGAGAGAGACTACGCTGTTCGTGAATCCCCATGCCTCGAAATCGGATATATACTCAAGCGCAGTATTGACCATGAGCTCGGCCTCATCCTCTCCCTTTTCGTGTTTCGGAAGGGATCCTGTGTTTAGTCCTATTCTTATACAGCGTCCGAGATCCCCTGCTCTCTTTACGATTTCCTTCGTCTTCCACTTATCCCCGATGTTGCCGGGGTTGATCCTTATCTTGTCGGCACCGCACTCGAGCGCCTCGATTGCCAGTCGGTAGTCGAAGTGAATATCTGCAACGACGGGAACGGGTGAATGCTTTGCTATATACGAGAAGTTCTCCCTGTCGAGTGACGAGACATAGCTGAAGCGTATTATGTCGAGGCCTTCCTTCTGGAGGGAATATATCCTCTGGACTACATCTTCCGGGTTTGCGTCCTTTATTGCGTCGTCCCACATCGTCTGTACTCTTACGGGGGCGGAGCCTCCTATTTCGAGGCCGCGGACGAATGCACTCTTTCCCGAATTCATAGCGCCCTCCATTCTCTCACAAGAGATCCGTCAGCAAACCTCAGTGTATAGGGCTCGCCCGGTAGATAGAGGACGAAATCACCCTCTCTCGCGTCAATGACAGCGAGAACCTCCATGTTGTTCTCGTTCTCCCTCCAGCCGAGGGCGAAGGAACACCTTCCCTTCTCGACGAGAAAGAGTGTAGTGTTGTCCCTGTCGACGACGAACGACTCTGCGGGGGTTGCTTCTTTCATTTCCTCTCTTCTGAAACCTCTAAGCGCGGGATCAAGGGAGAGATACTTATCTATGTTCTTTATATTGTCCCTGAGCATACCGCTACTCTAGCAGAAAGGACCTTTTTTTCCAATTGCCGGGGAGTGAAGGCTCATTACGTTGCTCATTTTTTCTCTCTCGGAATAATCGTCGGCATATGCCTCGTCTTTACCGCCTTTTCTTATGATAAGTACATTGCAATCATGGTCGACGAGCATGGCACTGTCGCTGTCGACTTTGATCATATGCCGCATATAGCCGTGTTCGACTATGCTGAGAATCGTCCGGGACAATTCGTTGCTCTCGAAGACAATTGTGGAGGAAGGTTTGTAATCACCATGGAAGTCGTCTTGTAGTCCTGTTTCAGTTCGCCACTCTTCTTCGCTCGAGAGGACAAGGCCGCTTTTGAACTCTGCTCTGCTGCCACTGAGATTGATCGCATCTCCGAATATGGCAGAATAGAAAAGGATACTCTTACTGATATCGCTTACTTTGAGGATGACTTCTTTTATGAACATGGGATCCTTCCTTTCTCTCATTATCGCATTCAGAATAGAGATCGTGTTGATAATTCGGCAGAGAAAAACGGCACCCCGTAAGGAATGCCGTGCGCACAGAATGCGATTTTCATCAGTTGTTGAGAACGAGGAGGCTGAACACGAGTGTGAAGAGAGCGACCGTCTCGATGATACCGATGACGATGAAATACTTTGCCGTACCCTTTCCTGTCTCTGCGAGAGCGTCAGCTGAAGCAGCGGCAACCTTGCCCTGGAAGAGAGCCGAGATACCGATGACCGCACCTGCGAAAGCGCCGATGAAGAGGCTTAAGAGGCCGTATGCGAAAGTCGGAGTCGCCAGCTTTGCAGCGATGAAGTTCGAAAGCAGGAATCCGTAGATTGTCTGTGTGAGAGGTGCACCTGCAAAACCGACCATGATGAACGGATCCTGTTTGCCGTTGATGTAGCACTTCTTCCAACCGCCGACAGCTGCGAGAGAAGCCTTAACTGCGCCGAAACCAGAGCCTACTGCCGAGAAGCAGAGAGCACATGCCATACCGATGTAGATCAAGAAACTGTAATCCATTTTTTAACTCCTTTGAGTTTCTTCTGTTGTTATACCGCCCCTGAGTGAAAAGGGCTCATATTTGTATCCGGACCATTCGACACCGACCTGGCCGGAGAATTCCATGATGTTGAGTCTGACACCGTGTACGATGATAGACAGAAATCCCATAACAAGATTAACCGCATGCCCGAGGATGAGGATCAGGATTCCGAGGGGAATCGTGAAGCCGTGCATCACACCCTCCGCCATGCCGTTGAACGACTGTGCAATGGCAAGGGAGGCAAGTCCTACTGCAAAGAGTCTGATGTAACTCATCACGTTGGAGAAGCATGAGATTGTATCGAGGAAGTTGGTGAAGAAGGATCCAAGGGATTCCTTTATTCCTTCTCCAAGGGGCTTACCCGGTTCGCAGGAAGCAAAGAGACAGACAAGTACGAAGCCAAGCCCCACCCCGGCCGCGATTTTGGAAAGCGGCACATCAGCGTCTACGACGAGGTAGAGCGAGAGGAGGTAGAGGAGTATCGTATTGAGAAGCCATCCGCAGTCGGAAAGAAGCGAAATATCCTTCGCCTTTATCTTGTCTATGATGCAGAGGGCTCTCGCAAGGGCCAGATGAACGCATCCTATGGAGAAGCAGAGACTCATCATGTTGTTCTGAACAAGCGTGCTGTCCATTCCGAAGAGATCGGGGAAGTTCGTAAGACCGGGGATGACGAAGAGCTTCAGGAAGGGAAGTTTCTCGAGAATGAGTTCGCTTCCGAACCATGTTCCCGTTAGTGCACCCCATAAAATGGTTGCTCCGCTGAAGATGTAGAGAAGCGCGTTCATGTCCGAGCACTTTTTGCTCTTTGCGTTGAGTGCAACTCCTCCCAGAAGCAGCAGCAGTCCGTAGCCTGCGTCCCCGAGTATCATGGCAAAGAACAGTGCCATGAAGACGAGGAAGTAGAGTGATATGTCCTTCTCCCTGTAGCCCTGCACAAGTCCGAGTGCGTCATATAACGGCTGGACGTATTTGATAAAGCCCTTGTGCTTCATGAGCGTCGGGGGATTGTCCTCCTCGGAGGGGTCGTCGATTATATAGCCCAGGCTTTCTGATGCACAGTACTCTTTAAAGGCATCGGCCTTCTCCTCTGGAATATAGCCGGAGATGAAGCATACAGAGTCTGCCTCTTCGACACTCGCTCCGACACGGCGGAAGAATATCTCCTCGTCGTTACGTGCCATGAGATCCTGGAAAGATGCACAGTATTTTACGCTCTCGCGGTATATTTTCTCGATCTCCTCACTCCTCTTTGTAAGAAGCATCATCTCGTTCTCGAGAGAAGAGAGCCTCTTTGAAGGAGGAACAATCCTCTGGGCGGGTATTCCCTGGGGAAGAGAAGCATTCACAAGTGCGATACACTCATTCTTGCTCTCCGTCCTGAGAGAAATAAACGATACGCTTTCGTCCTTGGAGAGCTTTTCCTTCTCCTTCTTTCCGATGTAGTAGAGAGTTATATCGTAGCCGAGAGATTTCAGAGCATTGAAGGCGTCGGGATCGAAGTCTCCGAGGGGCCTGACCCTCTCGATTTCAGCCGTGAGTGCCCTTCTCTTTTCGCCGATTCTTTCCTCCTCGTCCATGAGGGCGAGAAGTGATGACGAAAGAGCTCTGATCTTCTCGTCGCCGGGATTCTCCTCTTTTACGGGATTCTTCTTGTCCTTGTAGGAGTCGAGGAAGGAAAGAACCTTGTTGAGAGCGTTGTTCTCACTCTCGAGGGAAAGCGCCGACTGCGTCTTTGTAACGACGTTCTCCACGTGCACAAGGCCGAAACGTCTGAGGGAGGAGACAGTCTTCATTCTGTCGCTTTCGGAGCACAGGATGGTGATTTTCTTCATTGGTGTTATCATAGCTAGCTTACCCTCACCATCTTCTTCTTCGCGATCTTTCCTCTGACGACAGCACTTGTCTGCTGATCCTGGAGGTAGATTCCTATCACCCTGATATTCTCCTTAGCCTCGGGTATCTTCACCTTCTCGAAGAGATTGACTCTCTGCGTCGTGGTCCTTAGCTCCCTGGAGAGTATCCTTATCCTTTCCTCGAGGACGGCGATGATGGCGTCGTAGCGGGCATTGTCACGAAGCGTCACCAGTGCCGAATCAACCCACAGGGGGTACTCGCGGAGGTCGTAGTCGATATCTTCGAACTCGAGTGAGTTGAAGACAGGAACCGTTACACCTGCGACATTACCCTTTGTAATGCTGATCTCCTTTATGGAAATGAGATTTCCAATCGAACGGGCGGGAGGAAGCTCTCTGTTGCCGCCGTAGACTGCAATCCAGCTCTCGATGGAAGAGACATGTTTCTTCTGCTCCTCCCTTATCTCCTCGATCTCCCTCTCGCTCTGCCGTATGACGACCTGAAGCTGCTGCTTCTTGAGCTGCAGAGTCGGAAGATAGCGCTGGAACTGCTTGAGGCCGTCCTTCTGTTTCTTCTGCTCGTTCTTAGTCAGTTTTATCTTAGCCATCTGCTCATTACTCCGGCCAGTACTTCTTGATGAGATCACTCTTGAGGGGTGTCTCCTCCTTCTCGAAACACTCGGAGAGGATCTTCCATCCCGTGTCGAGAGCCTCTTCGAGAGGAATGTTCACAGAGAGGTCCATGAGCTTCTTTTCAAAGAGTGCGCCGTACTTCAGAAGCTTCTCATCCCAGTCAGACATCATGAAGCCCATGCTCTTCTTCTCCAGAGAGTCCTTGTAGGATGAGTAGAGCTTGATCATACCGTCCATAAGGGCACGGTGGTCGTCACGGGTGGAGCTGTTGACGTTCTGCTTGAGACGCGAAAGGCTTCCGAAAGGCTCGATTCTTCCTCCCTTGAGGTAGTACTGGCCTTCCGTGATGTATCCCGTGTTGTCGGGAATCGGGTGTGTGACGTCGTCGCCCGGCATCGTCGTTACGCCGAGGATGGTGACGGAGCCCGCACCTTCGAAGTCGACTGCCTTCTCATAGCGTGAAGCAAGCTGTGAATAGAGGTCACCCGGGTAGCCGCGGTTGGACGGAACCTGTTCCATGGTGATCGCCGTCTCCTTGAGGGAGTCTGCGAAGTTCGTCATATCTGTAAGGAGTACGAGGACCTTCTTTCCCTGGAGGGCGAACTGCTCTGCAACTGCAAGCGAGAGATCCGGAACCAGTGTACACTCGACTGTCGGGTCGGATGCCGTATGGACGAACATGACGGTACGCGAGAGTGCACCGCTCTTTTCAAGAGTATCCTTGAAGAAGAGATAGTCGTCGTATTTGAGTCCCATGCCGCCGAGTACGATGATGTCGACCTCGGCCTGCATTGCGATGCGTGCAAGAAGCTCGTTGTACGGTTCACCGGAGATTGAGAAGATAGGAAGCTTCTGTGATTCGACGAGTGTGTTGAAGACGTCGATCATCGGAATACCGGTACGTATCATGTTGCGCGGTATGATACGCTTTGCCGGATTGACGGACGGGCCGCCGATTCTGACCATGTTCTCATCGAGCTCGGGGCCGTTGTCCCTGGGCTTTCCTGCGCCGTCGAAGACTCTTCCGAGGAGGTTCTCGGAGAACGATACTCTCATGGGAACGCCTAAAAATCTCACTGCAGCATCCGTCGAGATACCGTTGGCACCGCTGAAGACCTGAAGTGAAACAAGCTCTCCGTCGAGCTTGATGACGTTGGCATAAGACGCGCCGGAGGGCGTGGAGACAAGTGCGAGGTCCCCGCTTCTGACACCGTCGGCCTTCACTGTGATGACGTTGCCGACGATTGATTCGATTTTCGTATATACCTTCTGCATAGATTATCTCTCCTTCTGTGTGAAGAAGGATCTGATATCCTTCTCGATTGTTTCGAACTGGGGATCATCCTCTCTCGTGCCGTTCCAGTCGAGGAACTTCTGTCTGAGGGTGTTGAAGAAGCTTCTCGCCTCCTTCTTGTCCGAGAGGTTGAAATCTGCTCTGAGAATTTCAAGAAGCGTCGAGAAGACGTGCTTCTGCCTATCAACGGATACTGTGGCATCAACAGGGTCGAAGGAGTTCTGCTGATAGTAGCAGGAGTCAACGAACTCGCCCTTCTGATAGATGACATAGTCGTCAAGGGTCGTTCCCTCTTCTCCGACAACCTTCATCATCTGGTTGATCTCGCTGCCCCTTCTGACGAAGGAATATGCATAGTCGACATCCTTCTTTGCTATGATTCCCTCGTACTTTGACCAGGAATCGAGCGGGTCGATTGCAGGATACTTTCTTGCGTCGCTCCGCTCTCTCGAGAGTCCGTGGAATGCCCCGACGACCTTGAGGGTTGCCTGAGTGACGGGCTCTTCGAAGTTACCGCCTGCGGGAGATACAGTTCCGCCGATTGTGACTGTTCCGGTTGAACCGTCCTTCAGCCTCACCTTTCCGGCTCTCTCGTAGAACTCTGCGATACGGCTTTCAAGGTATGCGGGGAATGCTTCGTCCCCCGGAATCTCCTCCAGTCTTCCGCTCATCTCTCTCATTGCCTGTGCCCAGCGTGATGTACTGTCGGCAAGAAGAAGGACATCCAGTCCCATGTTCCTGTAGTATTCGGCCATAGTGACAGCTGTGTAGACGGAAGCCTCTCTCGCCGCGACAGGCATACTCGATGTGTTGCAGACGATGATTGTTCTCTCCATGAGGGAGCGTCCAGTTCTCGGGTCGATGAGCTCGGGAAACTCCTTGAGTGTCTCCACGACTTCCCCCGCACGCTCTCCGCATGCCGCGATGATTACGATGTCGACGTCGGCGTTCTTGCTTGTAAGGTGCTGCAGGACTGTCTTTCCCGCCCCGAACGGACCCGGGATACAGTATGTTCCGCCCTTTGCGACGGGGAGGAACGTGTCGATGAGTCTGATCTTGGTGACCATCGGCTCGTCCGGCCTCAGCCTCTCCGAATATGCCTTGATAGGCACCTTGACAGGCTGGGTGATGATCATCGAGAGATCCTTCTTCTCGCCCTTCTGGTTCTCTATAGTACAGATTGTGTCCTTTGCATGATAGGTGCCGTCGGGGACGATTGACGAGATCTTCCATTCTCCCTGGAGTGTGAAGGGAACCATGATCTTATGAGTAAAGAGAAGTTCTTTCACTTCGGCGAAGCTGTCTCCTGCAAATACGCTGTCTCCCGCTTTCTTCGTCACCTTCAGGTCCCATTCGTTATTCGGAATGGGGTCGAGGTATACACCTCTCTGGAGAAAGAAGCCGCACTTCTCGGCAAGCTTTCCAAGCGGGTTCTGAAGACCGTCGTAGACCTGTGTGAGAAGCCCCGGTCCGAGAGATACGGAGAGCATGGAACCTGTGAACTCGACTCTGTCGCCGACAGAAAGGCCCGAAGTATCTTCATAGACCTGCAGGTCTGCAATGCTTCCCGTGACACGAATGACTTCGCCCTTGAGGCTCTCGCCCGAGACGAGAATGAAGCCGACTTCGTTCTTGATTACAGTATCGTCAAACTTGACTTTGACGAGGTTGCCGTTTACACCGACAACGCTGCCGGTTTTATTACTCATAAGTTACTCCTTAAGGAAATATCTTTTCTGATTTCCTGATAAAGTCGATCGAACTCCTCCCTGCCCTTGTCGCTGTCGAACGAGGAGACACGCTCCTTGATCTGCAGTAAAAGGCCGTAGATGATGAGAGCATCGAGCGAAAACTGCGAATCCACTTCATGGGATGAGAGGAAGGAGAAATACTCGGAAAGAACGGCTTTCTCCGCTTCGAGGGGATTGTCTATCCTCACGATAGCCTCGGCCTTCTTCTGTATCTCCTCGCTGTGAGGACAGCGTGCATTGTAACGCGCATCCTTCTTTCCAAGCTTCTTCGCCCTCTCTTCTGTCAGGTATTCATTGAGAGAATAGTTGAAGTCATCCCAGTCGGAAATGATGCGGCTCGAGACCTTCTCCTTCTCGTGGTCGAATGTGGCCTTCTTCAACAACGAGTAGTCCTTCGCTGAAAGCTGCTCGGAAGCCAGTGTGAGGAAGGTCTCGTAATCGAAGGGGGATTCACGGTCGATGGAGAGATAAGGAAGAGATGCGATAAAATAGATGTACTCAGCCACCGCACTTCTCCTTTAGATAAGTTCTCTGACCGATGATGATATGTATGGATATAACAGCTTGACGCACTCGTCGTCGGAGAGATCGATATATGCCCTGCCGTCCTTCGAGACGACTCTGAAGCCGCCCTGGAGAGACTGCGAGAACGCAAGGGAGACCCCCTGACCCAGTTCGGAGGCAAGTTCGGTTGCAAGAGAGAGTGCGATTTCCTTCCTCTTTTCCTCGGGGAGAAGAACCTCGACATCGCCTTTGAACTCAGCTGATATGACACACTTCAGAACGGACTTGAGCGTATCGTAATCGAAAGCGCTCTTCACCTTCTCGTCGAGCAGTGCCTGGATCTTGCCCTCCACTTCCTTCCTGAAAGAAAGAGAGAGGTCGCGCGCAGCCATTCTGAGGGACTCTTTAAGGCTTGCCTTCTCCTTCTCGATCTCCTTCATCGAATCTGAAAGAAGCTTCTCCTTCTCGGCATTGGCCTCCTTTATGATAGCCTGTGCTTTTGCCTCTGCCTCTTCGATGATTTTCCGCTTTTCTTCGTTGGCACTGTTGATGCCTTCCTTCTTTATCGAGTTAATTAAATCTTGAATCTGCTGTTCCATTTAGAAAACCTCAGCTTCTTATAATAAGCATTCAAAATTCAAAAATAAAGCAGAAAAACACAACAAATGACTATTTTTCCGTCTAAAAAATAAAGTTTCGTACGAAAATTGAGGGATTTGCTCAAATTTATAAATTATTATAGAATAAAGCCATGTCAATTCCGAAAGAATTTCTCAGACAGGACAAGATCAGAGCTGTCTGCTCGATAAGGAACCTCAAGACAGACGAGGTCTATCTTTATAAGACAGAAGATGCCGTGAAAAGCTACGCAGACGAGCGCTTCCGGCTCGACCTGGGAATTCACCCTAACAAGCGCTTACAAAGCGAATATACATCCCTCGGCCTCGAGCTCTTCGTCATTGCCATCGACGAGGAAGAAAATGACGGCGGCGACCTTGACGCCCTCCTCGAGAAAAGACGCATATGGTACCTTTCACAGGGTAAGAAGCTGTATTAATTACAAAGGGGTACGTGCCCGTAGCCCCTTCTCTTTCACTGCTGTTATTTACTTTCTGTCACGCTCGATGAGA
>CAVFZO010000038.1:0-19121 GCA_963626925.1 Clostridium sp. AM49-4BH
AGGTCTTCTGTTATGTCCGTCCCGAGGAGGGAGAGTTCCGTGTCACCGAGTCTTCTCATATTCTCTCTATCGTGTAGTTGTAACCCTGTTCCGAAAGGAACTTCTGTCTGTTCGAGTTCATCTCCTCTTCGAGGGTGAACTCGCTCACAAGCGTATAGAAGTGTGAGTCCTTCTCTTTGGGCCTGAGGATTCTCCCGAGTCTCTGGGCCTCCTCCTGCCTCGAGCCGAATGTTCCCGATATCTGGACGGCGACAGAGGCGTCGGGGAGGTCGATTGCGTAGTTGGCGACTTTCGATACTATCAGCACCTTTATCTCGCCTTTCCTGAATGCGTCGTACAGCTCGTCCCTCTTCTTTATTGCGGTACTTCCCGTGATGAGAGGGTAGCCGAACTTCTCTCTGAAGTACTCCAGCTGTTCGAGGTACTGTCCGATGATGAGTATCTGCTCGCCCTCGTGCTTCTTGAGTATGCCTTCGGTGACTTCGAGCTTACGACTGTTCATGGCGGCTATGCGGTACTTTGTCTGTCTTGATGCAAGGGCGTATAGAAGCTCGTCCTTCTTCTCGAGTGGAATCTTCACCTCATGGCAGTATGCACGTGCTATGAAGCCCTTTGTCTCGAGCTCTATCCATGGGATGTCGATGCGCTTCGGCCCCACGAGTGTGAATACCTCGTCCTCCTTCCCGTCCTCCCTGACGAGCGTCGCCGTGAGAGCGAGCCTGTAGAGTGACTGTATCTCGGCGGTGATGGCGAATACGGGGGCGGGGAGGAGATGCACCTCGTCATATATGACAAGACCCCAGCCGTTGTTTCTGAAGAGCGAGAAGTTCGGGTACTCCTTCACTTCATTTCCCTTCTCGTCCCTCTTCGTTACGGAGTGCACAAGTGACTGGTATGTACATATCGTGACATCACCCACGCCTTTGGACTGTCCCGTGTATTCAGCTATTCTGTCTTCCGTGAGGGTGGTTTTATCCAACAGCTCACGTATCCACTGATGCACTGCAGTCACCCCCGGGCAGAGTATGAGTGTCTTTGTCTTAAGGGCCTCCATGACCGCAATTCCCACGACTGTCTTTCCGCTTCCGCATGGAAGGACGACGGTACCGTAGCCGCCCGATGTGAGGAACGCCGACGCGGCATCCTTCTGATATGACCTCAGTTCAACGCCGTCCTTAAGTGCAATATCGAGGGGATCTCCCTTCCTGAGGGGAATTGTATCGACAACGGGATAGCCCCGTTTGATGAGTTCGGCCTTGATCTTTCCCCGGTACATGGAGTCGATGAGAAATGAATTCTCCCTATCAGAGTCTCTGAGGTACTTTCTCATCGCGCTTTCCGCCCCGAGCTGGAGAAAGAGAAGGGAGGATTTGACTTCAAGGAGGTACTCCGAGTCCGAGAAGGGCTTGAGGACAAGGCTCCCGTAGCGTGATATCGTATCGGAAATGAAGAACCTGATACGGCTCTCGAGGGGGTAGCGCGACCACTTCTCGAGCTTCTCGATTATGCTCTTCTCGTCCTCTCCGAGCGACACGGCATTCCAGAGCGAGAGCTCATCGAGCTCATATGTGTGGATATGCTCCGGACTCTTCAGAAGCGACGAGAAAGATATTATGTCCTTCCGGCACTCCTCCGCCGAGGGTGAATGCACATCGAGAAGCATTGACCTGTCGCTCTGGACCATGAGGGGTTTACTCTTCGTTTCCATCTCTGTATGCCCTGTATAATAGAAGCGAGTCGAGAATTACTGCCGCCGCCATCGCTTCGACGACGACTGATGCCCTTATCCCGAGGCAGGGGTCGTGGCGGCCCTCGATCCTTATTGATGTATTCTCACCCTTGTCGGTAATCGTCTTCTGCTCCTTTGCTATCGACGGTGTCGGCTTGAATGCGGCACGGAATATGATATCGCTTCCGCTCGAGATTCCCCCGAGGATTCCTCCGGCGTTGTTGGCTCCGTAGTTGAGAGTTCCGTCTGCGTCGACAAAGAAGGGGTCGTTGTTCCCGCTTCCTTTCATCTCTGACGCCCTGAAGCCCGATCCCACCTCGAAGCCCTTGACGCCGCCGATGGACATGACTGCGTGTGCCAGCATTGCGTCAAGCTTGTCGAATGCGGGCTCTCCCAGCCCTGCAGGAACTCCCGTTATCCTGCACTCGACAAGGGATCCTGTGGAGTCACCGTCCCTTCTGACGCTCTCTATATAATCAATTATTCTCTTCTGGTCCTCATCTGAGAGAGGGGAGTAAAGAGGGGATGAGAAGGGAGGATTCCATTCGTAATTATCAGGATGAATGCTCCCGGCTCCCACAAGAGCGGCATCGACTTCTATTCCGTACTCCCGCAGTGCCATCTCTGCAAATGCTCCGGCAATGACACGCGCGACTGTCTCGCGGCCGCTGCTTCTTCCTCCCCCGCGGTGGTCCCGTATGCCGTATTTTGCCGTGTATGTGAAGTCGGCATGTCCCGGTCTGAAGACGTGCTCTATGGAGGAGTAGTCGGAGCTTCTCTGGTTTTCGTTTTCGACTGTGACGGCTATCGGAGTTCCCGTCGAGTAACCCTCATAGACGCCGCTGAGAATGCGGAATGCATCCTTCTCCTTTCTCGGTGTTGTAAGACTGCTCTGACCCGGGCTCCGGCGTGAGAGCATCTCCCTAATTAAATCTTCATCGACCTTGATCCGGGAGGGAAAGCCGTCGATTACAACGCCGAGAGAGGCTCCGTGAGACTCTCCGTATGTCGTGAATGTGAAAATGCGTCCGAATGTATTACCACTCATATTCTACTTCCCTGAGACGATCGATTATCTTGAGTGCGGTCTCCCTCTTGTCGGAGTACTCTCCGAGAAAGACTGTCATGTCGGCATAGGAGGAGTAGACTTCGTCGCGGCGTGAGTAGAGGGCGTGGAACGAGCCTTCTACGTCGTTCTCGTCGAGAAACGGAGGAATACCGCCTCTCAGGATCTTTCTCAGAAGTACATGCTCCGGTCTCTTTATATAGATGATGAAGCCGTCCTTCTTCATTTCATCCATTAAAGCGGTGTTGTCACTTGCGCCTCCGCCGAGGGCGAGCACGAATGTCCTCTTCTCCCTTTCCCTGAGGGCGTTATAGACTCTGAGCTCTTCTGCCATGAAGGCATCCTTTCCGTGTGCTTTATAGTAGTCACGGACAGACTCCTCCCCACTGTCCTCCAGAATGAGGTCGTCGGTGTCGTAAATCGGAAGAGAGAGAAACGTGGAAACAAGACGAGCCTGCGTCGTCTTACCCGAGTGCTTTATACCCGTGAATATAAGATTCTTTTTCATAATGAGGTATTATACATCAAAAGAAGAGGACAGGGACATATAAAAGAGAGAAAACGCCGGCGTTTATGACAATTTCCCCGCGTCCGTGCTTTACAGATGACTCTGAATGCCGTTAAAATCCAAATGAAGATAAAAAAGCAGTAAAAACAAGGAGCCCGACTATGAAAAAGACTCTTCTCTTCGTCACAATACTCCTCGCACTTTTCTTTGTCCTCACCGGCTGCAGCGGCACCCCGGCGAGCACAAAGACGGAGAATAGTGAAACTTCAGTTACCCCGGATCCCAATACCGATCCCGATACTCCTCCCATAGGAGGAACGTCAACAGGACCCACGAGTCCGTTCAGCGTCGGCCAGTCGGCAGTCTTGGTAAATATGACAGTGACACTCAATGACGGAATAACATTCAAAGAAATCGAAGGAGAAAAGGATGTAACGTCATGGTTCAAAGGGCTTCCGGAGGGTGTAAAAGCCTTGACTCGTACCGTCTATTCTGAAGGCTCAGGTGGCGAAAAGACGAAGGCGGCAGCAGAAAAGGACGGGAAGGGGGAGGAATCGACTTCTCGTGACATTGCTGTGAAAGAGGGTGAAAGCACCCTTAAATTCAGGTTTACCGGAACGGCAGGAGAGGAGCCCTCGGAAAAATTTGCCCTTGTCATTCCCTCCGCATTCACATCTGCCGGCCATGACATATCGATAAAGATCACCACTACGCAGAGCATCATCGTCGACAACAGGATAAAGGTCACCTTCGACCTCGGCGGGGGTGCTCTGGAAGGTAGGCCTTCGACATGGGTTGTAAATCTTACTTCAGCAGGGAAAGTCGAGAATCCCGGTACTCCCGCGAGGGAAGGCTATGACTTCGTAGCCTGGATAAAGGACGGGGATTCAAACTATTTCAATTTCTATACTACTGTCAGTGAGAATATCACGATAAGGGCGGTATGGAACCCGACAGATCCTCTTCCTCCCACATATGAAGTAGTCTCATCTGATGATTATGAAACTACAGTCAGAGTTCATAAGAACAACTACTACGGCAGGGTTTTCTATACTCTGGATGGTAAGGATCCCGTAGCAGATAAAGATAAATGCCGGTACAGTGATAGCAGGTATTTCGATCTCACTGTTCAGAACGGTACTGTTATAAGGGCTTTGACAAGAAAGTCAGACAGCTCCGGGAAGGTGTCTGCCATATCGGAGCACAAGACTGTGAGGGTTCTTGATTATTATGCTTACGGCGTCGAGGATGTTTCCGAGCTAAGCGATTCCAGGGTTACCTCTTTCCGTCCGGGACCTGTTACTTATATGGATATAGGAAGCAGTCTTGTAGAGTATCCTGATCTTCCGTCAGGAAAGAAGTACGGCCAGAACGACATCGATGTACTGAAAGTCATGGATGCAGATTCCGGGAGACTCCTGGTCGTTGCAAAATATGGCAGCGACGGCATCAGTGGAATATTCTATTACTATATCGATAAAACGACAGGCATGAAGGTTTCGGAGGAGGTCGTAGTCGACTGCGGCATCGCAGTGAAACGTACTGTCGACCATGTACATAAGATCGGGAATGCTCTCTGCTTTATAGGAACATATTTTAACGAAGTCAGGGCATATAAATATGATCTTGATACAAAAACCGGAACTACGATTCCAATCGATACGATAGCAGATTCGTTGACTGTCAGCATCACCGACTCCTTCACTGTCGGTTCATGGATCTATGCCGTCGGAAACTGCAGTCCCTCCGACTCCTGGAACTACACACCGTTTGTATGGGGAGTCGACACGGCTGATACTTCGAAAACTTTGATAAAGAAACTCGGCGATGACAGAGGTGTAACACATGGGACTGGGAGTGGCGACAATCTCTATTTCATGGTCGATCTTAAGAAGTCTGACGGTACTATATCTTCCAACTGGTATAACAAGAAACTATTAACATATAACCTCACAAATGAAACTATGACTGAAGTCTCTCTGGCAACGACGTACGCCGATGCTGATGGGGGATTCCTGGAGGTTGCTGATATGGCTGTCGTCGGCGGGGAACTTCTGATAGCAGGATGTGACGGACAAAACGAAAACACCAATGTAAGGCTGCAGGTGATGAGGCCGTGCATATGGAATGGCAGTGGTGAACAGACAATTCTCGTCGAACGTGACAAGTTCCCGATTAGCTGCGGTTACATCAAGCCGCACACAATCGAGGTCCTCGACGGGAAAGTCTACATTCTCACCGACAATTATTATGACGCCTACGCACCCGGAGACACCAATCCTTATATCGCCAGAATAACTCACGGAGGTGTAATCGAACTCGATACAAAGAGAGTCTGGGACTTCGGAACCGGATGGTATTACGCAAAGTACGATGCCCGTATCAAATACTTCTACATCAAAACAAATTGATGAAAGAGGCCCGGAATGAAAGCCGGGCTCTTCAATGATTCATTGCTCTTCGGGAGGAAAGGTGTACTGGGGGACGGAGGGGGAGCGTGTTCTGTTGTCGGCCTCGATCTTCTCCTCCTTTTTTTCCTTCTTCGTCTGTCTCTTCTCCATGAGGTTGATGAATCTTGCTTCGTTGTATGTACGCCTTGATTCTTCGGTGTACTTGTTGTATTCACGCTCGGTCTTGAGGGCGAAGTGGAATGCGTTGATCATCGCATACCACAGTATTGCGAGAACGAGGGGGAGTACGGTGTCGACTGTTGCGCTGTATGAGACTGTCGTGTCGGCATAGACGATGAGCGTGCTCAGGTTCTGGTAGAAGAATATTACGGAGATTAAAAAGGGGATTATCCAGTATATGCGGCCGTTTCTCGAGAGAAAGAATCTTATGGCGGAGATTGACGAGAGAAAAGACAGAAGAAGTGCGCCGAGGGGGATGATTAAATTTAACACATTTATCTCCTTTGCATGTATTATATAGAGAAGAGAGGACTGCTGAAAGTGGAAAAACTTCAAAACAGGATATCTTCAGATCTGCTTGAAAAGAGAAAAAGGGAGAGACAGGAGGACATCCGCGGCTCCTACTTCCGTGACACGACCGCAATCATTCATTCATCGGC
This sequence comes from Clostridium sp. AM49-4BH, assembly GCA_963626925.1. Classification (GTDB taxonomy): domain Bacteria; phylum Spirochaetota; class Spirochaetia; order Sphaerochaetales; family Sphaerochaetaceae; genus Ornithospirochaeta. Next base: position 6,374 of record CAVFZO010000038.1, read on the forward strand.
CTTCCGCCGTCTCAAGCACAAGACGCAGGTCTTCTATGCGCCGTCGAATGACCATATATGCACGAGGATGGAGCATGTGCTTCACGTGGCGTCCATCGCTTCCACGATCTGCCGGCCCCTCGGGCTCGACAGCGAGCTTGCGTGGGCAATCGGCATGGGACATGACCTCGGGCACACCCCATTCGGTCATACGGGGGAGAAGATAATATCGGAATTCTGCCTCGAGAGGGGACTTCTTCCCTTCGAGCACGAAGTGAACTCGCTCCGCGTCGTCGACTTTCTTGTCAACAGCGGAAAGGGCCTCAACCTGACATACGCCGTACGTGACGGCATCGTATGCCATAACGGCGAGAGCCTGAGAAAGCGCATGAAGCCGACGAACGAGGTACGGAACCTCGAGGCTATAACCAGCCGCAAGGGCCTCATTCCTGCAACCTACGAGGGCGTCATCGTCCGCTTCTCCGATTCCATTGCTTACCTCGGCCGTGACTACGAGGATGCAGCCCGGCTCGGGATAATCAGGGAGGACGACCTTCCCAAAATCGTGAAGGACAGACTGGGAAACACCAACAGCAGGATAATCAACTCCCTCATCGGGGATCTCATCGACGGAGCGTCTCAGGAGAAGGGGATCGGATTCTCCGATTCAGTCTTCGATGCAGTCGAGGCATTCTCGGAGTTCAACTACACTCATATCTACAGATCGAAGATTCTCGACGGCTATGAAAAGTACTTCAGAAGGGTTCTGGGCCTCATCACCACATACCTTGAGGGTATCTACCGCGATTACGGACTCGAGGAGGAGGGGTACGCGGGGGAGAGGAATATGCTCGCGGCGGGCTTTTACAACCATATCAAGGAGATGAAGAGTGTCTATATCGAGCAGGAGGGCTCGGAGAAGCGCATGATCATCGACTATGTTGCGGGCATGACTGACAACTTCGCACTCGACAGCGCAACTGAAATACTGAAGCCGGAACATCTCAATGACGAGATAGAACAGAGCCAGACGGGTAAGTGGTTCGACGTCAGAAGGAATCAGTGAGTGAGTTCCTCGATTTCGTTGATGAACTGGTCGAGGGTGTCGAAGGCACGGTAGACAGAAGCAAATCTTACATATGCGACGGGACTCATCTTATAGAGGTGCCTCAGGGTTATCTCGCCGATCTCCCTGCTCGATATCGTATTGCGGCTGCTCTGCGCTATTGCGTATACCTCGTCCTCGATCTCCCTCAGCGTCTCGTCGATGGCCTCCTGCTTTACGGGAAGCTTTTCAGTGCATGTACGGATTCCTCTCTCGACCTTGGCCAGTTCGAATGTCTGGTGTGACTTGTCCTTCTTCACCACGACGATGGGCTTGCGTTCGATGTGCTCGTAGCTCGTGAAGCGGTAGCCGCATTCAAGGCAGAGCCGGCGCCGTCTGATCGATGTTCCCTCCTTGTTGGAACGGGACTCAAGTACTTTATCATGGTCTAGGCCGCATTTGGGACAGTTCATATTCCGAAGTATAGTTTATTTGTTTAAGTTTGACAGCTTTTTTCTTGGAAACTTGATTAACTTGTGTTTTTTTAATAACATGAAGTTCAATATATAACGGAGAGGTACATATGGCCAACTCAGTAGCATTTTTTGTAAAGGAAATTATCAACCGTTCACCGTTCATTTCGGAGATGCTTATCCAGGAGGTCATATCGTATTCGAATCTTGCTGAATTCATAAAGCCCAAGGTCGAAGCCCTATACGGAGGGACTGTCTCATCAGCGGCAATCGTGATGGCCGTACGCCGTTACACCGCCGAGCTCAAGAAGATGAACCATCTCGAGAAGAAGAGAGGGAAAATCAACTACGAGATCAGCATGAAGACGAATATCTACGACGTCAACATACGCCGCACGCCGTCCTTCATCGGCAATATCGCATCGCTATACTCACTTGTGAAGAGCGAGAACGGCGACTTCATCAACATCTGTATCGGGGAGTATGAGATTGTCATCACGATAAGCGACAAATACAAGACAGCCCTTGACGATATGCTCCGGAGAGAGAGTGTCATCAACAGCGAGGAGGACATGGTCGCACTCACGATTTCCTTCAAGGACAACAACTTCCTTGAAACCCCGGGAATAACATATCTTGCAACGAGAAAGCTTGCATGGGAGAACATCAACATCTACGAAATCGTATCGACGCTGAATGTGCTGACATTCATCATAAAGAAGAAGGACTCCCTCGAGGCGTACGGAGTCCTGCAGGCATTCTTCGATGAAGAGCTTTAACATAATAACGGGAGAGAAGGGCGGAGGTAAAACCACCCGCATCCTCTCTATTGCTTCTCGCTTAGCCTCTCCTCCCGGCTTTGTATCAATACACAGAGGTGACGATTACTACATGCTGGACCTTGAGAGGAGAAAAGAGAGGCTTCTCATGTCACAGCGTCCCTTATTTGAGAAGAAATGGAGGGGATGGTACGTCGACACATCTCTCTTCGATGAGGTCTATGAAAAGCTTTCCGTTCTTGAAAGCGGCAGCGTCTACCTCGACGAATGCGGCCGCATGGAGATGGATGGCCTCGGCTACGACCGTACGCTCAGAATGCTGATGGAAAGGGATGTCGATATCTACATAACACTGAGGCGTCAGTTTCTTGACTGCTTTCTCAGCCACTACTCAATAGTGGATTACCGCCTTATCCCGGTCGAGAAGCGGACAGAGGGATAACAGCTCCTTCACAGTATCGGGGTAACCGCCGTATGTTATGCACTCTGCTCTCTTTCTCGAGAGAAAGGAGGGAGAGTACCTGAAGGGAACTCCTTCCGGAGTATAGAGATCCATTCCGAGACTTATGAGAACGGCATGTGCGGCAGAGTAGTCCCAGATGAAGCACGGCTCGTCAATTGAGGCTGAGATATTCATGAAGAGGGCGGGCGCAAGAATCTGGAGTATCTGGGAGCCGAAGATACGCACCTTCCCCGTGTAGCGTGAAAAGTCGATGTCCCTCACAAGGGACGACGAGAGCGTTATCTGATGGATGATCCCGTCACGCTCAGGAACAAGAAGCGGCTCTCCGTTTATGAGAGGCTTTCCTCCGGGAGTAAGCCTTATAAGAAGCCCATCCTTTGTCCCCCTTCCGAAGCGGGGTGCCGCGATTACGGCCCCGACTGGCGTGAAGGATGAGTCGAGGATGCCGAGCGCAATGCAGAACGAGGGCAGTCCCTGCGAGTACATGTCGGTCCCGTCGATGGGGTCGAGGACGAATGTGAAGGGTGGAGATGAGGTCTTTTCGACTTCCTCCTCCTCGGTGATAATACCGCATCCGGGGTACAGCTTTTTTATAAGCGAGACTATCTCGTGAGAGATGGCGAGATCGACCTCGGTGACGGGGGAGTTGTCGGCTTTGTATTCGACGTGGAGTGCATTCTGCTTTTCAACAGCCCACGAGGCCGCTTCGACTATCTTTTTCTCCAGTAAATCAAGCTTTGTCCAGTCTATGTCGATTGAGGTATCCATATATTTTTGTTATATTTTCCTTTAATGCAGTTAATTGAAAATGCAATAACGGAATATGTCAAGAGGAGTACATGCTACGCCTCTTTTCTGTCATCACCAGATGATAAGATAGACTGTGACGAGCTCTCTCTCTACCCCCTCACAAGATACGTAAAGGCCGTATCTGATAAAAGAGGGGGGCGCACTATTGTGCTCTGTGCCACAGAGGACGAGGCAAGGGGGCTCTGCGAGTCACTCTCGGACACTAAGGATACAAGCGTCGTTTTCATTCCGTCGGACGGAAGGACGCTCTACTCGGAGTTCCTCGAAAAGAGGGTGAACTATACTCGTAAGAAGGCCCAGGAGAAGTTCATGGACTCGAAGAAGGCGATTGTCATAGCCTCCCTCAGGTCATTCTCATCTCCCTTCCTCTCACCCCGGTCCCTCAAGGCCTTTTCCTACACACTCAAGTCAGGGGAGGAGATAGATGTCGATGCGCTTTCATCCTCTCTTGTAGAGAGCGGCTACTACCGCGCCGAGAGCGCCTCGGAGGAGGGGGCATTCACCCTCAGGGGTGAGATAATCGACATATACCCCTTCGCCTCCGAAAAAAAATACCGCGTTTATCTTGAGTGGGAGAAGATTGAAAGAATCCTCGCCCTTCCTCCCGTCGGGGAGGGTAAGAGCGAAAGCGTGAGGAAGGTCGATATCCCGCTCATGAGGGAGGGGGAGATGAAGAATCTCACAACTTCTCCCGTAACGGAGTTCATCCGCCCTGACGACTACTTCATAATAACATCCGCCGAAAAGACCGATGCGTCGTACAAGGCCCTGAAGAACGAAGCCGAGGAGAGATACCGTGTTCTATACAGGGAGAAGACCGACGCACCGCTTCCTGATGAATACCTTCTCGACTGGACCGGATTCTCGTCTTCTCTCCGGAGAGTCACTGTCGTACACGAGATAATGAAGCCGACGTTCCATCACTTCGGCGTCGAACCCTCGCACTCGTACTTCGGCAACGTCACCTTCTTCAAGGACGAGGCGAAGGCGATGATACGGGACGGCTGGAAGATATATATCCTTGCTCCCTCGAACATACAGAAGGCGAGACTCGAGAGTGTACTGGGCTCTCTTGATGTCGACATATCTGTATCGAATATAGATACCGGCTTCATGCTGCCCTCCGTCAAAACTGCCGTCATCCTCGACCAGGAGATATTCGGAAGGCGCAGGAAGAGGCAGAAGACTGTCGTCGAGACACTCTCCTCGCCGCTTGACTCATTCGTATCTCTCAAGCCCGGTGACTACGTCGTTCATATAAACTACGGAATCGGCCAGTTCGAGAAGATAGACAGAGTAAAAAGCGGGGAGACCGAACGCGATTACATCAAGATACGCTACTCTGCCGGTGAGGCATTATATGTTCCCATCGAGCAGGCCAATCTTGTACAGAAGTACATAGGTAATGACGGTAAGCCCCCGAAGCTCGACAAGATGGGAGGAAAGGACTGGGCGAAGAAGAAGGAGAAGGCGCGGCAGAACGCCGAGGAGCTAGCTAACGAGCTTGTACATCTCTACGCCGTCCGTCAGCACACTCCGGGCTATCCCTTCGAACGTGACACCGACTGGCAGGTGACATTCGAGGCATCATTTCCCTTCACGGAGACTCCCGATCAGCTGAAGTGCATCGAGGAGATAAAGGCCGACATGGAGGACAGCCGCTGCATGGACAGACTCGTCTGCGGAGATGTCGGCTACGGAAAGACGGAGATTGCATTCCGTGCGGCTTTCAAGGCCGTCATGAGCTCAAAGCAGGTTGCCTTCCTCGCCCCGACTGTGATACTGGCCCAGCAGCACTACGAGAATTTCAAGAAGCGTGTCAGAGACTTCCCGGTCAGAAGCGGCCTTTCGACACGCTTTGTCTCTCAAAAGGAGAACAGAGCCGTACTCGAAGGGGTCAGGAACGGCTCTGTAGACGTTCTCTTCGGCACACACAAGATCCTCTCCAAGGATGTTGTCTTCAAGGACCTGGGACTTCTGATTGTCGACGAGGAGCAGCGTTTCGGCGTCAGGGACAAGGAGAAGATAAAGACACTCAAAAGTACCATCGACTCCCTCACGCTCTCTGCAACCCCCATTCCCAGAACACTCTACATGTCACTTCTGAAGGTAAGGGACATGTCGCTTCTGACGACAGCCCCGAGGGAGAGACTCCCAATCGATACATATATCGGGGAATACGATATAAACATGGTGAAGAGTGCGATAGAGAAGGAGCTCGGGCGCGGGGGGCAGGTCTTCTACCTCCATAACAGAGTCGAGGACATCGAGGAAGTCGTGATGATGCTCAAAAAGCTCGTTCCATCCGCCGTCATAGAATCGGCTCACGGCCAGATGGATGCCGAGAGGATGGAGGAGGTGATGCACCGCTTCATATATGAAGGCGTGCAGGTTCTTGTCTCTACGACTGTCATCGAGAACGGAATCGACATCCCCAACGTCAATACGATCATAGTCGACAGAGCCGACAGGATGGGCCTGAGCCAGCTCTATCAGCTGAGGGGCCGTGTGGGACGAAGCGACAGGAAGGCCTACGCTTATCTGTTCTATCCCGACGGTTCGTCACTGAATAACGACGCCATCAAGAGACTGAAGGTCCTGAGCGAGAACACATCCCTGGGCTCGGGCTTCAAGGTCAGCATGAAGGATATGGAGATCAGAGGCGCCGGCAACATTCTCGGGCGCGAGCAGTCGGGTCACCTCGAGGCTGTCGGCCTCGACATGTACCTGCGTCTCATCGAGGAGGAGATCGAAAAGATTACGAAGAAACCGGAGGAAATCGAGAGGGAGGTTCTCGTGCAGCTCGACTACACGGGCTTCATCCCCGACTCCTATATCCGCGATCCCTCCCAGAAGTTCGAACTCTACAAGAAGATAGCATCCGTCAGGACGCAGGGCGAACTCGACGGCCTCAAGAGCGAAGTCGAATCGAAGTACGGAGAAGCGGGGGAGGAAGTGGAGAACCTCTTCTGCATCGCCGAGATAAAGATAGTCGCACGCGAGCTCAGGATATCGTCACTCAAGGAATACAAGGGCGTCATCGACGTGGTCTTCGACGAGGTCTCGGTCCTCAACCCGACGAAGGTCGTGTCACTCATAACTCTATCTGCGGGAAGGGTGAGACTCGACCCCAGACAGTACAATCATCTTATGATATCTACAGGAACGGTGTCACTCAGGGACAAGGCCGTTCTCATACTCGAAACACTCAGGAGACTTAAATAATAATGGAAGAAAAGGAATTATTCGAAAAGCTGCATAAAATAGAACTCAGAGAGGGAAAGGAGAGGACGATAAAGAGCTATGTGCTGAGAAACAACGTCCTCGACGAGAGAGAGAAGGAGATCTGCCTGAAGTATGCAGAGAAGTACTGTCTCTTCTATGAGGACAGGATGATGGACTGGGAGAAGATTTTCGGCAACAGAAACGACACCGTCATCGAAATCGGCTTCGGAAACGGCTACGTCACATCCCAGATGGCCCTCATCAAACCCGAGAACAACTACCTGGGACTTGAAGTATATCTCAAGGGCTTTGTGCAGCTTTTGTCGCAGCTCGGTGATAACAATATCGACAACGTCAGGATAATGCGCTTCAATGCCGTCGACGTTCTTGAACATATGGTACCGGACGGCTCTGTCAGCGGCTTTCATATCTTCTTCCCCGACCCCTGGCCGAAGAAGAGGCATCATAAAAGAAGGATCATGAATCCGGAGTTTCTCCATCTCCTTGCCACAAAGCTCAAAAGGGGAGGCTATATCTACATGGTGACCGACTGGGAGGAATATGCCGAGGAAGTTCTGCATCTCGTCGAGGGGGAGAAGGATCTCTATAACCCGTTCTACGACTATGCTCCCCCCGTTACATGGAGGCCGCAGACAAAGTTTGAACAGAAGGGAATCAACAAGGATTACATCATCAACGAAATCTGGTTTGAAAAAAAGTGATTCCTCTGTGATAATAAGTTAGGAGAAGACTATGGCATACACAATGAACATCAGAGGAAGAAGGATTTATCTCGCGCAGATGGCATTGTCTGAGGCGGGGGACTACATCGTGTACGAATGGAATGACGGGGTCTTCATTCCTTCCGATGACGATAACTTCCCGGATCCCGACTGGGATGACGAGGACGACGAAGATAATGGAGATGACGATCTCTATGATCTTCCGTTTTCAGCTATGGACGATGATAACGACGATGAAGATGAAGAGGAAGATCTTCTTGAAGAGGACGAAGACGAAGTCGAATCTGCTGTCAGAGACGACATCGAGGCGATACTGAGCGAGGGCTTTGTTCCCCAGGGCGGTGTAAGTGCAGTGATTACTCCCGAATACACCACCTGCTACACACAGGCATTCTACCGAAAGAAATGATAATCAACAGCATGGTTGTTATTCACGCCCGCTCTCAGTAAAGCATATGTTGATGTTGCTGTGGCGCTCGAGAGAATGATTGTCTTTCTTGATATAGTTCCATGTTGAATAGAAATCGTCTGATACACAAAGCTGGTTGCTGTTCAGAAAATCAAGAAAACCTGTGAGATTATTTGAATACCTTCTGGCAAAGTTAAGTGCTTTCCTGATTTTCTCAGTTTTCTCAAGGTTTATATGTCCGTGCAAAACATGGTCGAGATTGCACGACATATAATAAACGTGGTATGGAATTTTCCATATTTGACGTGTGGAGATGAGTTTGTCAAGACAGCTTCTTTTCTGTTCGTTCCTCTTTGAAAGAGAAAGAGGATTGCTTGTTCTGATGGCGTTTTCTGAATATTGGGGACTCTGCGCTGAATCGTCGTCAATGATAAAGTCGTCTCTTATATAAGCACCGTCAGTATCGACGATATGTATGATTTCAGCAATATTTCTTCTTTCTATGTCGTAAGATGCTGTGTATCTCGAAATGCGTTCACCTATCATGTTCAGAATAGTAGAGCGATCCGAACGCGGAGACATCTTTGTAGTTATGTCTCCGCCTTCGACATGAATATAGAGATTTTGTCCTTGAAAGTAACTGTCGAACAGTCCCTGTAATGCCAGTTTGTCTGAGAGCCCTTCTACAAGTACAAAAACTGTCTTTTTATTCATCAAAGCAGCCTCCGGCTTCGTAAAATGCCATTGTTATCTCTGAATTGAGAGTTTTCTGATACAGGTTATCATAACTCTCATTGAGGAATATGTTCCTGAAATATGTGTTTCTCAGATTGTTTGTTTCTCTTAGCTTCTTAAGGCGTATGAATCTGTTATCCGGATCTGTCGTAGTAAAAGCAATAAATCCTTTGTCAAGTGTTTCAAGCGGTCTGAGATTGTGTGCTGTAAAGATAAGCTGACCCTGACCGGCTTCAGAAAGAATGGAGAGAATTTCACCGAGAAGATACTCGAATATACTTGTGTCAAGTTCATCTATCGCAACTGTGACTCCAGGGGTATTGAAGATGCTTGTAAATAGCTGGAGGATTGAGACAAGTTTCTTTATTCCTTCGCTTTCACGGGAGAAGGGAACTCTGACTCCGTTTCTTTCCGACATAAGTAGTATAAGCACTCCTCGTTCTCCTGTATAAAGGGTATTCTGTTCAAGAACATCAAGGGAAACTGTGAGGCCCGGGATGATAGTCTTGAGTACGATATTGATTTTGTCGAGAATTTCCCTTATCAGGGGAAGTTCGCTTTCCGGAAAAACGGTCTTTCCTTCAATTGGAACGGCAATCGTTCCTCCTCCTTTTCCAAGTTTGAAGTTCAAAGGTTCTGCATTCATTGCGATAAGGGCATTGTTCGATGTGTTGATTACAAAAAAAGAATCCGATCCGAAAGACGAGAGGGAGTTAAGCAGGCTGTAATAGAATTCAGATGTTTCATTCTGAGTTTTCTTTCTTTCTTCAATTAAAAGGAGAAGTTCAGCAGAAAAGATGAATGATCCGGATTTTAATTCTGCATTCTTTCTGATTGTGGAGAGTCTTTCGTCGTTTCTTCTTCCGAATAGAAGCTCTTTCTTAGATTTAGGAGAAACCACATCTTCTGATGATGTATCGATTATTCTTCCAATGCGTTCATCCTTCTCTCTGTATAGACGTGTCTTCAGAACTTCATTGAAGATGATCAGAGAAGGGGGGTCGTCATTAGAATGTACGATCCCGCTTTTTTGTCCCATGGAAAAAGAATAGATTACTTCTTCCATTATGTTTCCGCATTTTGTGAGCAGGAAGGTATATGAAAATGAGGAAAAATCATATCCGACAGATATGCAGTCAGAGTAGGAATCGGGGACAGCTTGTCCACTCAGAACACTTTTCAGAATATCGAGAGCGTTTATGAGTGCAGTCTTTCCTGAACCGTTCTGACCGTATAAGCCAAGGATGCTCACGAGATAGTCCCTGTTGGGATTAACGAATGAAAGATATCCCTTCCTGATATTCATGAAATTGTTTATTGTTACATCTTTGATACGGACTCTGTAGTTTTCCATGGCGTTCTCCCTGCTCAATATAACATAAGAATACAGATTAGCAAGCATTAACAATAAAAAACGTAAAAAAAATTTTAAAATGATATTTTATTACCAATATATTTTTATTTGAACAATTAAATTCGCTTTAAAAATTCAAAATTTGATTATTGATTTGCGTATTCTAATCATTTTTGAACAGAAAACATTGATTTTAACTCTAATCTTATCAAATTTGAAAGCAAAACAGAGAATTTGATTTAAACAAAACAGATTTGAAAACAAAGGAGTTGGGTAGGGGATGAATGCATCAGAACCGAGCGGGGAGCACTTTCAGTTTATGTTCGTTTAAAGCATTAAATACTGCCCGGCAGTGCGGGCAGTAATGTTGATTGTTTCATGGATGATCAGGCGTTTTCCTGAGCTTCCTTTTCTCTCTTCGCCTCTGCAATTACGTCGTCGGCGAGCTTGCCGTTGAGTGTCTCGTAGTGGTCGAACTCGAGTTCAAACGATCCGGAACCCTGCGTCATGCTCTTGAGGTCGATGGCATAGCTTCTGAGCTCTGCCATAGGAACTTCAGCCTTGACTGATGTGAGGTGTCCCATATCTTCCTGACCCAGAACTCTTCCTCTTCTTCCGGAGAGGTCTGAAAGGATTGCTCCCAGGTATTCCTGGTCAACGAAGACTTCGAGCTTGCAGAACGGTTCGAGAAGAACGCATCCCGCCTTTGCAAGAGCGACTTCCATAGCGCCCTTTGCCGCGAGCTTGAATGCCATTTCAGATGAGTCTACAGGATGCTCCTTGCCGTCGACGAGGTTTACGCCGATATCGACAAGAGGATAGCCTGCAAGATAGCCTTCCTCCATCTTCTCGTGGATGCCCTTTTCAATTCCGGGGACATAGCCCTTCGATACTGCGCCACCCTTGACGGTGTTCTCGAAGAAGTAGTACTGGCCTCTCTCGATCGGCGAGATCTCGATGACGACGCGTCCGAACTGTCCGTGACCGCCCGACTGCTTCTTGTGTGAGTATTCGCTGAGGCCGGACTTCTTCGTTATCGTCTCCCTGTATGCGATCTTCGGAACCTTCGTGTTGATCTGGATCTTCTGCTTGTCCTTGATCTTGTCGAGGATCATGTTGATATGGAGTTCACCCATACCGCCGATGATGGATTCCTTTGTCTCCTCGTTGTACTTCATCTCGAATGTGAGGTCTTCTTCCGTCACTCTGTGGAGGGCGTCGTTCATCTTGTCCTCGCTCTTCTTGTCGGATGCGGAGATAGCAAGTTCATATATGGGCTGGGGGAGTCTGAGTGCCATGAACTTCAGCTTGGATGACGGATCGCCTGTTAGGGTTGCGTTCGTTGCAGCCGGATCGAACTTCGTGATGATTCCGATGTCGCCTGCATTGAGTGCGTCGATTTCGACAAGCTTCTTTCCCACTGCCCTGTAAATCTTGCCCGGGCGTCCCTTCTTTCCGCTTTCGGGGTTGTAGAGGTCTGTGTCTGGACCGATTGTGCCGTTGACGACCTTGATGAAGCTGAGCTTACCCGAGAACTGGTCGATAGTCGTTTTGAAAACATAAGCTTCGGGAGTGGATTTGGATGCAATTGGGTAGTCTCTCTCGACTGTGCCGTCTTCCTTTGTTACGTATTCGCATACGCCTTCGGGGGTGGGGAAGTTGTTTGCGATGAAGTTCAGAAGAGAAGTTACTCCAGCGCCCTTGTCGGATGCGCCGACGAATACGGGTACGACGGAGTCGTTCTTCAAGCCTTCTCTGAGACCTGTTCTGATGTCGTCATCGGAGAGCGTTCCTTCCTCGAAGTACTTCTCGATGAGCTCGTCGGTACCTTCGGCTGCCTTCTCGATGAGTTCTTCCCTGTATGTGTTGACGTTGTCCTGGTACTCTGCCGGAACATCGATTACTTCTTCCTTACCGTTTTCCTTATAGATATATGCCTTGTTTTCGATGAGGTTGATAACGCCCTTGAAATCCTCTGCATAGCCCATCGGGATTGTTACGGGAGCAAAGTTGGAGTGGAACTCCTCTGTGAGATTGTCCATGACTTCTCTCGAATTTGCTCTCTCCTTGTCCATCTTGTTGATGAATACAGCTCTCGGCTTCTTTCTCTGGTCAAGTCTTCTCCAGAGCTTGATTGTCTCGATCTGAGCTCCGTCTCTGCCGTCAACAACCATTATGGCAGCCTCTGCTGTTCTGAACGAACAGATAGCCTCGCCTACGAAGTCTGCAGTACCCGGAGTATCGAGAATGTTGATAGTCTTGCCCATCCATGTAGTGGATGAAAGGGATGTGTGTACACTGATCTTGCGGGAGATTTCCTCTTCCGTGTAGTCGCTTACTGTCTTACCACTGTCTACCTTTTCTGCTTTTGCGATTGCTCCTGTATAGTAGAGCATCTGTTCAACAAGACTTGTCTTGCCAGTACCATTGTGTCCGATTACAGCAATGTTCCTGATTTCCTTTGTTTCAACGCTCATCATTACCTCCTTCACTTGTAATTAAGCATACTCCTACAATCATAAATGGGACGGAATTTGATTGTCAAAAAAAATTTTCACTTCAGCAAAGAAAAACTCACGATTTTTGAGGGGAAACGGCATTTTCGTCACTTTATTTTATTTGTCGCCCATGAAGCGACATCTCTTCTCTTCAGAAAAGCTAAAGTGAGGCTGTCCCGGGGAGATGAAAAGCGGCGGCAATAAGATCCGGAAACAGGGGGAAGCGAAGAGGGGG
>CAVFZO010000039.1:0-7561 GCA_963626925.1 Clostridium sp. AM49-4BH
CTATGACGATTGTCCAGGCAAGCACGAGGCCTGTGATGTGGAGGACAAGGTAGGCACGGGGTCTGAGGGGACGCCGTCTGATAATCTCTGCTGTCGATATCAGCATCTGCCCCCCGTCGAAGGTCGGGATGGGAATGAGATTTCCCACACATATCGATATAGAGACAATTGCAAGAAGGTAGAAGACTGTCCGTATGCCGCTTGACGAGCTTGTTTTGAATGCCAGTGTCGATATTCTCCCCATATTTGATGCACTCGAGAAGGGTCCCGATATTTCCTTGAGGGCATCTCCGATATGGAGTGTCATCAGCTTCCCGATGGCCTTTGCCGTGCGGGAAAAGAAATCAGATGTGCGCTCGTATGCCTCTCCGATCGGATTTGTCGTATCTGCATAGACTCTGAGTCCGCTTTGGAATGCAAAGGGAAATGATGCAGAGTCGAGTCTGGTTGTTCTTATGCTTCCGTCTTCTCCAAGAAGTGTGAATGAGAAGCTTTCCCCTTCGATTGAGAGTATATCGAGATCCCATTCGACATCCACGCCGTTGACACTCACTATCCTGTCTCCGACAGCGAAAAGAGGGCTCTCGCTTCGACCTATGACAGGCTCCACGAGATTTGTTATACCATAGGTCCATGTGCCGTTGATCCGGGTGGGGGTTATTGTGGCTGTAATCTCTTCTCCATTCCGGATGAGAGTCAGCGTGACGCTCTCTCCTTCTCTTGTAGAAAGGTAGGATGCGAGCTCTTCGTAGTCTTTCACTGGAGTTGAGTCACAGCTTATGACTTCATCTCCCTTCTGTATGCCGCTCTGTTCGATATCGAGATCAAAGAGCCCGGGGTAAGCAGAAACGGGTGCGATGTAAGCCCTGTTCGACACACGTTCGACAGGAATTAGTGCGACAAAGAAGAAAAGTATGTATGCAAGAAAAAGGTTTGTAACGGGCCCTGCCGCATAGATGAAGAGCTTCTTCAGCGGGTGTATTGCAAAGAGGGAACCCTGCTCTGCATACGCAATCTTCTTCTCGTTGTTTGCAAGCGCCACGGAGAGATCCTCGGCGCCTCCGAGTCTGCAGTAGCCTCCGAAGGGGATGAGGGAGATGCGGAACTCTGTGTTCTTCCCCATGTGGGAAAAGATGGTACGACCGAAGCCGAAGGAGAGTATCTCGACGCTTACATGACACATCTTCGCAGCACAATAGTGACCGAGCTCGTGGATGAATATCACGATTCCCGTTCCGAGAAGTCCTATGAGGAGATAAAAGAGAGCGAGAGCGTATGAAGCTAGTCTCTCCATGGTTTCTCCCTTATGAGAAGAGAAGCTGCTTTACGCACGGCTCTGTCGAGTGCAAGTACCTCATCATAAGAGGAGAGATTGTTTTCTCCAAGTGATGAATCTTCCAGAAGAAGGGCTACGACCTTTTCTATTTCATCGAATCTGATTGCGTCCGAGAGAAAAGCCCTTACTGCAGTCTCGTCAGCTGCATTGTATATTATGCCGCCCGCTGCTCCGATCGAGAGTGCCCTGTATGCGTACCCAAGAAGGGGGAACTTTTCTCTTTTCGGCTCCTCGAATGTGAGATTGAGGGCGCTGAAGGAAAGAGGACGTACGATATTCTCCGTTTCGAATCGTCCCTCTCCGATTGCATTCATTATGGCGAGTGCCATGTCGGGAGGGGAGAGCTGTGCATATACGGCGCCGTCGGGGGTGCGGATGAGTGAGTGGACGACGGACTGTCTGTGGACGACAACCTCAATATCTTCACCCTTGAAGCCGAAGAGGCAGCTGGCCTCTATGACTTCGAGCCCTTTGTTTGCAAGTGTTGCACTGTCAACGGTAATCTTTTCTCCCATCTTCCATGTCGGATGGACGAGGGCCTCATCCTTCGTAACTGTGGAGAGATCATCCCTGTCGACGAAGGGGCCGCCGGAAGCGGTGATAACAAGCTTAGAGGCCTTTCTGTTCTTGAGAAGGTTGTAGATGGCGGAGTGTTCGCTGTCGACCGGGATTATTCTGGCTCCGCTTTCCGATGCGAGACGGAAGATGAAACAGGCTCCGGCAACGACGCTTTCCTTGTTTGCAAGTGCGAGGTCGATTCCCAGTTCAAGTACGGTCTTAGTGGCGTAAAGTCCGTCGAAGCCTGCTATTGCATTGAGTACGATATCGCACTCAGTCTTCAGAAGAAACTCTTTGAGATCCGAGTGTGCGATGTCACCTGCGGTAAGGAGGGAGGGACAGTCGAATTCTTCAGATATTTCATCAAGTTTTTCCCGGTTTCTGTCAGCACTCACTCCGACAACCTTTACGGGAAAGGAGTGACTTCTCAGTGCCTCAAGACATGTCGTTCCGATGCTGCCTGTAGCACCCAGTATTACAAGCCTTACCATACGAGAATGAGTTCGATGCCGAAAACGAATATCGGGGCGGCTATGGAGAGAGAGTCTATGCAGTCGAGCATGCCTCCGCGCCCGGGAACCATCGTTCCTGCATCCTTGACACCGCATGTGCGCTTCAGCATCGATTCGAAGAGGTCCCCTGCAGTTCCGAAGAGGGCTGTGAAGAAGAAGAGGACGAATGTCGTGAGGGGGGAGAAGGGGTAGAGGCCGGGGTAGGCAAGGGTGACTGTGCTTCCGATGAGAGCGACGACAAACGTGCCTCCGATGAAGCCGGCTATGCTCTTATTTGGAGAGCATTTGACGATACCCCTGTTGTTCCTGCCGAATAACAGGCCGAAGAAGTATGCAAGTGAATCGGAACCGAAGACGACGCAGAGGAAGGTGAATATCATCTTCTCGGCTTCGGGCAGGTAGCAGATTCTAATTCCGTAGACCATGAAGAGCCCGGGGTATACTATGTTGAGAATCGTGCATGCGATACGCGAGAGGGAGTTTTCGAAGTTGTCCCCTGCTCCATGGATTATCTCCCACAGAAATGATATTCCGATGAAAGCCGCAAGTGCGAACTTTGTTATCTCGACATCGGGAAAGCAGTTCAGGTTGACGAGTTCGACTGCCGGCAGAAGAATGCCGAGATACGCAGTGCGTGGTGTCACGATCTTTCTTTTTATGAGGTTGTTCTTGAGTTCACAGCATCCGCATGCAGATACGAAGATGACAATGATACTGAAGATAAGGTGGTTTTTCTGCGGGAAGAAGAATATCGAGCAGAAAATGAGGGGAAGGCCTACTGCGGCCGTAATCAGTCTCTGTTTAAGTGAGCTGCTCATTTTTTTACGTCTCCGAATTTGCGTACCCGCTTATTATAGTCATCGACAATCTCCTTTACCATACTTTCGTCCCAGTCGGGCCAGAGTTTGTCGTAGAATGCGAACTCGGAGTAGTTGGACTGGTAGAGCATGAAACCGCTCAGTCTCTCTTCCCCTGCGGAGCGTACTATCATATCGGGTTCGGGGATTGACGGATTGTCGAGATACTTTGTGAGGGTGTCGGGTTCGAAGTGACTCACTCCGTCCCTGAGTGCTCTGTTGACGGCACGTGCGATCTCGTCACGTCCGCCGTAGTTGATTGCAAGCTGAACGGTGAGCTTTCCGTTATCCTTCGTCTCCCTCATGGTCCTGTCGAGCGAGGAGAGGGCGGAGGAGGGGATTCCCTCCCTGTTCCCGAGAAGGGCCACCCTGATTCCCAGGGAATTGAACTTCGGAATGTTGAGAACCGTCTGCTTTGCAAGAAGCCCCATGAGGTATTCAACTTCCTCACGGGGTCTTTTCCAGTTTTCCGTTGAAAAACAGTAGAGAGTGAGGAACCTGATACCGCAGTCGATGCATCCCCTTGCGACTCTTTCAGCGGCTTTCGAGCCTTCTTCATGGCCTTTGATTCTCTTGAGGCCGCGGCTCTCGGCCCAGCGTCCGTTGCCGTCCATTATGCATGCAAGGTGTACAAGTTCCTTCATCCCTTTATATTTCCATGATTTCCTTTTCCTTTGCTTCGGCAATCCTGTTGATTTCCGCTATGGAGGAGTCGGTGAGCTTCTGGATCTTTGTCTCTCCTTCCTTCTGCTGGTCTTCGCTGATGGATGCAGCCTTCTGCATCTTCTTCAGTTCGTCCATTGCGTCACGGCGGATATTCCTTACGGAGACCCTGCTTTCCTCGGCCCTTGATTTGGCCACTTTGGCAAGTTCCTTTCTCCTGTCGGCCGTGAGTGCGGGGAAGTTGATTCTTATGAGCTTTCCGTCGTTGTTCGGGTTCAGTCCGAGCTCGGACTTGAGGATAGCTTTCTCGATCTGGGGCAGAACAGACTTATCCCAAGGCTGAATGACGACCATTCTTGCTTCAGGAACAGAGATTGACGCCACCTGGCTGAGGGGTGTCTCGGCTCCGTAGTAGTCGACCTTGATCTTGTCGAAGAGGGCGGCCGAAGCTCTGCCTGTTCTGAGCTGGGTGTAGTCAGCCTCGAGGGCCGCTACACTCTTCTTCATTTTGCTTTCAGTATTGTTGATAACAGTCTGCATCTCGACTCCTTATTTGAGACCTGCCTGGAAAACAGAGTAGGAAACGACTTCAAGCTTTGCGCCTGCAGCCTTACCGCAGTCTGCGAGAGCCTGTGCGACGCTCTTGGAGTCATCCTTTACGAAGGCCTGATCGAGGAAACAGATTTCCTTGTAGAGCTTCGAAAGCTTTCCTCTGACGATTCCTTCCTTGACCTTGTCGGGCTTGGATGCAAGTTTCTCGTCCTGCGCAACCTGGGCACGGAAGATCGAAAGCTGCTCGTCCTCATAGGACTTCTCGACAGACTTGTCGGAGAGGTACTGGGGCTTGTAAGCAGCGCAGTGGAGAGCGAGGTCGTGGGCAAATTCCCTGACAGAATCGTCCTCGAAGACTTCCTTCTTGTCGGATGTGAGGATGACAGATACTGCGACAGCACCTTCACCATGTACATATGTAGCACAGTAGCCGTTCTCCGGGATATCGTAAACGACGAAGGAGACAAGGTTCATGTTCTCCTTGATGATTGCGATGAGTGCATCGACCATAGCCTTGAGCTCGTCATTGATCTCTTTGTAATCCTTCTCGAGGATGACACGGCAGAGGTCTTCGCCGAGCGAGGCAAAATCTGCGTTCTTTGCAACGAAGTCCGTCTCGCAGGAGAGCGAGAGCATGACGACCTTCTTGCCGTTCGAGACAACGAAGACTCTTCCGTTCTCGGTAGCTCTGTCCTGTCTCTTTGCGACAGCTGCAAGGCCCATCTCCTTAAGAATCTTCTCGGCAGCAGCGAAATCGCCGTCAGCCTGCAAGAGAGCCTTCTTGCAGTCCATCATGCCTGCACCTGTAATATCACGTAATTTTTTGACATCTGAAGCTGAAATAGCAGCCATAGTATTTCTCCTATCAATTACTTGTTGAAGTATTCTTCTTCGTCGTCACTCTCAGCTGTCTCTTCCTCTTTCTTCTCTTCGGAAGGAACGTAGTTGGAGTAGTCTTCAATCACTTCGTCCTTCTCTGCTTCGGGAGGAAGTGTGCCCTGTAATGCTTCTTCTTCATCGTCGAGTGATTCGATGATCTGGATTCCTGCCTCGCTGTCAGCGTCAATTACCGCATTTGCGATGATTTCGACGAAGAGAGAGATAGCTCTGATTGCATCGTCGTTGCCCGGGATGGGGTAGGTGATGTCTGTGGGGTCACAGTTTGTGTCGACGACTGCGATTACGGGGATACCCAGTCTCTTTGCTTCGGCAACTGCGAGAGCCTCTTTCTTTGTATCGATGACGAAGAGTGCGCCCGGAAGTTCCTTCATGTCCTTGATTCCGCCGAGGTCTCTCTCGAGCTTTGCCTTCATCTTGAGGTTCTGTGCAACTTCCTTCTTCGTGAGGGAGTCGAATGTGCCGTCAGCTTCCATTCTTTCGATTTTCTTGAGTTTAGCGATGCTCTTCTTGATAGTTGTGAAGTTCGTGAGCATACCGCCGAGCCATCTGTTGGACACATAAGGCATGCCGCATCTCTTTGCTTCTGTCTCGATAGCCTGCTGAGCCTGCTTCTTTGTACCTACGAAGAGAATCTGCTTCTCGTTCTGAACCTGTGCTCTGACAGCTTCATAAGCTTCGACGATGCATGCACTTGTCTTCTGAAGGTCGATGATGTGGATTCCGTTTCTCTCTGTGAAGATGAAACGTGCCATCTTGGGATTCCATCTCTTTGTCTGATGGCCGAAATGTACGCCTGATTCGAGCAGGCTCTTCATTGTTACTACTGCCATAGTAGTTACTCCTTTCCGCAAACCGCCTGTGATGTCCCGGGGACATCGGGTTCCCGTCACTATATCTCTTCCATACGGAAGGAAATTCATTGCGTAGACGCAACTGTTGTCATCCTACACAAAAGGCGGTGGTTTTGGCAATAGGGCGCCCGTGCGTAAATTCTTCATAAAAAGTAAAAGATGAATGTTGCGTTCACCATGTTTTGAACATTAAAATAGTGCCAGGAAGGGGAGATGCGTCCGGCTGAGGAGGAAAATGAAAGATTTCTTTTCCCCGTCAGTAACCCGGAGGCGTGTATAATTGTTATCAGATTGGCAGATAACTATATCTTTATATATAAATCCCCAGTGAGGAGGAAAAAAAGATGAAAAGAAAATTCATGACAGCCCTTGCGGCTCTCGTCCTCTGTCTTTCTATCGTCTCATGTGACGCAATGGTGAACATCATGGGCAGGATGGGAGGCAATGTCCTGGGCGCAGACACCAAGCAGGTTGAAGCTGCAGTCGAAAGCGTCAAGGTCAGCAAGGAGAATGAGACGAAGAAGAAAGAAGTCGCCGCCGGAGAAGACGAAAAGAAAACAATCGGAGGAACTGAAGTCTCAAGCGGCAGTACATTCACATACAGGGACGGAGACGACGATGTGGAGCTCTATTCTGTCGGTAAGACGTCAGACGGCAGCCCTGTAATCGGAATCGGCTCCAGCGGTGCAGTAACCCTCTCCAAGACAAGTGATGAAACCAGGGAAGCTCTCGGCAAGATCGAGACTGTTCTTCCTCCGCAGGACATCTCCCTCATAACATCGGCTCTCGAGGGAAGCGGAAAGGCCGAGACACTCGAGAAGCTCGGCAAGCCCATCGAGGACGAAGCTACGAAGAAGGCTGCAGAAGGTACGAAGACAGTAATTGTAGCACTCCTTGAAAACGCACAGTTTACGCCGGCGGAGGATGCTGACGAGAAGACGAAGAAGGCAAGCGAAGTCGTCAATACAATTCTTGAAAATCTGACCAAGAAGGATGAGACCGGGGAGGCGAAAGACCTGACGATGGGAGATCTCATCGTTCTTCAGACGATTACCAACGTCATCAGCGATTCAAGCAGCTCCGTTATTGAAGTTTTCTCTGGTGAAGGAGATTCCTCCAAAGCAGTGGAGGATGTACTGGACAAGGCCAACGACTCCCTCGTCGGTACTGCAAGTATTCTCAATACAGTATCGGGAACGACGACGATGTTCGAAGGCGTGGATCTCGAGAAACTCATCGGCATGGTGATGTAAGGAGGAGAGACATATGAAGAAGATACTCACAGTTTTACTTATTGCATTGATCTGCTTCTCTTCTCTTTATGCAGAAGAG
>CAVFZO010000039.1:7572-19105 GCA_963626925.1 Clostridium sp. AM49-4BH
GACTGTAACGGATTACAAGGCTGATTTCAAGTCGGACTACGACAAGACTCCCGCAGCATACTCATATGCAGGCTCACGCTTCGTTCCGACGAATGCGAGAATGGCCGCAATGGGAGGCGCAGGACTCTCGCTCGTCAAGGCGGAGAACGGACTCTTTGTGAACCCTGCTTCTCTTGCAGAAGGGTCATTCAAGCTCTCGCTGCCGTCTGTCAGCGTCACTCTCTATCATGTATATGACATATTGAACAACAAGCTCCTCGACAAGGTGAAGGAAGACAACAAGGATGCCCTCGTAACCGCCATACTCGACACTGTGGGAACGGAGACAGCTCCTCTCTTCAGCGCTGATGCTTCGACATCTCTCGTTCTCCCCTTCGGATTGGGGCTCGGTGTCTATGCACGTGACACTGTCTACACAAGTTCGGGAACAGTCATCGACTATGTCGAGACATCCGCCGCTCTCGGTTATGCATACGGCTTCAACTTCGGAGAATTCCGTCTCTCGGCCGGTGTGACAGGTAAGATGAATGTCATCGCATTCAACCAGAGACTCAAGCTTGCACAGGTTGTCAAGAGCGAGGACCTCAAGAAGATGTCTTTGAATATCGCAGTCGGCGCCTCCCTTCCCGTCATCGATCTCGGTCTGACGGCAGAGTGGAAGGGACTCAGCGCATCCGTCGTTCTCTCGAATCTCTTCGCAAAATACAAGATGGGAATCGTGAACACATCAATTGAGAATGCAGCTGAGACTGCCAAGTCAAAGATTGCGTATGATGATTTCACAATCGAGACAAAGCCTTCCCTCGATGCCGGATTCGGTTATGAATTCGATTCCTCAATCTTCGGTTTTGCTGTAGCAGCCGACATGAAGGACCTCCTCGGAATGTTCAACGAACTCAAGGACGGGGAGAAGGGAAGGGTCATCATGAAGCATCTCAGCGCCGGTGTCGAAGTCGGCCTTATCGACATGCTCATGCTCAGGGGAGGTTTCTCCTCCGGCTATTTCACTCTCGGTGCCGCAGTCGATTTCTTCGCTCTCAGAATCGAAGCCGCATACTACTGGAACGAATACGGCAAGGCCGCAGGTCAGAAAGGGCTTGACGGACTTACCATCCGTTTCAACCTGGGCTATGAACGCTGAGGCAAACTCAATATAATACGGGCTACCGGAAACGGTAGCCTTAATTATTAAGGTATAAGGATAACTGCAGTTGAAACAGACGATTCGCCTTTTTTTCATCATCATGGTCTCCCTGCTGCTTTCCTCATGCGATGCCTTTGTCTCCCTGACAGGCGCCATGGGGAAGAACATAATCGGCTTCAACAAAGAGGAGGCGGATCTTATTGTCGATAGCCTTACTATCGAATCAGAAGCTGAAAGGGACGATATGAAGGGCGTGAAAATCGACTCATTCGAGTTCGTGGAGGGGAAAAAATTCCTCTACACTGACAATGATGGAGAGACCCGGGAGTTCATCATTCTTGGAAAGGGTACGGAAAACTACTCGGTAATTGGATGGGGTAAATGGGTGGTAAGGGTTGCGAAAGCTGATACTCTGGATTTGTCGAAGGTGGAGGATATCCTCGTTCCGTCCGATCTGACCATCCTGAGTGCGCTTCTCTCGTCCTCGGCCGGCGACTATGTACTCTCGCGCCTCTCGGAGAAGGTCGAAGATGAGACGACACTTACAGCTGCCCGGGGGACAATCAAGACGCTCGATGCCGTTCTGAACTTTATAAGTATTCTTTCATTCATCCCCAATGAAAAGGCAAAGGCGATATGTGAATATGCTTCGGATCTTAAGAAGAAGATTGAAAGGGACAACGACATAACGTGGGGGGATGTCGTCGTGCTCGATGTCATTACGAACCTCTGTGCAAAAGCGCCGGAGGAAATAATGAAATTCCTCAAAGAAAGTGAAAAAGCAGAGACTGAAAGCGAGAGTGTTTCGCAGATGCTCAACGTGCTTCTTGATGATATGTATGACTTCCTCTTCGAGGCAGTGGAAATGCTGAACAGGGTGTCGGGCACGACAGGTGTATTCCGGGGAACAAGCATCACGAAGCTTATCTCCGCCTGTTTCATGAAATAGGAGGATGGGGTGAAAAGAACAGCTCTGACAATCATATTTATCTTATCCTCGGCACTCCTCTTTTCATCTGTGCCGCTCATCGATGACTGGAGGGGGAACAACTACGGCTACGAAGAGATAGGACGCAGATTCGAAGTGACGGATGTGAGGATGAAGGGAATGGGCGGCGCAGGAATAGCCCTGAGTGAGGCGTCGAACGGCATTTTTGTCAATCCCTCGTCACTTGCCTCCGGAAAGTTCAGTTTTTCTTATCCCTCTCTTTCGCTGACGGTCCACCATCTCCATGATGCTGTCAAAAAGACAAGTGGCGGCAGAAGTATTCTCGAAATGCTCGTCTCCGGAAGCTTTGATGATACAGAGCTCTATTCCGCGCTTTTAGACCTTGTCGGAACGGAGAGGGCTCCGCTCGGGAAGCTTGATGCATATACTTCCTTCGTGACGCCGTACGGCCTCGGACTCGGCCTCTACGCCTCAGATACCCTTTACACATATTCGGGGGCGTTAATCAACGAAACGGATTTCTCCTTCGCACTCGGCTACGGACACGCGTTCCACCTGGGAGATTTCACCCTCAAGGCCGGCGCCGTGATGAAGTTCAACTATCTCATATTCTCCTCGAGGATGAAGGCTAATGAAATCATCGGAAAGAAACTCGATAAGATAACGACCGAGTTCGCCTACGGGTATGCCGTTCCCGTCACGGACATCGCGTTCACGCTTTCCTGGAAGGGCCTCAGTGCCTCTCTTGTCTATAAGAACCTCTTCGGAGACTATCATATGGGGGTAGTTGAGAGTGCTGTTACGGACTATCTTTCTGTCAATATGTCATCTGTTGACTACAGTCTCTTCAAAATAGAGAACAGGGGAGAGCTTGACTGCGGCCTCGGGTACGAGATCACACTCGGGGATTTTACGCTCGCCGCAGCCGCCGACCTCAACGACATACTGACGATGAACGAATACGACGACAACTTCTCCGAGCCGGGGCGGAGGTTTCTCAAGCGCTTCAATATCGGATTCGAGGCCGGGTGGAGAGATATAGCGGCACTGAGATTCGGAATGAATGCCGGCTACTTCACACTCGGGTCGTCAATACAGTATTTCGGTATGAAAATCGAAAGCGCCTACTACTGGGAGGAGACGGGGTCCCAGGCTGGGGAGAGAGGGCTCGACGGCTTCTCAATCCGCTTTAACGTCGGAGTATGAACAGCAGCAGAAAACGTCTTCTCATCTTTTTCATCTTTCTCACATTCTTCGTGATGAGTGCGATATTCTTCTTCTCGAGCCAGAACGCAGCCTCGTCGTCAAAGACGAGCGGAAGTGTGGTGAGGGTCATACTCTCCGTTCTCGTCAGAGGCTTTGAAGATATGAGCGCAAAAGAGCAGCGGGCTCTGATTGTGAAATGGGCTTCATTCATAAGGAAGGCTGCACACTTTACGGAATTCGCGGCCCTCGGCTTCTCTTTCACGACCTCTCTCATACTGCGGCGTTCTGACAACCTCTATATCAAGAGTACAGTCTTCGGAGTACTCTATGCTGCCTTCGACGAAATGCATCAGCTCTTCTCCGTCGGCCGTGCATGCTCCGTCTTCGATGTGATGATCGACACCTCCGGTTATATCACTGGCTTAATAGTGAGTGCGTTAATCTTATGTATTTTCAGAAGAAGGAAAGTGTAAAAAAACACCCCCGTCCATCTCAGACCGGGGGGATTTGTTAAACGCGCACACAGGACCTCTCCTGTATGTCTGGGACAGTCCCTTTTTAAGGCAACCTGGATAAACCATTCAAGTCCGTATTTAGAAAGTAACACCCTTTTTTTAGTTTGTAAATACAAAACTTATATAAAAACAGGGTTTTTTTTGTAATTTTCGATTAGTTTTGATAGGAATTTAATGAGTCAAAGTCATACTAATGCTTTATTTTGTATAAAAACAGAGAATATTGTTTGATTTTTCATCCTCTGGTTAATCCAGCATCATTTTTCCGAATACTTCTATTCTTCATTGTTTTGTTCCCGATATTTGGTTATCTTTTAGGCATGGTCGGTTTTTTCATAAAGAAGGCTTTCTTCGACGGCTGGGATAATTTTTTACAGCTTATTCTTCAGAATCTTGTCTATCTGGGTCTCCTGCTCGCAGGGCTTTCCCTCATGTATCTTACATCGGAGAGCAGTGCTCTCTTCTTTCTCAGCGCCGCTGTCATCGTACTCTTGATGTGCATTTCCCTCGGGGGAACGGCAGAGAGTGCAAAAAACTGGGCCGACTACAAAAGCGAAGTATGGAGGCCGTACGCCAGGGGGATAAAGAGGAACATCCGGCACTCTCTTTTCTTCTTTCTCATCCTCGCGCTCATCTTCATGTGCATATACATCACGATACCGTTCTATCTTTCGTTCGAGAATGCCGTGGGATATATACTTCCCATCGTGATGATCTGGCTTGTCATATTCCTCGTTCTGGCGCTTCCGTACTATTTCCCGCTTATGACGATGCTCCCCGGGGACGGGCCGGTGAAGACACTTAAAAAGTGTTTTCTTGTATCGTTCGACAATCCGGGAAAGAGCCTCCTTCTTGTACTTCATATCTTATTCGACACAGTTGTAAGTGTGCTTACGATAGGACTGCTCCCGGGCATCAGCGGCATAATGCTGAGCGGGGCAGACATGACGAAGCTTCTCATGAAAAAATATGACTGGCTCGAAGAGAATCCCGGAAAGACGAAGAAGGATATCAACTGGGATGAGCTGTTGCAAGAGGAGAGGGAGAACGTCGGAGTGAGAACACTCAAGGGGATGATCTTCCCCTGGAAATAAAGAAGGAGATTATGAGTAAGGACAATCAGGAAAAGGCCCGGAGCGGCCATTACGAGATTGAAATAAAGGCTCATGCGGAGGATGAGGAGAAGCTCAGAGGGAAAATCGAGAGTCTCTTCGGAGAGGGACGCAGTGTCAACAAGAGCGACCTCTATTTTCACAGGAAGGGCGAAAAGCACCAGGCTTTCAGAATAAGGAGAGCCGACGGAATGCTGGAGTTTACGGCGAAGAACACACGTGCCGACTCCCTCAGCGAGGAGAACGACGAGTTTGAATTCTTCGCCTCCGTTACCGAAGAGGAGAAGGCAAAGGCCTTCTTCGAATGCCTCGGCTACGAGCCCTACTTCCGTAAGAGCAAGACGGGCTTCGACTGGGACCTTGTTCAGGGAGACATTCATGTGGAGCTTCTGGAGGTAAGCGGCTTCAGGTACGGAGAAGACAGAGACGAGAGGAATCTCGGGTATTTTCTCGAGATGGAGATCCTCATTCCCTTCAAGGAAGCTTCCCCGGATACGCTGAGGGAGAAACAGAACAAGCTTCACAAGGTTCTTCATGAACTGGGACTGAGAGAGGAGGACATCGAAATGAAGTCCTACCGCTCCATGATACTGGGAGAATGATATGGAATGGCGTGCATCACACATCCTTGTGAAAGACAGGGAGACTGCCGAGAGGCTCTATGAGAGACTGAAGAAGGGAGAGAATTTCTCGTCCCTGGCACATCAGTACTCTACATGCCCGTCGAAGGAGAAGGGCGGAGACCTGGGGTGGTTCGGTGAAGGAAAGATGGTAAAGGATTTCGAACTTGCGGTGAGACGTATGGGGACGGGAAGTATCTCGAGGCCAGTGCGCACACAGTTCGGCTATCATATAATAAAGAAGACAGGAGTCAGGGATTGATTACATTTTACACAGATGGTGGATGCTCCGGCAATCCGGGGCCGGGAGGCTGGGCCTATGCCGTATCTGAAGACGGGAAGCTCGTCGAGAGCAGAAGCGGCGGAGAGGCGGCGACTACGAACAACAGGATGGAGCTTACTGCTGTCATCATGGCCCTCAGGTATGCACTCGAGAGGGGTGAGACGGAAGTGGAGGTTCTTACCGACAGCCAGTATGTAAAGAACGGCATAACTGTATGGATTCATTCATGGAAGAAGAACGGCTGGAGGACAGCAGGACACGCCCCCGTGAAGAACGTCGAATACTGGCTTGAGCTCGATTCGCTCAATTCATCGCTTTCCGTCACATGGTCCTGGGTGAAGGGACATGCCGGCATAGAGGGCAACGAGGAATGTGACAGGCTCGTCAGACTTGAGACTGCAAAGTTTCTTTAAGATAAGCGTAGAAAGCGCTCTCTTCTGAAAGAACTGTGATCGCTTTCTCGTTTTCGGGATAGAGTATGATGGTCTCTGAGGCAAAACTCAGGGCCTTTTCTTTTTCCCCGTTTTCGATGAGGGCATCGAGGTAGAGATCCCTCAGGCTCTCGTCATCCCCCTCCCTTTCGAGAATGAGGGCGAGGGATGAAAGGTATTCTCCGCGCCGTCCGAGCTCTCTTTCGGAAGCGGCCTTTATCTTGAGTATCCTCGTGTATGCTGGATAGAGAAGAAGGGCTTTTTCAGCTTCCACGATGACGCTTTCGTATCCACCCTCCGAGTAGAGGGAGTAGAGAAGGTTGTATCTGTTTTCGATACTCTCCTCGACGGAGAGCAGTTCATACCATCCTGCACTGTCCTCGGGAAGAGATGCTCTCTCTTCCACTGAAGTTGTTCTGCATGACACGAGAAGGAGAAGAAGAGATAAGCTAACCCAGAACAGTTTTTTCAATTTCGATCACCTGGTCACGGTAGAGATTGACTATCGAGGACCCGTAGTCTGCGATGAGCTGGATCATGTTCCTCGGCTCCGGGCCTCTGTCGATGCCGTTGAGTCTGTCTCCCGCATCTCCCAGTCCAGGCAGGATATATGCCTGCTCGTTGAGTACGGGATCCATCCAGAGCGTGTAGACCTCGGCTTCGGGGATTGCACGTGTTATCCTCAGGGCTCCCTTGAGTGCCGAGATGACGTTGATGAACTTGATGGAGCGGGGTTTCACGCCTCTTCCCTTGAGATATTTCACAATTGTGACGAGGCTTCCTCCCGTCGCGTTCATCGGGTCTGCGAATATGAGATCCTTGCCCTCGAGCTTTTCTATGTCGAAGAATGACCGGTCAAGGTCGAGAACATAGTCCATGTTGCTTTCCTTCTTGCTCTCGTCCCTCTTTATCTTGAAGAGGGCAAAGGGGGTGATGGTGTCGTCGGAGGAGTAGTCCTGGAACTCCTTGGAGATGATCATGCTGGGAAGGAGCGCCCCCCTGAGCATGACGCACATGACAGACGAGTGTGCCAGATCGTCGACGTTCGGAATCCTGTGGACGGCGTAGTTCGTGCATGGAATCGTGACGGGGGTGGGCTGGATCATGCTGCGCTTGTTATTGAGGTTCTTGTCAGCAAAGGAGTGTGCGAACATCAGTTCGTATGCCCTCTGGATGTAGTAGAGGAACTCCTCGTGTCCCGTTCCGGGATTGCGGAGCTTCGCGATTATCCTGCTCGCCTCACCGTGCTGTTCGCGGGGTGTCTCGAATGAATATACATGAATGCGGCTGTTGAGTTCACATACCGACTTCAGGAACGACCCGATTTCAGCTGCGCTCTGTGTAAGTTCGTTCTGTGCCTCTCCGTTCGAAAAGTCCTTTTCGAGCTTCGAACATGCCTCGAGGCTCTTCTTGTAGAGAGTGCGTACAGTTTCTATGTCTTTCTTGTCGCTGTCGTTTAAAAATCCGTCCAGGTCCTGGGCGTGAAGGATTATCTTGTTGCTCATTGTCTGCTCCTTGTAACAATTTAACCCAATTAAAGGCGATTGAGTAGTATTTTCGGCGTCATCTTTCGCCTCGATATGTGAAACATCTTCCTTTTTGCTCCCTCTTTCGATAAACTGTCAGAAGTGAGGTTTAAAGATGAATCTTGTATTCTTAGGCCCTCCGGGCGCCGGAAAGGGCACAATCGCAGCAGTAGCCAAGGACTATCTCGGCATACCGCATATTTCAACGGGTGATCTCTTCAGATCGAATATCAAGAACGAGACTGAACTTGGAAAGAAGGTCAAGGAAATCCTGGCCTCCGGTTCCCTCGTTCCCGATTCAGTCACAATCGAGATGGTCAGAAACCGCCTCGGTGAGGATGACTGCAAAAAGGGCTTCATTCTCGACGGCTTTCCGCGTACGATCGCACAGGCTGACGCACTATCCGAGATGACAAAGCTCGACGGCGTGATCAACTTCGTCCTCAGCGAGGAGGAGATCATCAAGCGTCTTTCGGGCCGCAGAATCTGCAAAAGCACCGGCAGGACTTACCATATCCTCTTCAACCCGCCGAAGGTGGAGGGAAAGGATGACGAGACAGGTGAGGATCTCATCCAGAGGGATGACGACAAGAGCGATGCGATAAAGCACAGACTCGATGTGTACAGAGAGCAGACGGAGCCTCTTATCAAATATTATAAGGACAAGGGAATCGTACTCGACCTTATATGTACGAACGACCCCGGAGAGACGAATCAGAATTTCTTCCGCCTCATCAAAAAATAAGCTCCGTATTGTTGTTTAAGGCCCCCTCTGATAAAATCGGATGGGGGTTTTATTATGAACAGAGAATTACCTGGGGTCTTTTCATCTTTCTCGTCGGATTTCGTATCTCCTCTCTTTCCCGCAAAAGGGGAGGATGTGACTCTCTCTCTCGCCGTTTCCGGCCCGGTCGACAGCGTCTTTCTCAAGTACGACAGCCAGACGGGACTTGTTTTCATGAAGGAGATGGAAAAGTCGGGATCATACAACGGGGCTGTGAAGTATTCTTCCACTGTACCTGTGAATCTCGACGAAGAGCTCTTCCACTATTATTTCGTCTTCTTCACAGGCGGTGCCAGCTGGTACTATTCAAAGGCCGGGATAACACGCTATACGCCCTCCGTTCCCATGCGCTTCTCCCTCATGACGGGACAGAGTGCTCCGGAGTGGGTTGCATCCTCCGTCTGCTATCAGATATTTCCCGACAGATTCAACAACGCCGACAGCAGTGTAGGGGCGAAGGCGGGGGAGTACAGCTTCGACGGCACAAATGTCACGACGCCGCAGTGGACAGAGGCGCCGAAGAGCTGGAACGAATCGAGGTGCTGCGACTTCTATAACGGAGATCTCAGGGGAATTGAGGAGAAGGCCGGCTACCTGAAAGCACTCGGAGTCTCCGTCATCTACATCAACCCGATATTCTCCTCCCGTTCCGTTCACCGCTACGACACTGTCGACTTCTTCCAGATCGATTCCAAGCTCGGCGGTGACGAGGCCCTCATAAGCCTTGTCGAAACGATGCACAGAAACGGAATAAGGGTCATACTCGACATCTCGATAAACCACACGGGACTGGAAGGAGTATGGCTTAAGAAGGCCCTCGAGGACCCGCTTTCAGACGAACATGATTTCTACTACTTCAACTCTGACGGCTCGGTATGCTGCTGGCAGGACGTGAAGACGCTTCCCCAGCTCAGATATTCATCGGAAAAGCTCCGGGAATATATGTACCGCGGTGAGAACTCCGTCATGAAGAAGTATCTCAGAAAGCCCTACGATATTGACGGATGGCGGCTTGATGTGGCTCCCGAAGCCGGAAGACGGGGATCCGAGCAGCTCTGCCGGGATCTCTGGATGGATGTGCAGAGGGAGCTGAGGAAGGTCAAGAAGGACCTTTATATCGTGGGAGAGGACTGGGACGACAGCACGCTCTTTCTCCAGGGCGATATGTGGAACGCCACTATGAACTACTACGGTTCCGGACGGCCGTTAAGGAGCTGGACGGGAGAGAGGGACCGCTTCCTCATCCCCGGCTACGGACACGCTCCCGATGAGGAGGAGAATTTCACGGCAGAGGATATGTGTGCATTCTTCAAGGCAGCAGTCGACTCCGTTCCGGGGCAGACACCATATCTGCAGATGAATCTTATCGATTCCCACGACACACCGCGCCTCCATAACCATACCAGTATCTTCGACAGGGATATATACAAGGGTGTTCTTCTTGCACTCTATATGCTTCCCGGAATGCCGGACATCTACTACGGAGACGAGGTTCTCCTCTCCGGCACCATCGATTCCAACGAAGGGGCACGCTACCCGATGGAGTGGAGAGAGGAGTATCAGGATAAGGATATGCTCTCCTATGTACAGAAGCTCGGAGAAATCAAAAAAGAGAAGGCTCTTGCCTATTCGGCGGCGTTTTTCAGAGCGCTTGACGAGAAGGCATTCGCCGTCATCAGAGTCACGGAGGGGAAGGCATGGGCGGCCGTCATCAACAGGGGAGGGCAGAGGGAAGTCGGGCTTGACCTTGAGTTCCTTCCGTCTGCCGGTGCTTCCGTTATTCTGGGAGACGGAAGGACCCGGGTAAGGGACAACAGGCTCTTTATAACACTCGGGGAGAAGCGTTCGCTTCTGATTTTGCTTGTCTAAAGGTATATTCTCGGTCATCATTTTCAAAAGGACGGAAACAACGATGAAAAAACTGGCTTTTCTACTGCTTTTACTATTTACAGCACTCACGCTTTCAGCAGCATTCTCCGCCGCCGAGAGCGACAGATACTTCTACAACGAGAACGACTACCAGAAGGATTATGACTATCTT
Source organism: Clostridium sp. AM49-4BH (assembly GCA_963626925.1). GTDB lineage: Bacteria > Spirochaetota > Spirochaetia > Sphaerochaetales > Sphaerochaetaceae > Ornithospirochaeta. The sequence continues at coordinate 18,184 of CAVFZO010000039.1, forward strand.
CTGAAGTGCCTTTCCGAAAGCACAGACAACGGCGAGAAGGCCGAGATACTGTGGCGTCTCAGCCGCACGAAGCTCACACTCGTCGACGAGAACAAGGACAATATGACGAAGAGCGAAAAGCTTGCGGGCTACGGCGACTACGGCGCCTCCGACAAACCCTCGGACGGCGACACATCCTCGGCATTCTACTATGCATACGCATCACTCTCGTTGAAGGAGACCCCCAACGGCTACCACTGGAAGAGCTCCGCAGTCGGACGCTGCGGCCAGGTACACGGCGCACTCAACAGCCTGGGTAAGGCAGGGGGGATGAGAGACCTCGAAATAAAGGCTCTCGAGAACTTCTCCTCGTTCCCGCTTGAAACCGACAGCTGGTATGTGATGGGCGTACTCTACAATTCGCTACCCGGAGGAATCAGCTTCGGCAACGACAACTGGGCGATATCATACATGAGAAAGTGTCTCGACACCCAGGACATGACGAACAGGACCAACGGCACCAACTACCTTGAACTTGCCCAGCAGCTCTGGGACAGGAACTGGAGCAGCTCCAAGAGGACGAAGGAATTCCAGTCAATGCTGAAGTCATACAACAAGGCCGTAGACAAGAAGTGCGGAAGCGTGGAGATCAACAGATACTACGAAGGCTACAAATCCACCCAGGGTTCTCCCTTCTATGTTGCTGCAGAGCTCGCTTCCATCTCTGACAGGCAGGAGGCCGTGGCGCTCCTGCAGTATGCAGAGCTTGTCATAGAATCGAGGCTGCCGTATGCAACGGGCTCCCTGAGCCGGGCGAAGATGGAGAGCGAGAAGGCGAAGGTTGAAGCAAAACTCGCCGAATGGACATAAGAGAGAAAAACTCACAGGAAAGGGCATCCGTAATCATCTGCGGGTGCTTTTTTTTACCGGCATACGCGTTTTT
>CAVFZO010000040.1:0-18687 GCA_963626925.1 Clostridium sp. AM49-4BH
TCGAGGAAGGAAGAAAGAAGGTGAGGGAGACAACGAGGATAAAGGTCTTCTTCTCACTATCTCACACATAAGGTTTCCTTCAGGGGACCGGAAGAGGGTGTTACAAAGGAATGTCTTGTGGCACCCCCGTTTTTTGCAGTTACAGGGTTTGTTGAAATCCTGTTTTCGGGACATGCCTTCAATTCTCTGATATCAAGGTCGTTCTGCCGATAAGAAAAGAGAGGCCGTCCTTCTGAGAAGAAAGCCTGAGCAATACGGTTCTTAGTCCGGCAAATTGGGAAACTGTCAGTCTATAACAGACTCTTTGCACTTTCGTGAGATTGAAATCATAATGACTAGGAATTAGAATGGTTCCATGCAGATCTCATCACGATTCACACTCTCTGTACACATCCTCATCTGTATCCATATTTTCGGAGAAAAGGTGAAAGTCACAAGTGAATTCCTCGCAGGGAGCACCAATGTGAACCCCGTGATAGTCCGTAAGATTCTGGGACAGCTGAAGAGTGCCGGGATAGTTACAATACAACGGGGGAGCGGAGGCTCAGTCCTCTCCCGCTCTCCAGGGGAAATAACGTTTCTTGATATCTACAAGGCTGTGGAGTGCATAGGTAAGGCAGGACTCTTTCATTTTCATGATTCCCCCAATCCCGAATGCCCGGTGGGACGCAATATACACACCGCACTCGACTCCCGGCTTGATGAAATAGAAAAAGCACTCGAAGACGAACTGAAAACAATTACACTTGAAGAAGTCATAAAAGATATGCCTGATCTCATGTCCTGACAAATAACTGCCGATATCAAGTGGAAACTGCCCTCTTTCGGGAAAAAGTTTAAAGACACGAAGAAAAAAGGGAAATCCGGCTGCTGGAGAGAAGAAAACTGATTTCTGTTGTAACCATTGACATTACAATAGAAGTGTGGATAATACATGTTGTAACCTTGATAATTACAACACTGTAAGGTTACAAGGAGAATACAAATGAAAAACTACAAGAGAATAAATGTAGGAAATTCCCCCAGAACAGAGCTTCATGATGTTCTGTCTCTCACCGGCGCAGAGATAAGCTTCAACAATCTGCCTAGAGGAGCAGGAGTGCCGTTTGTCCACAGCCATAAAAAGAACGAGGAGATCTACATCATCCTTTCGGGAAACGGAAAGGCACTGATTGACGGTGAAGAAGTCACACTCACCCAGGGGGACTGTCTTCGTATCTCACCGGAAGCCAAAAGACAGTTCTCGGCATCCGGCGACTCTTCCCTTTCTTATGTATGTATCCAGGTCAGGGCAGGCTCCCTCGAGGGCTACACGGCTGACGATGCTGTTATTTTTTGATCATGAAGCTCCCGAATCAAGGGAGCTCTTACTTCAGACTTTAAAAAGTCCGCCTGCACCGGAATCTCTGAGCTTTCTCAGAAGCTGAAAGATGAAGGCCGAGCTCTACAGCCTCAAATTCCCCGAATCTTTTCTGGAGAGAATCGGGCAGGATTTTCAGATCTCAGTTCCTGTCCTTTGAGGGGGAAAGAGGCGTCCGGGACAGGGATGAATCTTCTCTGGTATCATCATAACAAGAATTTTCCCCCGGGATTATGCATGATAATCTGAAGAAGCCGGCTTGATGCCGTTTCTTTTTCATGCATAGGAAAAGGGGCCGCCCGTGCAGCCCCTTTCCTGACAGAGCAGGGGTCAGTACTTGCCGTAGAGAGGGCCGAGCGCGCTGCATGCCCTGTAATCCTGTCCTTCCTTGTCCTCGCCGAATGCGTTCCAGTAACTGGGACGGAAGATCTCCTCTTCGGGTATGTTGTGCATACATACCGGGATTCTGAGAATCGAGCACAGGGTGATTATGTCCCTGCCTACATGGCCGAACGCGACGGCACCGTGATTGGCACCCCAGTTGTTCATTACGGAATAGATATCCCTGAACGCCCCCTTTCCTGTGATGCGCGGCGCAAAGTAGGTGCTCGGCCATGTCGGGTCTGTGCGTCCCGCAATCTTCTCGTGGACAATGTCGGGGAGATCACACGTCCAGCCCTCCGCAATCTGCATGACGGGCCCCAGTCCCTTCACGATGTTGAGCCTTGTCATCGTCAGCGCCATCCCGCCCTTCGAGAGGAAGCATGAGCTGAAGCCGCCGCCGCGGAAGTACGGGCCGTTGGCGACCTCCCACTTCACGTTCTTCATTCCCTCCATCACGTCCTCACCTGTGATATTCCAGAACTCCTTGCTGCCGGGCCTGCCGTACTCGTCCGTCATTATCCCCTCCGCGTCGAGTGTCGTCGAGCCGCTGTTCCTTAAATCCAGAAAACCGTTTTCAGCCATGCCTTCCGGCTTCCATCCCGTGACACGCTCCACGGCATCGGGCGACCAGAAGGTTCTGACGTCGCTGAACATGGCGCTCTTGTTTGTTACGAGCTTGCACATCAGCATCGCCGTTCCGTTGCAGAAGTCGTTCTCCGTTGCAACCGTGAAGGGCTCGCGGATTCCGTTCCAGTCCCAGGAGGTGTTGAGCATTGTCTCCATGAAGTCGCCGTTGCACCAGTGGTCCGTCCACTGCCTCTGCCCCTGGAAGCCGCAGAAGAGGGCGTTGTGGCCGTTGGCCTCTTCGAGGAATCCCATTTCCCTGAGGGATGGGTTGCCGATCATGAGATCGCGTCCGATCATCGTCATCTTCGTGCAGAATTCCCAGTCCTTCCTCCTCTGTTCCTCGCTTCTCGCCCAATCCCCCTTGTTCACCCTGTCGGGTGCCTCCGTGCAGTACTCGCGGACCCATCTTATTGCTCTTTCATATTCTTCACGGTCATAGATCTCCTCATCTATTCTTCTCTGTATCTCGCACATGTCGATGACCTCGGTGCCCATACCCAGGTATGCGCGGAGGAAGTCCTGATCGACTATGGATCCTGCAATTCCCATCGAACAGCCTCCTATCGAGAGGTAGTTCTTGCCTCTCATCGTCACTGCTGCAAGGGCCGCACGCGCAAAGCGCAGTATCTTGTCCTGCACGTCTTCCGGAATCGTGTAGTCGTCCTTGTCCTGCACCTCCCGTCCGTATATTCCGAAAGCGGGAAGTCCCTTCTGTGAATAGGCGGCAAGTGCACACGCAAGATATACGGCACCGGGCCTCTCCGTGCCGTTGAGCCCCCAGACTGCCTTGATTGTGAAGGGATCGTTGTCGATGGTCTCGCTTCCGTAACACCAGCATGGTGTGACGGAGAGGGTGATCATAACTCCGGCCTTCTCGAACTTCTCCCTGCATGCCGCAGCCTCCGCCGCCCCTCCGATAGTGGTGTCGGCAATGACGCACTCGAGATTCATGCCGTTGGAGTGGCGCACATTGTTCGTTATGAGCTTCGCCGCATTCTTCGCCATCTGCATCGTCTGCTCTTCGAGGCTCTCCCTCACTCCTTTCTGCCTTCCGTCTATGAGAGGTCTGATGCCGAGTTTAGGCAGCGAGCCTCTGTAGCGCAGCTCGGGACCTGTGTTCTTCATCGCAGGAAGACCTTCTTCCTTCTTTCTTCTGCATTCTCTTTTTCCGTTTGCCATATGGATGCTCCTGTGATAGTATTTCTGTAATCGATTACATAATTACAGAAAAGAGTATTGCACGGCATTGCGTCCCGTGCAAGGAAAAATAGAAAGAAGGAGATAAGAAGATGCTGAAGAAAATTCCACATATAATTCCCCCCGAACTTTTGAAAATTCTCTCGGAGATGGGGCACGGCGACGAGATTGTAATCGGGGACGGAAATTTCCCCTCATCATCGCTGGCAAGGAGAATAGTGAGGATGGACGCAAGCGGCGTCGAGGAGGTGCTCTCGGCCGTTCTTGAGCTCTTTCCTCTCGATACGTATGCTCCTAACGTCATTTTGATGGAAAAAATGGCGTGTGATGAAGCTTTGGAGATACCGATCTGGAAAAAGATTGAAGAGATTGCAGATAAAGGTGATCCCGGTTTTTCCTCTCTTGTACACATTGACAGGTTCGCTTTCTATGACCGTGCCGCAGCAGCATACGCCGTAATCGCGACAGGAGAGAGGCAGATCTACGCCAATGTCATATTGAAAAAAGGGGTTATCTGAACCCCTTTCTCCTTCCATTCGCACGGCTCTTTTTCCCTGAGTTGTAAAAAACGTCGGAAACGGGGGTAAAAATGACTGCCCCGAACTATGTAATCGATTACTATTTTCCTTGACAACTCTCCCCGCCGCTCTGAAAATCGACTATATAACGGTTAATCAATACCGGAAAAAAGGAGATTTAAGTATGAAGAAACTAACAGTTGTTCTTTTGGTTGTTCTTATCGCTCTGGGTGCACTCTCTGCACAGGGAGCTGCAGAGGCAACAGGACAGATCAAGATCGGAGCTCTCATCAGAAACCTCAACGAGACGTTCCTCCGTGACTATGCCGACAACCTCAAGGTGCTGGCAGACAAGGCAGGAGTCGCTATCAACATCCAGGATGCAAACAGCGATGTCGACAAGCAGCTGACACAGCTGCAGACGCTCATCTCCCAGGGCTACAGACACTTCGTCATCATCCCGCAGGATACATCGGCGACAGAGCAGATGTGCGAGCTTATCAACAACGTCGGAGGAAGTGCCGCATTCTCCAACATCCAGCCTTCGGTGGAAGCGCTGAAGGTCGGCGCTAACTTCTTCCTTGCTTCCTCACCCGAGCAGGTTGCAGGACAGTACCAGGCTGAAATCGTCGACGAATACTTCACAAAGTATCCCGAGAAGGCACCGGGGAAGGTCATCAACGTCCTTTATATCAACGGCCAGCTTGGACACCCGGCACAGGTCAACAGAAGAGCGGGATTCGTCAACGGACTCGAGGCCAAGGGCTACAAAGTCAACTTCGTCGCTGAAGATACTGCAAACTGGGGAGCTGAACAGTCCCAGCAGAAGATGGACGCATGGATTTCGGCATTCGACGGCATGTACAACCTCGTAGTTGCACAGAACGACGACATGGCACTGGGTGCTATCGAATCGCTCATCCAGAACGGCAAGGTCAAGAGTGACACATCAGACGGCACAAGACTTCTCGTTCCCGTCCTCGGCGTCGACGCAACAGCAACAGGCGTTGCTTCAATCGACAGAAACGAGATGTATGCAACGGTTCTGCAGGATGCTGTGGGCCAGAGTACGACAGCTTTCGAACTCGTGCTGCAGGTTGCGAAGGGAATGTCGACAGACGGCTTTGTCGCAGGCGGAATCGCACCGGCAACGGCTACAATCGACGAGGAGCCGGCTAACGACAAATCGATCATCAAGCAGTGCTACCTCGTACCTTTCAAGCCTGTCACAAAGGCTAATTACAAAGACTTCATGTAACAGATTGTGATATGTGACTGCAGAGCCGGCTTTCGGCCGGCTCTGTTCATGGTCTTTCCTTTTCTGTGCTCCCTGCGGGATCAGAGGAAAGTGAAGACAGGAGAGAAAATGGAAGAACGTTTTGCTATCGAGATGGAGAACATAACAAAGAGGTTTCCGGGGGTGCTTGCACTTGACGGCGTCTCTCTGAGAGTAAGGCCGGGGACGGTGCATGCTCTCATGGGGGAGAACGGGGCCGGAAAGTCGACGCTCATGAAATGTCTCTTCGGTATCTACAAAGAGGACGAGGGGACTATAAAGGTCAACGGGGAGAAGGTTCGTTTCTCCAGCTCGTTCGACGCTCTCAAAGCCGGTGTCTCCATGATCCACCAGGAACTTTCGAATGTCCCCGAGAGGTCGGTTGCGGAAAACCTCTGGCTCGGGCGCGAACCGCTGACGAGAGCCGGCCTCATCAACCACAGGAAGATGATCGAGGATACCCAGAGCGTCATGAAGCATCTCAAGATGAACATCGATCCGAAGGTGAAGATGAAGAGCCTCTCGATCTCGAATCAGCAGGCGTGCGAGATAGCAAAGGCCGTGAGCTGTAACTCATCCGTCGTCGTCATGGACGAGCCCACGAGCTCCCTCACCGAGAACGAGGTCGAGCACCTCTTCGAGATAATCAACGACCTGAGGGCGAGGGGTGTCGCTATCATATATATCTCCCACAAGATGGAGGAGATCTTCCAGATTGCCGACTACGTCTCGGTAATGAGGGACGGCACGATGATAGGAACCTGGCCCATAGAGGAGATGACCTCCGACAGCCTCATATCTCTCATGGTCGGACGTGAGTCCACACAGCGCTTCCCGCATATTCCGGAGTGTGCGTTCGACACCGTCATGCTCAGCGTGCGTGACCTCACGAGCTCCAATCCGCGTTCGTTCAGGGATGTCTCACTTGACCTCTATAAGGGCGAGATTCTGGGACTGGGGGGACTTGTAGGGGCACAGAGGACGGAGTTCGTCGAAGCTGTCTTCGGTATCAGGGAGATATCGAAGGGCCGCATATTCGTGAAGGGGAAGGAGATCAGGCGTATCGACCCGAAGACGATGATCGAGGAGGGCGTGGGCTTTGTCACGGAGGACAGGAGGGGAAGCGGAATCTTCCCGCTTCTCTCGATAACGAAGAACACCTCGATAGCATCCCTCGGAAGATATCTCAAATCCACGAGGTTCCTCAATCACAGAAGGATCAACGAGGATGCCGAGAAGTACAACAGGTCCCTGAGGACAAAGACCCCGTCGATGGAGACCCTCATCCAGAACCTTTCGGGGGGGAACCAGCAGAAGGTCATCCTCTCGCGCTGGCTCATGACGCTTCCCGACATCCTCATAATGGACGAGCCGACAAGGGGTATCGACGTGGGGGCGAAATACGAGATCTACACGATAATGAGCGAGCTCGTACAGGCGGGGAAATCCATCATCATGATCTCAAGCGAGATGCCTGAGCTCATAGGAATGAGCCACCGTGTAATGGTCCTCTGCGAGGGCTGTCACACCGGCACCCTCGACAGGGACGAAATCGGACAGGAAGCCATCATGCGCCTTGCGACGCAGTTCAGCTGATAAATACAGGAGTCAATATGAAAGCATTATCCGGCAGAGATATCACCTTCAAGGATGTGAAGAGCTTTTCGTCAAAGTATACGAGCTACATCACATTCGTCGTTCTCTTTCTATTCCTCGCGGTACTCACCCGCGGCGGAACACTGCAGTGGTCCTCGATAAAGAACCTCATAGTTGCAGAGTCCGTCAGAGTCTTCGCGGCCCTGGGTGTCGGTATGATCATCATCACGAAGGGCATCGACCTCTCGATCGGGGCCGTCGTCTGCCTTTCGGCCTCTGTCGCGGCTTCGTTCTCGCAGAGCGCCGGCTACCAGAGTGCGATGTATCCCGGAAAGGAGTTCGCACTCATAATCCCGATTGTCACCGGAATTCTGGCGGGCACGCTTTTCGGACTTCTCAACGGCTGGCTCATAGCATACGGCAAACTCCCTCCCTTCATCGCGACCCTCGGTACCAAGAGTATCGCAACAGGTATACAGCTTCTCTACACACATGCCGCTGTTGTGGGGTCTCTCAAGAGGGAATATAAGCAGATATCACAGGGAAATCTCTTCGGGACGATTCCGTATCTCGGGATATATATCCTCATCATCGCGGTCATAGTGTGGGTCATTCTCAGGCACACCAGGTTCGGAACCTCGCTTTATGCGATAGGCGGCAACGCACAGGCTGCAAGAGTGTCGGGAATCGCTGTCGAGAAGCATCTCATATTCGTTTACATAATTGCAGGCTGTCTCTACGGCGTTGCGGGAGTGCTGCAGAGTGCGAGGGTGGGCCTTGCCAACTCCCTCACGGCCCAGAACATGGAGCTTGACGCCATTGCGGCAGTCACGGTCGGCGGTGTCTCTCAGAGCGGAGGCGTCGGAACACTCGGGGGCATGATGATCGGCGTATTCATCATGGGCCTCATCAACTACGGCATGACATACCTTGCCATCGATTCATATTGGCAACAGATTGTAAAAGGTCTTATAATTGTCGGAGCAGTCTATATGGATATGAAGAAATACGCCAGAAGAGGCTGACGGAAGCGGAAAGAAGGTGGAGATGGCGACTATAAAGGATGTAGCATCCGTTGCAGGTGTATCGACTGCTACGGTTTCGCGTGTGATGAACGGACAGAGCGTGAGCAGCGAGACGGCGCGCAGAGTGCGTTCCGTCATGCTTGAACTCGGCTACACGCAGAACCAGGCCGCACGCGCACTGAAGACGAAGACGACGAGGAGCATCGGTATTCTGGTGCCCGAACTCGGAACCACATTCTTCCTCTACATAATGGAGCAGATAGAGAGCATCCTCAGCAGGGAGGGCTACTCGATGATCCTCTGCTCCTCCAACGGCTCGGTAGAGCAGGAGAAGGAGAAGCTCCAGCTTCTGCTTTCGAGGAACATCGACGCACTCGTTGCAATCCCCGTCAGCGACACAGGGGAGCACTTTGTACTTGCAAAGAATACAGGTATCCCGATTGTCGTCGTGGACAGGGTGCTTCCCGGCTGCTCGATAGACAGCGTCCATACCGACGGCATATGGGGGACGAAAGAGGTCGTGAAGGCCCTGATCGAAGAGGGTCATACGAGAATAGGGTTTCTCGGCGGCAGCGAGCATATCCCGACGGCGAGGGAACGCTACCAGGGCTACCTCGAGGCGTTCAGGGAGATGGGCGTTCCTGTAGATCAGAGCTTTGTCTACTTCGGAGAGATGACGGAGCGGGGCGGATGGAATCTCATGAAGGACGCACTCTCGCACGAAGGGTGCCCCGACGCATTCTTCTGCGTCAACGACAACACCCACCTGGGGGCCACTGCATACCTTTATGAGAGGGTCGAAGAGGAACGATACAGAAAGATAGTCTTCGGAACATTTGATTTCCTCCACTACTATTCACTTTTGAGAAACTGTCACTATTCAGTCTCCCAGCCCCTCTCCGAGATAGGACGCGAGGCGGCAACCCTCCTTCTCAAGAGGCTCTCAGGAGACTACACGGACTTCCCGCAGACGGTTGTTCTGAAGCCCGGGATAATGGTCTTCAGGCGTAACGGAGCCTCCGTCTGGGACAGGGATGGATTCAAGATTGTGCAGGATACAGAATATCCGTATTTCAACGATGCCGTCTTTTCGTGACGGCTTATTCTATTTTTGAAAAAGGAGCAGACATATGGATAAGAAAAGACTTGAAGAGCTCAAAGAAAAGGCATTTGAGATACGAGTCGCCACCATCAGGGAGATAGCATCATTCGGCTCGGGCCATATCGGGGGCGCGATGAGCATATGCGACCTCCTGGCACTTTTGTACTTCGAGGAGATGAAGATCGATGCGGAGAACCCGAAGAAGGAGGACAGGGACAGACTTGTCGTCTCGAAGGGACACGCAGGACCTGCAGTCTACTCGACTCTCGCACTCAAGGGGTACTTCCCGATGGAGATGCTTTCCACACTCAACAGAGGAGGCACGAATCTTCCATCCCACTGCGACATGCTGAAGACTCCCGGAATCGACTTCACAGCAGGGTCCCTCGGACAGGGCTTCTCCGCGGCAATGGGAATAGCACTGGGTCAGAGAGTGAAGGGGATCAATGCCGTCACCTATACGATAATAGGAGACGGCGAGAGCCAGGAGGGCCAGATCTGGGAGGCTGCAGAGTTTGCAGGCGCACAGAAACTGGACGGAGTCATCGCATTCGAGGATCTCAACGGCCAGCAGCTCGACGGCTACACGAAGGACATAATCCCCGAGGAGGCTGAAAGCGTCAAAAAGCGCTGGGAGAGCTTCGGCTGGGACACCATCGTCGTCGACGGCCACGACATCGAGGCACTCCATGATGCCATAGAGAGAGCCAAGGGGGTTCCCGGGAAGCCCCATATGATAGTGATGGTCACACAGAAGAGCAGGGGCTATGTATTCGGAGAAGGCGTCAAGGCCAACCATTCCATGCCGATAAAACCGGAGGATGCCGAAGAGGCTGTAAGAGTCCTCGAAGAGAGAAGGGGTAAGTAAGATGGAAAGAGATACACATGAATTCAAACACTACAAGGAGGCCGTAATCGGTGCCGTATGTGACATAGCACGTAAGGACAAGAGAGTCTGCTTTGTCGATTCCGATCTCTCGTCATGCATAGGCTCCACCTCATTCCAGAAGGAGTTTCCCGACCGTTTCTTCAACGCAGGAATAGCAGAGGCGAATATGGTAGGAGTTGCTGCGGGGCTCTCGTCTGCCGGTCTTGTTCCCGTCATCCACTCATTCGGATGCTTCATGTCACGCCGTGACTATGACCAGCTCTTCATATCACTGGGGTATACACACCAGAGAGCAATATGCATAGGAAGCGACCCCGGAATTACTGCCCAGTACAACGGCGGCACACATATGCCCTTCGAGGATATCGCCCTCATGCGTCAGATTCCGGGCTTTGTAATTGTGGAGCCGAGTGACGCTGAGTCGCTCTACCGTCTGACAATACAGGCTTACGAGAGCGGACAGAATGCATATATCCGGACTCCGAGGAAGGGAATCAACTTCAGATACACCTCAACTGACTCCATCGAACTCGGAAAGGGTATAGAGCTCCTCGACGGCGGGGACGTTGCCATCATTGCAACGGGAATCATCATGGTCGATACGGCACTCGAGGCAGCAGCAATACTCGAGAAGAAGGGAATAAAGGCTACTGTCATCGACCTCCATACAATCCGTCCCCTCGACACAGCCCTTGTGGAGAAGGCGGCAGAAAGGTGCGGAAGAGTCCTCGTCTGTGAGAACGGACGCTATGCGGGAGGAGTGGGCGAGATGATTGCCGCACACCTTGCTGCAACAACCCCCGTGAAGATGGCGTTCCTGAACGTCGGCGAAAGATACGGAGAGGTGGGGAACCTTGATTACCTCAAGTCCGCTTTCGGCTTCACTGCCGGTAACTGTGCGCGCCTTGCCGAGGGCCTCCTCGGAAAATAACAACCGCCAGAGAAAGATGTGAGGACCGGCCGCAGAGCCGGCCCTCTGCTTTCAGACGAAAAATATGACTTTCATTTATCCCGGAGCGGCATGATAATATCGGGAGAGGACAAAATGAAGAAAACAACCGCAATACTGATTCTGCTCATCTTCTCGCTCTCCCTTCTTCTTTCCGGAGGGATGAACTATCAGAAGATCTATTCTGTCGACGATACCATCTGGGACGACATCTCATCGCTTTATATCCTTTCCGGACGCTCGCTTCCGAGTACAACGGGCCCCTGGAGCGGAGAGGAACTCCTCACAATGCTGGAGAAGGTAGATATAACAAAACTGTCATCACAGGGACGGGAGCTCTACGAGAGTGTGAAGGCCCGGCTTGACGGGGATGCATCCCTTCCCGTCTTCAAGGCATCTCTCGAGATAGCTCCCGAGCTCTATATCCAGACGAATACAACCTCCCCGTTCTTTCAGACAAGAGACAACTGGGTCCGAGGCTGGGATAAGCAGAAGCAGGCTGTGAACATCAACACCGAGGAGCATATCGGGGATAATTTCTACGGCTTCTTCGACTTCTCAATCGGAGTTGCAAAGGACTGGAAAAGCAATGGTGATACCTCCCGTAAATTCGGTGACAGCCCCCTCTGGACGAATATCCCGTTCCTCCTTTCGAACGACATGAAGCAGCTTGACTTCAACTTCCCCCTCAGGGCGTTCGTCGCGGCGGGAGGAAGACACTGGACTCTCTTTGTCGGACGCGACAAGCTCAGCTGGGGTAACGGAAAGAGTGGCAACTTCATAATCGGCGACCATGTGAAGTACCACAATGCAGCGTACTTCACGGCATTCGACGACACATTCAAGTACACATTCCTCATATCTGCATTCCCACATCCGCAGAACTACTATAAGGTTGTGGACGAAAAGACGGGGAAAATGGAGTACAGCATCAACGGTGTTGATTACGGGCAGTCCCACTACATGAACGGCATTGCGGCATTCATCGCGCATCGTCTCGAGTGGAATATCCTGCCTTCGCTCTCGCTCACACTCACAGAGGGTGTCATGTACATGAGCAAAGACAACAGGATAGACCTCACGGCCTTCGCACCTGCAATGATGTACCACAACAACTACACGAGAAGCAACACGAACTCCATACTCTCGTTCGAGGCCGACTGGACGATTATCAGGGGTCTCAATATCTACGGTCAGGTCGTAATCGATGAATCGGTGCTTCCAGGAGAGGAGAATCCTGCAACTACAGCCAATGTGGCAGAACCGAACGGACTGGGCTTCCTCGGCGGCGTCACATACAAGATGGAACTCGGAAGAGGTATTCTCACGCTCAATGCAGAGGGTGCTTACACCGATCCCTACCTCTATCTCAGGGACGGCGACCGACAGGCGGGTGAAAGCGGCAGACAGCAGACGAACGGGCGCTACGGCATCAACTATGTTATCGCACTCAGGGAGATGAGCGACTGCGGCGGAAGCGAGAACTACAACCTCGATTTTCTTGGCTATAAGTACGGCGGAGATGCAGTTGTTGCATTCCTTGGAAGCGAATACAGGACCGGAAAGTGGAATGCAGGCCTCAATCTCTTCTTCATGGTTCACGGCACACATGACAAATACACTGCGTGGACGAGAGTCAATGACGAGATAGACGGAAAGAAGATGACGAACAAGACGACACCGACGACGGATCATCAGACTGCAAACTATATGGATCCGGACGCCTCAAAGCGCGACAGTACATCCACGACATTCGTCGCCTCCCTCTTCGGCTCCTACTCCTTCTTCTCCTTCCTCTCGGCAGGAGGCGAAGTCGACTTCATCTATCTCAAAAATCCGGGGAATATAAGCACGGCTCCCTCTCTCTTCAACGTCCAGACGACGATTACGTTGAACTATACCTGGAAGTGAGGATAATGAGGAAACGCCGCATACCTTTCTCCGCTGTAAAAAGGATTGTGCATGCGTTTCCTCCTTATCTTGAAGAGGAGGGCGCATAGATGCGCATCTCGGCTCTCTTTAAGGGGAGGATATTGATTAAAGCAGATAAAGTTAGTATTATCTAACTTATGAAAAAGACAACTTTATTATTATTGGTTTTAATTATAGGTTCTCTCCTCACGGCTCATCCCGTGAGCGAGACAGTCAGTGCGGAGAGCGGGAAGACGGAGGTGAGGGTTGCCGCCCTCAAGGGACCGACGGCCATGGGACTTGTGAAGCTCATGGACGAGGCTGAGAACAACCCCGATGAACTCGATAACAGCTACTCGTTCGTAATTGAGAGCGCTCCCGATGCAGTTACTCCTCTCATTGCAAAGAACGAGGTCGACTTTGCATGCATTCCCGCAAACCTTGCCGCAGTGCTCTACAACAACACGGGAAAGATCCAGGTTGTTGCGGTCAACACCCTCGGCGTTCTCTACCTCGTCGGTTCTTCAGATATTGTGGTCAATTCCGTTGATGACATAAAGGGAAGGACGATCTACTCTGCAGGAAAGGGTTCCACACCCCAGTATGCAGTCGAGACAATTCTCCAGGGCTACGGCCTTGTCGACGGCGTCGATGTCACAGTCGAATGGAAGAGCGAGCACGCAGAGTGCGTCGCAGCGCTCCTTGCCGACAGCAGCGCCCTCGCAGTTCTTCCCCAGCCCTTTGCAACATCGGCTTTGATGCAGAACGGATTGCTTACGCTTCTGGCAGACCTCAACGACCTCTGGAAGGAGGTTGCAGGAACATCTCTCATCACCGGTGTGACAGTCGTGAACAAGGAGTTCGCGGCAAAGAACCCCGAAGCAGTCGAGGACTTCCTTGAGGAATATGCAGAATCTGCAGAGTGGGTGAACAGCAACATCGAGGAGGCTGCAGAACTTATCGAGAAGGCGGACATCATCAAGGCGGCAGTTGCCGGAAAGGCGCTCGATAAGTGCAATATCGTGGTATGGACAGGCGATAAGCTTAAAGCAAACCTTTCTGTCTACCTCGAAGCGCTGTATAATCAGAACCCGAAGAGTGTAGGCGGCTCTGTACCAGGTGAAGAATTCTACTACTGAGAGACGAAAGTATTATTATGCGGCGGCAGTCATTGTATGGATTGCCGTCTGGTCTGTCCTCTCCGCTGTCGTCGGGGAGGAGATTTTTCTTCCTTCTCCCCTGAGCACACTCCGATCTCTATGGGCTCTCCTTCCGACATCGTCCTTCTGGACGGCCGTGGCGTTCACTCTCTCGAGAGTCCTTCTGGGGATAATCCTCTCATTCATGTCTGCCCTCATACTGGGCGTTCTATCCTCCTTCATCACGACTCTCGACATCTTCCTCTCGCCCCTTGTAAAGGCGATGAGAAGCGTTCCCGTGGCATCGATCATCATCCTTACGCTTCTATGGGTGAAGAGCCGTAATCTCTCAGTCGTCATATCTTTTTTAATGGTATTCCCTATAATCTACTCATCGGTTCTTTCGGGGATGAAGGATACATCTCCGCTTTTACTGGAGATGGCATCCAATTATTCGGTCACCACATGGAAGAAAATAAGGTATATCTACATCCCGTCCCTCTTTCCGTATGTGAAGACGGGAGTGAGGAATGCCGTGGGACTGGCGTGGAAGAGTGCAATAGCCGCCGAGGTCATCGGACTTCCCTCATCCTCGATAGGCTCCTCGCTCTACGAAGCGAAGGTCTACCTTCTTACAGCCGACCTCTTTGCATGGACTATCGTGATAGTCATTCTCTCGTCCCTCTTCGAGAAGGTTACGCTTCTTCTTCTCGACAGACTTGAAAGGAGGGTCCTCAGATGAAGATAGATATAAAAGAGAAGAGATTCGGCGAGAAGATTATCTTCTCCTCTTTCTCACTCGATATTCCTGAGGGTTCCTCCGTCTTCCTCAAAGGTGAAAGCGGACGGGGTAAGACTACGCTTCTGAGGATGATAGCAGCTCTCGACAGAGACTACACAGGTACGATAGAAAGCGGGAGGGCCGTAATGCTCTTCCAGGAGGACAGACTTATAGAGAACATGGGTGTTCTCTCGAATCTTCTTCTTGTCACCGATAAGAAAGATGATGCACTTGAGCTTCTCGGGCGTGTTGGTCTCAAAGGTGAGGAAAAGAGTATCGTCTCGACGCTCTCCGGCGGGATGAAAAGGCGCGTCAGCATCGCGCGTCTGCTGCTCCTCGAGAGTGACGTCTACCTCCTTGACGAGCCCTTCAACGGACTCGATAAGGAGACGAAGAAGATGGTTGCCGCCCTTATAAAGGAAAAGACAGAAGGAAAGACGATCTTTGTCGTATCACACGTGGCGGAGGACGGCGCACTCCTCGGGTGCGGGCGTGAGATAGCACTTTAATATAGTATTATGCAGGACTATATTCCTGCCTCTGACAAAAGGCGGAGAACTACACTTGTATTCAGACTAACTTCTCTTGTTACATACAGATGTTATTGTCTGTCATTCTGTGGTCCTGCTCTATGTAATGCCAGCTGGCAGTTTTTTTCATATAGTACTACTTTCCGCAGAGAAGGAAAGAACATATTGGTTGTAGAGACCTTTTCATCTTGAGTCTTTAAAAAGAAAAACAAAGAGGGTAGACTTAGCCCATGACAGAATCAAAATTACCATCATGGGACCTTGCGTCCATCTATCCATCGGTTGACAGCCCCGAATTCAACAGCGATATAGAGCGTATCTACGCCCTTTCAAAAGAGCTCAAGGAGAAGAGCAGGGATAAATCCGTCCCCCTCATCGACCTCCTGAAGCTCCGTGACACCCTTATGGCGGTGAATGTGAACGTCGGTGCATACTGCTATGCTTCGTTCTCCGTCAGGACAGATGACCCGAAGGTCCTTGCGGCTTATTCGAAGGCTGAGAATGCAGGAACAGCGGCAGCTGATGCCGACACTGTCTTTCAATACTACATTGCAGAGAGAAAGGATGAATTCTCGAAGCCCGAACTCAAAGACTACGCACTCTTTCTCAGAGAAGCTGAAATCGTAAGAAGCCACATGATGAGCCTTGAGGAGGAGAATCTCGCATCCGAGATGCTTCTCGTCTCATCGACTGCCTGGAGCAAACTCCAGGAGACCGTCACGGCCTCCATCAAGGATAACGGAAAGACGCTGACACAGCTCAGGGGCATGCAGTCGTCACCCGACCGCTGTGTCCGAAGGAACGCATTCGAGAGGGAGCTTTCGATTCTCAGGGCCAACGAAACAGCAATTGCCGCGGCACTCAACGGCGTCAAGGGAACTACACTTCTTCTCGAGAGGAGAAGAGGCTGGGAGGACCCGATCGACCGCTCTCTCTTCTCGTCCCGCATAACGAAGAAGACACTCGACGCCCTTATCTCGGCGCTCGAGAACTCGAGGCCCATGTTCAGGGAGTATCTTTCCACGAAGGCGAAGCTCCTCGGGCTCGAGAAGCTCGACTGGTATGACATCACAGCACCCGTCGGGAAGGTCAGCATGAGCTACACATGGGAAGAGGCGAAGAAGCTCGTCACCGACTGCTACACATCATTCTCCCCCGAAGTCGGTGCGTTCATAAAGAACGCCTTCGACCATAACTGGATCGACCCCGAATCACATGAGGGAAAGATAGGAGGAGCATATGACACATCGTTCCCCCTTAAGAAGGAGAGCAGGGTCATGATGAACTGGGAAGGTTCCTACGACTCGGTATCTACACTGGCGCACGAGCTCGGACATGCCTACCACGACTCAGTCGTCAAGGACTATCCGATGAGCCAGAGCAGCTACCCGATGACGCTTGCCGAGACTGCTTCCATCTTCGGTGAGACGACGATTTTCCAGGAGGTTCTTAAGACTGCATCTGAAGATCAGAAGCTCGGAATCATCGAGGCGTTCGTTGCATCTTCATTCCAGGTATGCATCGACATCCTTTCACGCTTCTACTTTGAAAAAAGTGCATTCGAGGCGAGGAAAAACGGTGATGTGACGCCTGCCGAATACTGCCGTCTCATGACAGATGCACAGGAGAGGACATACGGCGACGGCGTCGGAGTAAAGCATCCGTACATGTGGGCTGTGAAGGGACACTACTACTCGGAAGGCTTCTCCTTCTACAACTATCCCTATGCTTTCGGACAGCTCTTCGCACTCGGCCTCTACGCTTCGAAGGACAGTGTTCCCGATTTCCCGGCACACTATAAGGATGTGCTCTCCATGACGGGACGTTTCCCTGCAGAGGAGGTTGCAGCAGCGGCCGGATGCAACATCGAGGACAAGGAGTTCTGGATGAAGGGAATAAGACTTATCGGAGAATATGCAGAGAAGCTCAAAGAATGGCTCTGAAGATTGAAAAGCTGGTCTCCTCGGCCCGCGGACTCGGTTTCGACAGGGATATGACTGTCCTTGTACCCGATGCACTTCCGGGAGAGGAGGTTGAATACAGAATAAAGAGACAGCGCAGGGGCGTTATAGAGGGGGAGGTGACAGAAATCCTCACTCCCTCTCCGCTCCGCACGGCTCCAGTATGCCCCCTTTACGGAAAATGCGGCGGATGTGACTTCCAGAGAGTCTCTCCGTCTTCCTCTGCATACCTCAAGAACGAAATCGTTAAGGACAATCTACTACGTCTGGGAGGAATGGAAACCCTTCCTCCATTTCTTCCTCCATCCTACGGCGATACTGACGGCTACAGGAAGAGAGCGAGAATCCATGTTGACCCGAGAACGGGGGCGTGCGGCTTTCTCGAGCGTGAATCAAACAGGCTCGTGAGGGTGACTCACTGCCCCTTACTCGACAGCAGGATAAATGCACTCCTCGAGGAGGATAAGGGTACTCTCTACAGTGAAGCGAGAGCCCTGATGTTCGAAAACAGGGTCAACAGGGACACAGGACTCGTTGAAGTTCCAGTCTTTGCAGGAGACGACGGCCTCTCCTTCGGCGACAGGGTCGTCAATGTAAGGTGTGGCGGCATAAGCTACAGCGTGACTGCACGCGTCTTCTTCCAGTCAAACCCCGGAGTATTTTCAAAGATACTCGACTACGTCAAAGCCAACACTCTCGGCGATACTGTGATGGACCTCTACAGCGGCGTAGGTACATTCTCTGCACTCTTCAACGATACGGAGAAGACTGTCTGGGCAGTGGAGAAGGAGAAGCGATGCCTTTCCCTTGCACACAGAAATGCTCCGCATGCGGTTTCCTACACCGATGACTGTGCAAAGTGGGTGACGAAGGGACCTAAATCCCATGTCGATACGGTAATCGTCGATCCGCCACGCACCGGCCTCGACAGAGCCGTTATCGAAATGATAGGAAAATGGAATCCCGAAAGGGTGATCTACGTATCATGCGACGCAGTGACGATGAGCCGTGACATTGCCCTCTTCAGAACTCACAGAGTCGAAGAGGTCTCGGTCTACGATGCATACTATGCCACACATCACATCGAGACAGTTGTCTTAATGTCGAGGGTATGAACTCACCCTAAAACAATGCTTTTAGACATAAAGACTTCTAAATAGGCTATCGTTTGAGAGTGTAAGGGTGACTAACAAATCCTAAATCGCAGGAAGTTTGTGGATAGATATCAAAACACATAACGTTTGAGAGTGCACACCCCTTTACACGATATGGGTGCACTTCAGATAGATGCACACACCCCTGAAAAACTGAATTATTATGCATCACAACTTTTGCGAAAGTTATGTACTAAGAGCTGAGACACTTAGTGGTTGTGCTCATTGAGATGCCCAATTTCTCGAAGACATCATCATGCTGGTTCTTCAGGTTGTGAATCGTTATTT
>CAVFZO010000041.1:0-18504 GCA_963626925.1 Clostridium sp. AM49-4BH
CGTCGCCCTTGAAGCCTTTTTTGATTCTCTTCACTCTCGGCTCCATCTTCTTGTTAATCTGCCTCTCTTTCTCCTGGATGGACTCCGCTATGTTATATAAGGGAAGTGCAAGGATGTTGACACATACGCTGACGCCGCAGATGGCGCCGATAACGCCGATGGAGGAGATCTTGTTTATGATGAACATAAAGATCCAGCCGACTATATATTCAATAGGTGCAACGATGATGTTATATAACACTCTATCCCCCGATTTACCGAACTTTCCAGAGTTTACTCCAATGGTGATATGTTTGGAAGAGAAGAGGAAAGCTTTCTTCCGATTCCTACATTCTATCCTTTCTGTAGATGAAGGAATAGAAGAAGACCGGGATGGAGAAAAGGAAAGGTTTCAATCCTGTTACTTTATATCTTCTGTAGAAGCCGTCGCCTTTCATCTTCAGCATCCGCCGCATGAGAAGGTACCTTACGAGGGTGGAGTTGTATGAAAAGTAGGTGCGGTATGTATCGTAGTGCATGAGGATGTACCAGCACTCCCAGAGGCCGTTCCTGCACTGCTGGACTGTTTTCTTCTTCTCGGTCTTGTCGAGCGAGGTGTTGAGATGATCATCCCCCTCCGTGTGGTAGATACGGACTATGTTGTTGGTGTAATAGGAGCGGTACTCCTTGGCAAGTTTTCCCCAGAGAATCGATTCATTGTAGAAGGTGACGCCTTCGGGCTCGGGGAAGAGATTTTCCTTACGGATTGCCGTTATCGAGCAGGCAAGGTGTTCGCCGTGTGTGTCGTTGCATGCTCTGAGAGCATCATTCCATTCGAGACTGTTGATGTTTTCAGGAAACTTTTTTCCGCAGATACTGCCTTTTTCGTCTATGCAGAGTCCCACGACTTCGCGGTATTCCGGCTTGTTCTCTTCAGGTATTGCCTCCCATGTTTTTCTGAAGAGCGAGAGGGCATCGGGAGTCAGTTCGTCGTCGCTGTCGATTTCGACGTAGAAGAACCCCCTTGCCTCTCTCACGCCGGCATTACGGGCCGTGTGGACACCGCCGTTATTCTTCTTTATATACATTACAGGATGTGTTTCTTTTTTCAGAAACGGAAGAACAATGCTGTCGGTGTTGTCTGTCGAGCCGTCGTCGACGATGATGATCTCCCAGTTCTTCTCGCTCTGGTTAACAATGGAGAGCAGAGTCCTCTCTATGGTTGATGCTCTGTTGTAGGCGGGGACTATGACGGAGAAGAGGGGACGGCAGTCGTTCCAGTATCTGCTGCGGATGCATTCCATCTTTTTGTCCTCCTCGTCTCTCTGTGATTCTATTACTGACTGATTTTGTGTTCAAGGCTCTGAATGAATAAGGGCGGATCCTGACCTTACAAAATCTCTTGAAACATGGTAAGTTCGATTTTGTGAAGAGGAATTCATGAAGAAGATTGTCCTTATTTTCGTACTTGTATTTCTGTCATTGTCCGTATATGCATACTCGTCGTGGGGAGGAGACAGACTGCCGTTTGTCGAAAGCGGAGTTCTGATTCCGCTAGGGAACAGTATCTATTCGAAGATGGACAGTCTTTTCATCATCGCCGGTTACGGTGTTCCAGGAACCTCGAGGCCATGGACAGTCGCCGAGGCAAGAAACGAACTTCTTGGCATCGAGAGCGAGACGCTGACTGAAGATGTGCGTGGGCTTTATGACGAACTCTATTCATACCTCTTCGTCGAGGACAGGAATACGATAGCCCTGACGGCTGCTCTTTCTCCCGAGGTCTACATCCATACGAATTCAGAGTACAACCGTGAGGAATACTGGGTCTACGGATACGAGAAGAGAAATCATGCGGCATCCATTTCTCTCGACAACAGCATCCACGGCTTATACGGGCACCTTGAACTCTCCGGAGGGAGGGGACTTGTCGGCGGTGATGATGCTGCGTCGGCAGTCACAATAAAAGAGTACGTCGAGAGTATGGGTAAGACATGGGGCGGAATAGGGACCCTGATTGACAAGACAGAGGGCGACTACAAGGTTATAACAAGCCAGCAGAACTACTCCGAGTTCTTTTCCTACAATCTGCCGTCAACTTCCAACAGCGATATGAATATGCCGAGACGGGCATATCTGAACTGGGCGAACTCGTTCATGACAATCGGAATGTACAAAGCTCAGAAGAGCTGGGGTTACAACAAGGGCGGTAACTTCGTCTTCGACAGTCACAACGACTACTACAACTGGATAGGATTGAAGACCTGTTCGAAGAGATTCAACTTCGAATACACCCTCATGTTCCCCGAAATCTACAAGGGAGGTACCAATTACTACTCGAAGCTGGAAGAAGGACAGAAGTGCACGAGAGTCTTCGCAGCCCACAGGGTGGAGTTCAGACCCGGCCGGAGTCTGAAGATATCCCTCAGCGAGAACATCATGTATAGATTCACCGATTCCTTTGACATAACACAGCTCAACCCGGCAACGTTCTACCATAACAACGTCAACAACAACCAGTTCAATTCGCTTGCGTCTGTGGAGTTCGAATGGTCCGTTGTTCCGTCACTTCTTCTTTACGGTTCGTGGGTGTGCGACCAGGGTTCGTTCCCGGGATTCGAAGACCGCAGTCAGGAAGACCAGGCTATGGGTTTTTCCCTCGGAGTCGAGTACGACACAATCATAAAGAAGGGGATTGCGAGGTTCTCGCTTGAAGGAATTTACACCAATCCTGCACTCTACAGGCCCACCGGAAGCTCTGACTTCATCCTCAACTACAATGCCATAGACGTTGCCGACTACTACCGCTATCCGTTCTTCACATATATCGGATACAGATACGGCGGCGATACTGTCAGCATCAGGGGGGATGCATCATACAGAAAGGGAAGTCTCTATCTTTATTCCAGCCTCTCTGTCAGATTCGACGGTACCTTCACACTCTATGACGAGTATGTATCGCCAATGCTTCTGACTGCCCCGAGCGGGGATGCCGATGTCGTGACAACGTTCAATCTGGGAGGTGAGTACAGCCTTAATCTGTGGCAGGCTTTTCCGTTCAAGGCCGTTCTCGATATCGCCCTGATTAACAGTACGAAGAGGGGCTTTGATGCCCAGTTCACATTCGGAGGAGCTGTTTCGTACTCGCTTCGAGGGAATTAAGTTATTACTCTGTTTGGAATTTGCGGTTATCGGCATATGCAACCATTTTTCATCGGAATATTGAATTGACAGTTATTCTTAATTGACTAATCATTATAAGTCCGGACGGAAATGTGATGGCAGATAAGAAGGATAATGTGAAGAGAAATATTGCCTACGATACGTTCTATCGTATTCTGACGACAATCACCCCGTTCATTACGGCACCATACATTGCGAGGGTAATCGGGGCTGAGGGAATAGGCATCCAGAGTTACACGCAGTCCATCCAGTCCTACTTTGTGATGTTCTCCTCTCTCGGTACGGCCTATTACGGCTCGAGGGAGACTGCACGCTGCGGGGACGACGTCAAGGAGAGAAGCAGGCTCTTCTGGGAGATCGAGCTCATGTGCATCCTGACGACGTCGATGTGCTTTGTTGTCTACCTTCCTGTCTGTTTCTTCAGTAAGTCCTATTCACTCATATACTCGGTTCTCGCCGTCGGAGTCCTCGGCGTCGCTTTCGATATCTCATGGTTCTATGCGGGGCTTGAGAAGTTCCGTTCAATTGTGCTGAGGAACACTGTTGTGAAGATTATGGAGATAGTGCTCCTCTTCACTCTTGTGAAATCGTCCGGCGACCTTGTCATATATATCGCGATAGGCGTCATATCTGCATTCATAAGCTATCTTACATACTGGCCGGGTCTGAAGAAACTTGTCGTGAAGATTCCTTTTTCATCTCTCAGAATCAGACGCCATTTCAGGGGAGTCTTCATCTACTTCCTTCCGACAATCGCATCCTCTGTCTATGTGCTTCTTGACAAACCGCTTATCAGATGGCTCACAGGAGATGCCGGTGAAGTCGGCTACTATCAGCAGGCACAGAAGTTCGTAGATGTTCTTAAAAGCCTTGTATTCACGTCTATCAACTATGTCGTCGGCGTGAGGATGTCCTCTCTCTTTGCCGAAGGTAGGCATGACGAGATAAGACGCAAGTTCAACTCATCTCTCAACTACATATTCTTCATGGGCTTCGGCTGTGCATTCGGCCTCTCGGCCATCGCCCGCATTCTCATTCCCGTATTCCTTGGCCCCGGTTACGACGAAGTCGTTCCACTCATCTACCTCTTCAGCCCCCTTGTCATAATCATCGGGATAAGCAACTGCATCGAAATGCAGTACTTCACGCCCTGCGGAAGAAGGGCGGAGAGTATCAGATACCTCGTTGTCGGGGCGGTGGTAAATATCATACTCAACCTCATCCTCATTCCTCACTTCAAAGCGTTCGGGGCAACTGCTGCAACAGTTGTTGCTGAGAGTGTCGTCACACTCCAGTATGTACTCAACAGCAGGGATTACGTTACTTTCTCGTCTCTCTGGAGAACAGGATGGAAGAAGCTTTTATCGGGTTTTGTGATGTTTGCTGTCGTTTTCATTATGGGAAGGCTTGAATTAAATGAAATATTGCTTTTGGCTCTCCAGATTATCTGTGGTATTCTCATCTATGGTCTGCTTCTTCTTGTCCTCACAGATAAGTGGCTCCTTACAGAAATGAAGGAGGTACTGGTGAAAATCGGAAGCAGACTGAAGAAAGGGGATAAGGTGTGAAGATTCTTGCGGGAGTTGTAACATACAACAGAGTCGATCTTTTAAAGGAATGTATCGAAAGTCTGAAGGGACAGACGTTCTCTTCCTTCGACATCCTTGTCGTCGACAATGCAAGTACGGATGCTACCTTTTCTTATCTTTCTTCTGTCGACGGAATAATCGTCAGAAGACTTGAGAAGAACCACGGCGGGGCCGGAGGCTTTAACTATATCGCACGCTATGCCGTCGATAATGACTACGACTACATCTGGCTTATGGATGATGACACCATCCCGGATTCAACGGCCCTCGAGGAACTCATAAAGGCGAAGGATGAGCTAGATAACGATTTCAGTTTTCTCTCGTCGTATGTGAAGTGGACGGACGGAAGCGGCTGCGAGATGAACCTCAATCTCATTTCCTACGACTACCGTCTTGAACCTCTTTCTCTCCTGCGTGAGGGCTTTCTTGCGCTCAGCGGAGCGAGCTTCGTATCTTTTTTCACGAAGGTGGAACTTATAAGAAAAGTCGGACTTCCTATAAAGGATTTCTTCATCTGGGGTGACGACTATGAATTCTCGCTGAGACTTCTCAGGGAGAATATGGGCTATCTTATTCTGAGCAGCACGGTAGTGCACAAGATGAAAGACAACCATGCTCCGAATATAAAGACGGATCTCGAGAGCCGTGTTTCAAGATACTTCTATTACTTCAGGAACAATATCTACATAAACAGGAAACACAAGGGGTTCAAGACAACGCTGGCCTTTACTCTCGAGGGCATCGGCATTGCTTCCGGACTCTTCTTCAAGGGGAAGTTCAAACGTGCACACGTTGCATTCAAGGGCATTCTTCACGGACTCTTTTTCAATCCGAAGATTGAGATGCCAGCCCGAGGTAAAGTCTCTCCATGATTTCTGCCGTCTTCTTTATGTCGTAGCCCTTGTCTCTGACGGCAAGATATGCTTTCTCCCGTCCTGGTGCTCTCCTTTCCAGAATCTGCTCCATCTTCTTCACCCAAACATTGTCATCTTCGTCGAGAGATACTCTGTTCACAAGAGAGGGTATTAGGTCTACTTCCTTTGGAATGGCTGACGAGAAAATACACGGCAGCCCGGAAGCCTGTGCTTCCACCAGCACTATTCCCAGTCCTTCATTCAATGATGGAAAGAGAAAAAGATCGAGGGCAGAGTAGAGTTCTCCAAGATCATTTCTGGCTCCGATAAGTATTACAGCTTCATCCAGGTTGTGCTGCCGTATTCTGCTTCTGATGCCTTCTTCCATCGGACCTTCTCCGGCAATCACTAGTTTTGAGTTTTCGTTATTTTTATGGAATACGGCGAAGATATCTATGAGCCGTTCCTGATTTTTATCCTTCACGAGACGTCCGACATTCCCGACGAGGAAGGTGTCGTCATCAACGCCGAGCTCTTTTCTTTTTCGACTTCTCGCTTCTTCTGAAAATCTGTTCGTCTCCGTATCTATTCCGTTATTGATGACTATGAAATCTTTCTTGTTTCTGTAAAGCCATAATCCGGCATTCTTCGAGCATGCGAGACAGATGTCTGCATATTTATAGAGTTTCCTCCTGAAGAGGAACCTTATTCCATCTTCGATGCCGTGTCCGTTCTGCACCGTGTGGGAGTGTGCGATTGTCACTCTTTTCAGCTTCCTTGCAACCTTGAATGTCTCCTCGGCAGAATCCATAAGATGGTCATGGATTATCGTGTACTCGGGATGCGCGGTAAGAAAACTTCTGAGTGACCTGTCATACGAGAACTTGTTCCAGCCGAGAAACCTCGGGATATGATATATCCTTCCTCCGAGGCTTTCGATTTCATCTTCGTAAGCAGTCCGTTCAGGATTATGAAGAAGAAAGTCGAACTGAACCCTTGTCCTGTCGATGTTCCGATAGATGTTCATAATCAGGGTTTCTGCTCCGCCCCTGTCCATTCCGTAGCTTATCTGGAGTATGCGTATGGGGAAATCATTCATCCTCACTTTTCCTTCTTCTTATTTTACAGAGTGCATTATATAATGATGGTCCGCTTGAGAAAAGAAGAAGGCCGGAGTCATGGAGAAAGGAAAGATAAACGTACTGCAGGTGGGGCTGGGATCTAATATGGGGGGAATCGAGAATGTCGTACGCTCCTGGAGCCGTAATCTTCCTGATGACATCTCCTTCGATTTTCTGAACATAGAGGATGTGCCGCTTGCTTTCGAGGATGAGTTCAGAGCAGAGGGCGGGAAGGTTTTGAAGATTACCCACAGAAAGAAGAATCCTCTGAAGTCATACAACGAGCTGAAGAAAATCATCAGGGACGGCGGCTATGACTATGTCCACGTGCATATGATGAGCTGGGCGTGGTATGAGCCTCTCCTTATTGCGTCATCCTTTTCTCATGTCAGGGCCATAGCACATTCACATACCGCAGGATCGGCTTTTCTTTCACTCAAGGACCGCATTCTTGACTCTGTCGGAAGACGGAAGATGAAAGGGAAGGATTACTTCCGCCTTGCCTGCGGAGACGCCGCCGGAAAGGATATGTTCCGTGGCCTTGATTACCGTGTCATAATGAACGGCGTCGATTTCGAACGATGTGCGTTTTCTTCTTCCGAAAGGGGCAGAATCAGAGAGCAGCTCAATCTTTCAGATGATACGTTCGTCATCGGACATGTCGGAAGAAACAGCAGTGCGAAGAACTATCCTTTCGTCATTTCGCTTTTTGCCGACTTTGCAGAAAAACGCCCCGAGAGCCGGCTTCTTCTTATCGGGGACGTGAAGGACAGCCTTGAGATAAGAACTCTTGTGAAGGAGAAAGGAATCGGGGACAAGGTGATCTTCACGGGGATGCTTCTGGAGCTTCAGAAGTACTATTCGGCAATGGATGTCTTTATTCTTCCGTCCCTTTATGAAGGCGCAAGTGTATCGATGATCGAAGCACAGGTGTCGGGACTGGAGTGCATAGTGTCAGAGTTTGTCTCTCCGGATGCCGACATAAGCGGGAAAGTGAAGTACATTCCGATAGATAGCACTGAGAATGGAGTGCGGGAACTTCTTGATGTGAAGAAATCCGGCAGAGATATTTCAAACCTTACTCTCGACCATTCCTTCGATATTAAGAATACGAGCCGTGAGGTCTTCGACTTCTACAGGGGGAATCTCAGATGAAGGATGGAAAATACGTCACAGTCGAACTGTTTGAAGGCTCAATGGCAGACGGCGGAGCCGAGACGCTCGTCAAGGATTACTGCCTCCTCTTTGACAGAAATAAGTTCGAGCCTGTCGTTCTTGTCGACTGGATTATCA
Organism: Clostridium sp. AM49-4BH; assembly: GCA_963626925.1. Lineage (GTDB taxonomy): Bacteria > Spirochaetota > Spirochaetia > Sphaerochaetales > Sphaerochaetaceae > Ornithospirochaeta. The sequence goes on from CAVFZO010000041.1 coordinate 8,020, forward strand.
AGAAGAGTGCGAACTACCGCCGGTTAAGGGACAGCGGTGTCAGGATTATATCTCTCTATCCCTCGTATTCACTTTTCTGGAGGGGGTTCAACAAGTTCTTCAGAGAGAGATTCGTCAACTGGAAGATAGGAAAGGAACTTCAGAAGCTTCACCCTGATATAATCCATGTGCATCTTGATGCATTGAAGAGGCTTGAAGCCAACAAGGATAAACTCAGGGGAGTAAGGCTCTTCTATACATGCCATAACGAACCCTGGTTCTACTTCGACAATATGCCCGAAGAGGACAGGGCGTGCAGAATGCTCATCAAAGACTACGGTCTGAGGCTTATCGCACTACGGCCCGACATGGCAAAGACTCTCAACAAAAAGTTCGGTGTAGATAACACCGTTGTCATAAGGAACGGGATAAACCTCGAGAGATTCGGGAATCCCGTAAAGACGAGGGACGAAGTCAGAAAAGAACTCGGCATTCCATCCTCTGCATTTCTTGTCGGCCATATAGGACGCTTCAACGAGCAGAAGAACCATACGTTCCTCATTGATGTTTTTGCCTTGTTGAAGAAAAAACGTCCGGATGCTTATCTTCTTCTTGTGGGAAAGGGAGACCTCGAGGGTGAGGTGAGAAAGAAGATACATTCCCTTTCCCTTGATGAAAGTGTCGTCATCGTCTCCAACAGAGAGGATATTCCCGAGATACTCTCAGCTCTCGACTGTTTTCTCTTTCCATCCCTCCATGAAGGACTCAGCGTTGCACTCATCGAAGCCGAGGCGTCCGGAGTGAGATGCGTCGTATCTGATACAATCAACGAGGAGTCTTTCGTCTGCGACAGGGTTATCCCCCTTTCTCTTGACACCTCCCCTGAAGTCTGGGCGGACGCCGTCATCTCAGATAAGAGAAGTCCATTCCCCGACAGGCTCTCCGAATTTGATATAAGGGAAGAGGTGAAGAAGCTCGAGAAGCTCTATCTCTCTTGATCATTGCTTGATAATTCCTTGTATAATAACAAATTGTGATTTTAGTTGAAAAATACTGGGGGGGGTATAATTAACCTATGAGGGACTTTTCGTCCCAGAGGGGTTAATATGAAGAAATCATTATCATTATTCGTTCTGGTGGTTTTTATTGCGTTGATATTCACGGCATGCAATAACGATCCGGCTCACGTTCACGAATGGGGTGAGTGGGAGACAACAACAGAAGCAACATGCACGAAGGAAGGAGTCGCTACCCGCAAATGCAAAACCTGCGGTGATCTCGACAAGGAGACACAGGTTATCAAGGCACTCGGACACGACTGGGGTGAAGGGTCAGTCAAGGCAGAGGCGACATGTTCGACCGGAGGTGAAACGGAATACACGTGTTCAAGATGCAAAGAGACGAAGACTGAATCTATAGCGAAGAAGGACCATACATACGGTGAGCTCCAGAGTGTCGATGCCACATGCAAGGAAGACGGAAAGGAGTATAAAGTCTGTTCCGTCTGTGGCGATGAAAAAGTAGAAAAGGTTCTTCCGAAGACAGATTCGCATACATTGGATAGTGGAGTCATCACCAAGCCTGCCACATGTGGTGAAGCAGGAGTGAAGACATATACCTGTAGCGTATGTGAAACAACGAAGACTGAGGAAATCGCTGCTACCGGCGAACACTCATACGGTGAAGAACAGACCAAAGCCGCTACCTGCAAGGAAGAGGGAAAGACGTATCAGGTATGCTCAGTATGTGGTGATGAAAAGGTGAATTCGACAATTGCGAAGGTTGCTCACACGTTCGACAGCGGCGTGGTAACAACAGAGCCCACCTGCAAGGATACCGGTGTCAAGACATATACTTGCTCCGTCTGCGGTGAGACTGAAACGGAAACAGTGCCCGTCGATTCAACAAAGCATGTCTATTCATGGGTAACAGATACCGAGGCTACATTCACCAATGCAAAGACGGAGAAGGAAGTCTGTTCAGTCTGTGACGAAGTAGGATCTACAAGAGTAAAGGATGAATACAAGTCCATGAAGGGATACTGGAAAGCACCAATACCAGAAGATATGATGGGAAGAGAAGGATTCTGGTATTATTTTTCATTTGGAGATGATTCTTCCGACGCTGTAGGTGTTGACGTGTTGGGAACAGCTGACGCATTAGGAACAGAATCTGCACTTTGTGAGCGTTTTGATGATTCATACTCGTGGACGACAGACACTTCATCTGGTAAGCGGACGGAATTCAATTGGACTTCATTTATGTACGGAGGAAGAACTGAAAAAGTAGCTGTATATGATTCAACGATTAAAAACAAAGACGATGAGACATCAAAGGATACCATAACACTCCAGATGAAATTGGGAAGTGGCACTGTTGATCTTGTCTTTGAAAGAATCAGCGAAGAGCCTCATGAGCATACGCTCAGTGATAATCCCAGCTATACACCTTCCTCTATGAGTTACGAGTATCATACGACACCGACACAGTGTGAGGACGACTTCCATCCACAGGCTGATTATATGTTAGAACACAGATATGATGACACAGCAGAGAATCCCGAGCTCTGTCTGGACTGCGGAGCTGAAAGGCTTTATAAAATCAATATCGCGAAAGGATCCGGAAGCGGATACAGTTCATTGGAATCTATCTATGTTACAAAGAGTGAGGGATTTACTCCCGGAAACACTTATACCACTGCAAATGGTACGGAATACACAAATATAACATCCTGGAAAAAGGGAATTGGTCATTCCGGTACTCCTACAGAGTGTACAATGGGTGAAAAAGTAGATCTTGTTGATGATTATATGACGCTCATTTTCTATGTAACAGAAGAGTAAGGATATCTTCCAGAAAGACATTACTGGGCTGCGGTGGAGAATGTCTCTGCTGCAGCGTTTGCTTTGTGTGCGTTTTCATCATGTGTTGTCTGTGAATAGGAGATGTGTTCTTTGATTTCAATTGTCTACTTTTCCTCTATTGGTATATACTGAGCTTCGGCAAATATCACAGGCAAGGTGGATAAAGGTATTCAATGAAGATACTTCTGCTTAATAATCTCATTTCCTATACCTATAACTTCCGTAAGGAAATCATCGACGCCTTGACTGCCGCGGGGCATGAAGTTGTTGTTGCTGCTGAGAACGATGATGAGAGCAAACTTCAGGAGCTTCAGAAAAGCTGCCGTTTCATCAATGTGGAGTTCAACGGGACGGGAACGAATGTCTTCGAGGAGCTTTCGCTTCTGAATTTGTACAAGCATATTGTCAGGGATGAGAAGCCGGACTTCGTCTTCACATTCACAATCAAGATGAATCTCTACGGGGGGCTTGCCTGCAGGAAATATCATGTTCCGTATGTTCCTATGATTACGGGGCTCGGGGAACTCGAGAAGGAGGGAAAGCTGAGGGCTGTGCTGCTGAGCCTGCACAGGAGGGTGATGCCCTATGCCGAGGCTGTACTCTTCCAGAATCAGGATAACCTCGACTTCTTCAGGGAACATAATATCGGGTACAGAAAGTCAGTCATACTTCCGGGAAGCGGAATAAATCTCGAAAAGTTTGCATACAGGGAATATCCCGAGGGTGATGTGATCAACTTTGCATTTCTTGGAAGGATCATAAAGGCGAAAGGCGTAGAGGAGTACTTTGCCGTTGCTGAAAAGCTGGCATCTTCCTCTATGGTTTTTCATGCTGCGGGGCGAGTCAACGACGAGTATAGAAAGCGTGTGGACGACCTTGTGAGGAGGGGAAAGCTCATCTATGAGGGTGTTCTCTCCGACAGCAGGGATTATCTTGCTTCTTCCTCCTGCCTTGTTCTTCCGACATTCCATCCCGAGGGTCTGAGCAATGCAATTCTTGAGGCAAATGCCGTGGGAAGACCCGTTATATGTACTCCGCGCACCGGATGCAGGGAAATCATCACCGACGGCGTGAACGGCTTCTTCTCTAAGGAGAAGGATTCCGGGGACCTTGAGAGAGTTATCATGAAGTTTGCCTCTCTTCCTGTTTCCGAAAGGGCTGAGATGGGAATGCGCGGAAGAGAAATCGTTGAAAGGAAGTTCGACAGAAAGATTGTTGTCGATGCATATCTTTCCCTTCTGGAGGCGGAATGAAGATAAAGAAACTAAAGAGAATCAAGAAGATTCTCGGAAAGAATCTCATCTCTCTCTTCTACCGCTCGCTCTTCTTTCTCTCCGATGAAGCATTCATCAGACTCATCTACCGTCTCAGAATGGGAAAGAAGCTCAATCTCGACAAACCGGTGACATTCAATGAAAAGCTGCAGTGGCTGAAGCTCAATGATCACAATCCGCTTTATACGAAGATTGCTGACAAGCTCGGTGTTCGAGACTACGTGAGAGAGAAGGTGGGGAAGGAACATGTCGTTCCCGTACTTGCCGTCTACTCGTCCTTTGACGAAATAGATTTCTCATCCCTTCCTCAATCCTTTGTCCTCAAGACGACTCATGACAGCGGAAGCCTCGTCATCTGTCCCGATAAAGCTTTCCTTGATATAAAGAAGGCGGGAAAGACTATCACGCGCTCGATGAAGCGCAATTACTACTGGACGACGCGGGAGTGGCAGTACAAGAATATAGAGCCGAAGATAATAGCCGAGAAGTATCTCGGGAAGTGCATCACCGATTACAAATTCTTCTGCTTTAACGGGAAGCCGGAGTTCATGTATATAGAGAGGGAGGAGGAGGAACAGCCACAGCAGGCGATTTTCGATATGACTTTCAACCGCCTTCCGTTCACAATGGATGACGATGCATCTCCCGAAGTTTTCGAGAAGCCGCAGTTCTTCGATGAAATGAAAACAATTGCCGGTGTTTTATCGTCCGGTATTCCTTTTATCCGTGTTGATATGTATTATGTTGAGGGGAAAATACTTGTCGGAGAATTAACCTTCTATCACTACGGCGGGTTCATTCCTTTCAATCCTCCCGAATGGGATAAGACCATCGGGGGATACTTAGATATTGAGAAAAAAGATCGAGGGGATAAATGAAAAAAATCTGTTTAGTTGTTCTTATTGTTCTGCTTTCTTCCGGCCTTTTTGCCACACAGTACCACAGTGTGCCGCTATCGAGTGAGGCATACAGGATTATAGAAGTCGGGGAGAACAGGGGGATAATCGACGTCCAGAGTGAGGTCAAACCCTACAACCTCAACACTGTCAGAAAGCTTTTGAAGGAGATAAAGGTATCATCACTCATAAGTGAAGACGAGAAGGAATCAGTCGAGAGGGTTCTCGATGAGTTCGATGCCGCATACGGAAAGGAAAGGACGGAGGACTATTCGTCATCGGACCTCTCCATTCTCAACTACACCCATCTCGGAGTCGGAATCTCGACGGAGCAGAAGGTCGGCTACGATACTGCCGACGGCCTCATCTTCGATTCCCGCAACAGCATCTACCCCTACATCATGGGTGACATTCTCAATGTCGTGTCTTACGACCTCAACTTCAGAATAAATTTCGACAGAATCGACACCAATGCATTCCTTCCGACGGAGCTCAGGTTCTCCACCGAGGGATTCTACATGGATCTCATCAACAGGGGGGCAAGACTCGAGAGTCTTCCGGACGGAGGCTTCTATCTCGGAATCGAGACTTTCCCCGAGATTTCTGCAAGCATCAAGGATGATATCGCAGTATTCCGTATCGGGGCTGTGGAACGCGACTGGGGACCGGGCGTCAACAATATCGCGCTAAGCGGCAGTGCAAGGGTGATAGAAGGTTTCGAGCTTTCTTTAAAGCCTGCGTCATGGTTCAGCTACGCCGTCATGACAGGGTCCCTCGGGCAGGCATCACTCAACAGCGTCAACGGAATCGAGTGGCCGTCTGAGAATATGGACCACAAGACCGGAATGTACTCGAACAACATCAGCATCCACCGTGTCGAACTCAACCTCAAGGGAATGAAGGCTTCCATCTGGGAGAGTGTAATCTGGCGAAAGAGATTCGAGCTCTCGTACATCAACCCGCTTGCAATCTACATGTTTTCCCAGAACGCCCTCGGCGACTACGACAACTGCCTTGCGGGCTTCGACGCATCATACACCGTCCCCGGAATCGGCACGTTCTATGCAGCACTCGCAATGGATGAGCTCAATTCCTTCAAGAAGCCCCTCTCGTGTCCGAGAAACATCCTTGCATACCAGGCAGGTGCCGTCTTCACAATCCCGGTCGGGACGTTCACGGAGCTTAAGGTGCAGGGAACATATATTCCCGCATTCTTCGGCGCACACTATCAGGATAAGGAAGAGCTCTTTGCCGATGTGCCGTACACCACAGCTTATGTGAACAAGGGACAGAATATCGGGTACCCCGTCAATCCTGACACCTTCGAACTCCTCGTCCAGTTCGATACCACACTTTTCAGTGACTGGAAGATCAGCGCCACAGTAAAGGACCAGCTGAGAAGTGCGCAGTATTCCTTCAAGACTACCGGTACAGACATTCTGACATATATGAATTACCGTGCTTACAACAGCGACGAGTACTACGACAGGGCATTTCTTGCCAACATCTGGAACAACGTCCTCGACATGGAGATCAACGTCGAGAAGAATCTGAAGAACATCACATTCACGGCAGGGCTCCAGGGTATTGTCAACTCCTCGAGAAGCTTCACCCCTGAGGTAAGAACGAATAGTGACGGTACATACAACCCCGGTAAGATCAACGCATGGGGTGATTGGACAACAAAGTTCAGTCTTGTCACGACTGTGGGGGCGAAGATAGTCTTCTGATGAACACATTGCAGAGAATAGAGAACATATTTCCACTACTGAAGAATGACAGGATAAGAGATTCTCTCTTCCTTATCGGCATGTCTCTCATTGTCTTTGTCGAGACGATGACGACAACGATGTTCGAGGAGCATCTCACCCTCTATTCCTCTATGAAGGTTCTTGCCCTCCTCTTGATAGCTATGAAGCTTCTCCTTTTCGATTCCTGGAAGTTACGGAATGTCGTTCTCTTCGGTATATTTGGTGTTATCTCACTCCTTGTGAGGTATTATTCAACATACAACGACGCCGTCTTCTGGACTCTTCTTCTCTGGGGGGCGAGGGACATCGACTTCAGAAAAATACTAAAAGTTCATGGAACACTGGTCTTCCTGATTGTCCTTACTGCCTTCATCTCGTCCCTTGTCGGTATAATCCCCAATCTCCAGTACGGTGTTGACGGCCATGTACGTAACTCCTTCGGAATATGCTATCCGACGGACTTTGCGGCGTATGTCTTTTTCCTGATGACGATATTTTTCTATCTCATGAAGGACAGAATGAAGTGGTGGATGTACCTCTCCGGCATTGCTGTCGGCTTCGTAGTCTTCAGATACTGCCATACACGGCTCGACTCCGGCTCTATGGTCATCCTCAGCGTATTCTATCTGATTACGGCTCTCGTCGAGCCTCATCTGAGAGACAAAGCAATGTGGCTGCGCCTTCTCATGTGCTTTGCCGTTGTCATTTTCTTCCTCCTCTGTTTATTCCTCACATACTGCTATGATCCTTCTGCCGGATGGATGAGAAAGCTCGATAGTCTCTTCTCCTCGAGGCTCGCTCTCGGGAAGGAGGCTTTCGACAGATATTCCGTCAATCTTTTCGGACAGTTTGTTCTTATGCAGGGAAACGGAGGCTCGGTCGAGGCAAAGGAGGCATACTTCTTTCTGGACTCATCTTATATCTACATACTGTTCAAGTACGGCGTAGTTTACGTCGTCTTTCTTCTGGGGTCATACGTTGCTGTATGTTTCAAGAGGAGAAAAGACCTTTTCTTCCTCATTGTAGTATGTGTAATCGCACTCAATGCGACGACGGCACATCACCTGACGCATGTCCAGTACAACCCGTTCTTCATGGCACTCTTTGCTGCATTCAAAGATGCTTCTTCTACTTTGACAGGTGGAACCGGGAGAAAAGAGGAAAGAAGCCGGAAATAAGGTTTCACGCTTTCTGGCTGCCGATGTCGAGGTTGTTCTCTCTTATTCAAACGTGTACTATATAAAAGCAGGTTCCGGGTAATGAAGATTCTCATACTGAATAATCTTATCTCATATACATACAACTTCCGTAAGGAGATAATCGAGGCTTTCGTCAGAGACGGCCACTCTGTTGTACTTGCCGCCGACAATGACGACGAGAAGAAGCTCAAGGAGCTCAGGACCCTCTGCCGGTTTGTTCCTGTTCCGTTCAACGGAAAGGGAACAGATATAAAGGAGGAGCTGAAGCTCATCCGTACATACCGGAAGATTGTCAAAGCCGAAAGGCCGGATATCATAATGACGTTTACAATAAAGATGAATCTCTACGGCGGTTTAGTTGCAAAGAGATATCATATTCCATACGTTCCGATGATCACGGGACTGGGGGAACTCGAGAAGGAAGGTAAACTCAGATCGCTTCTGTTGTTTCTTCACCGCCTCGTCATGCCTCACGCAAAGACCGTAGTCTTCCAGAACGATGACAACAGAGCTTTCTTTGACACCCATAGAATCAAGTATTCATCCTCTGTCGTTGTTCCGGGATCCGGAATCAACTGTGATAAGTTTCATTATGCCGAATATCCCGGAGGGGATGTGACGCACTTCGTCTTCCTCGGGCGCCTCATAAAGGCCAAGGGCATCGGAGAGTATCTCGACGCAGCAGAGGTCCTTTCGTCATCGTCTGTCGTCTTTCATGCCGCGGGGCCTGTCGATATGGAATTCAAGGGGCGGGTTGATGACCTCTCGAAGAGGGGAAAACTCATCTATGAAGGGGTCCTCTCAGATACGAGGGAGTACCTTGCGTCGGCATCATGCCTTGTTCTTCCGACATATCATCCCGAGGGACTATCTAATGTGATTCTCGAAGCATGTGCCGTAGGACGCCCTGTCATCTGTACTCCCCGCACAGGGTGCCGGGAGATAGTCTCGGACGGCGTCAACGGCTTGTACTGCAGAGACAGGGATTCTGAAAATCTTCTCGCTGTTATCGAAAAGTTCCTCTTCCTTAACTGGAGTGAGAGAGCCGAGATGGGAAAGAGGGGACGCGAGATTGTCACAGCCAGGTTTGACAGACGCATCGTCGTCAAAGCTTATCTTGATATTCTGAGGTCGTAATGGAAAAGAAGAAAATCAGAGTACTCAAAAAAATACTAGGAAAGAATTTCATAGCTCTTTTCTACCGGTCCCTCTTCTTCCTCTCCGATGAGAGTTATATCAGGCTGATCTACAGGCTGAGGATGGGAAAGAAGCTTGATCTCGATAACCCCGTATCATTCAACGAGAAGTTGCAGTGGCTGAAGCTTCACGACAGGAAGAGTCTCTATACAGGACTGGCCGACAAGTTTGCAGTTAGGGACTACGTCGAAGAGAAGATCGGCGAGGGCCATTCGGCTACAGTCCTCGGCCTCTATTCCTCGTTCGACGAAATAGATTTCGACAAACTTCCCGCTAGCTTTGTTCTCAAAACTACACACGACAGCGGAAGCTATGTAATATGCCCCGAGAAGTCGAAGCTCGATATGCGTGCGGCGAAGAGAAAGCTCTCACGTTCCATGAGACGTAACTATTATCGTACGACAAGGGAGTACCAGTACCGGGATATAAAACCGAGGATTATCGCCGAGGAGTTTCTCGGAGATAGTCTTACAGACTACAAGTTCTTCTGTTTCAACGGGGAGCCAAAGTTCATGTACATCGAAGAGGAGACGGGCGAGAGCCACGACCAGGCCATTTTCGATATGAGCTTCAACCGTGAACCATTTACGATGGAGGACAAGTATTCCACGGCATCCTTCACGAAACCTGAGTTTTTTGACGATATGCGAGGGACAGCCGCCGTACTATCTTCAGGTATTCCTTTCCTCCGTGTTGACATGTATTATGTCCGGGGACGGATATATGTGGGGGAGCTTACCTTCTATCATTACGGGGGATTCATTCCGTTCAATCCTCCAGAGTGGGATGATATAATCGGGGGATACCTCGATTTAAATGGCGTAAAAACGCCGGAGTAAATATGAAAAAGTTATGTTTGATTATTCTTATGATTCTTCTCGTCTCTTTGCTCTATGCCGAAAGCAGCATCTATGATGTAACGTCATCATACGATGGCGGAATGCTCGAGAAACTCCTCTCGGGTGAAACACTCGAGTACTACTCGGTCTACGATGACGATGTAAAAGCACTTGCGTTCGACGGCACTAGGGGAAAAACAAAGGCCGAAGAAGACGAGGGCCGGGAGAGAGTGCTCGTCAGCGGTATCTCGGCATTCGTGCCGTATCCCGAAAGCTGGAGCAGTATGGATTACAGCGAGAAGAAACTCGAGATTATAAATACGCTCCTCTCCATCTCGACTATAAAGGGAATAACATACATTTCGTATTCAGCCGGCGAGAAACCGAAGACACTCTTTTCTGATGCATACACCCTTACGGCGGCGAAGAAAGGGAAGAAGGCCACAGACGCCTCCTTCGTCTACGCCCCCGAATCATACTCTTATG
>CAVFZO010000042.1:0-17407 GCA_963626925.1 Clostridium sp. AM49-4BH
CAAATTGTCAAACTGCCCCCTTACGGGTATTCTTGAAGCGTGAAACACAAGTACGAACTCGACGAGAGCCTCAGGAGTCTTTATAAAATACATACACCTTTCTCGAAGGTGTTCTTTCCTCCTGCGAATCTGTTCCTGCGTTTATTCACACTTCGTTCAGGTTCCGGTATCGTAGTAAAGCGATACACAATCTCAGGCTTACCTGTCCTTGATGCTGCACCGGAAGGAGCTCCTGATGATATTCCCGTCATCATCTACCTCCACGGCGGGGCATTCGTCTACAGCTCTGCGCCGTACCACTATAAACTTGTGAGGGAATATGCTCTGTCCGGATGCAGGGTGCTTATGCCCGACTACAGCCTTTCTCCTAAGAAGAGATATCCCTCCGCCGTTCTCGAAACTACCGCTCTCTACAGCTGGGCAAAGGAAAAGCTGTCGTCTGTCGTTGCACTCGGAGGCGACAGCGCAGGAGGGGAGATAGCACTGTCCTCCACGCTGAGAATTCTGGAGGAGGGGATGGAGGCGCCGCAGTTTCTGATGCTTATTTATCCTGTAGTTGCACCTGTAGAGACAAAGTCGAAGAGAAATTTCCCCGATACCCCGGTATGGTCGTCCGTGCTTAATGAGAAGATGTGGAGGCTCTACCTCGGAGAGGAGGAGTACAGAAGCGTGCTTGAGAGTCCGCTTCTCTCAATCTTTCCTTCCGCCTACGTTGAAACACCTCTCCTCGACGCTCTTCATGACGAGGGTGTGCTGCTCGTCGAGAAGCTGAGAAAAAAGGGGGTGTCTGTCACTCACCGCGATATCCCGGCAGCCCCTCACGGCTACGATATGATTCTTTCCTCTCCTCTTGTGAAGGAAAGCATAGAGGCAAGAAAAGGATTCATTATGAGTCATCTGGGTTAAAAATAAACAAAATTTATGACACTATTCGGTTAAGTAATATTGCATTTTGTGTTCCATAAGTGATAAAAGATTTCCGGAACACTGAATATGGGATTATTAGAATTTATAAACCAGATGATTAACAGTCCGATGCTCCTCGTATCCTCGATACTGACGCTCGGTGTTATATTGGTAAACGGCTGGACGGATGCGCCGAACGCAATCGCAACCTGTGTTTCTACAAGAGCCATCGGAGTGAGGAAAGCCATAATCATGGCTGCCGTCTTCAACTTCTTCGGAGTTCTCGTGATGACGAGTATCAACGCTTCCGTTGCAATGACGATATCGAATATGGTCGATTTCGGGGGGGATGCCAGAATATCGCTGATTGCACTCTGTGCAGCGATGGCGGCAATCGTCATATGGGCGACTGCGGCATGGTACTTCGGTATTCCGACGAGCGAAAGCCACGCTCTCATCGCCGGGCTTTCCGGCGCAGCTGTTGCCATCCAGAACAGCTTCAGCGGCATAAACGGAGAGGAGTGGGTCAAGGTCATCTACGGCATTGTCCTTTCGACGCTCCTGGGCTTCGTCCTCGGCTTTTTAACATCGAGACTCACCGTCTTCCTCTGCAGGAACAAGAACAGGTTCAAGACTGACAGATTCTTCGGCACTGCTCAGATTGCAGGAGGAGCTGCAATGGCCTTCATGCACGGCGCACAGGACGGACAGAAGTTCATGGCAATATTCCTTCTGGGATCCGCATTTGCCTCCGGCAATACTGCGGTATCTACATTCACGGTTCCCCTCTGGCTTATGGTTCTCTGCTCTGTTGTAATGGGACTCGGAACCTCCATCGGAGGATACAGGATCATCAAGTCCGTCGGTATGGACATGGTGAAGCTCAAGCCCTACCAGGGCTTTGCAGCCGACGCCGCCGCGACGCTCTGTCTTCTCTTCTCGTCCCTTACCGGTATTCCTGTAAGCACAACTCATACTAAGACAACGGCAATCATGGGTGTCGGAGCTGCCAGGAGAATGAGCAACGTCAACTGGAGCATAGTCAAGGAACTCGTGCTGACGTGGGTATGCACATTCCCCGGCTGCGGAATCCTGGGCTTTCTGCTGGCTAAACTATTTCTCTTGATATTTGCATAAGGAGGCCTCTCGATGGCTAAGAAAGGAAATGACTATTTTGAAATGATTAAAAGGCAGACGGAGTACTGCGTAAAGGCATCCGACCTTCTGGAGAACATCCTCTCGACATTCGACAGCTCGAAGGTCAGCCAGTACAGAGCTGACATGCACAGAATCGAGAACGATGCAGACGAAGTTCATCACGAGATTCTCAACAAGCTCTCCACGGAGTTCATCACTCCCATCGATCAGGAGGATATCCTCCATCTCGTCCAGATTATTGATGATATTACGGACGCACTCGACGAGGTGATGATGGATGTCTACATGTATCATGTCGAGGTCAAGCTTCCGAGAATCGACGAGTTCGTCGTCATCGTCAACCGCTGCGTCCACGCACTCGACGATGCTGCCGAGGAGTTGAGGAACTTCAAGAAGCCCGAGAAGCTTCATAACCTCCTTGTCCGTGTAAACGACATCGAGATAGAGTCCGACAACATCTACACCGAAGTCATCTACAGTCTCTTCGCGTCCGACGTCGATGCCAGAAGGCTCTTCGCCGCAAGGGAGATCTACGAAGGCCTTGAGGACTGCTGTGACCTCTGCGAGCATGCTGCCGATGTCATCGAGCAGGTCATCATAAAGAACACCTGACGAGCAGAGTAGTCCAACAGGGTGAAAGACTATATAATACTGGGCTATGGTCGTACTTGCTGTTGATTTGAAGAACGGTACTTTTACTGAAAGAGAGTGGAAGGGGGAGTCCTCCCCGCTTGAATGTGCACTTTCTCTCCAGAGCGAGTACGGCGACGAAAGCCTTGTCATCGGATCCGTTGCTGAAGAGAAGAGGGGGGACGGGGCTGCGTCTCTTTTCCCTGTTGTCTATCACTCTGAAATATCGGGTAAGAGGGAGATTGCCGCCCTTACATCCTCCCACGGCTACTCGCTTTTCCGTCTCGGCATAAAGGCTCTCGTCATCACAGGACGTGCGGAGAAGCTCAGATACATAACCCTTTCGCCTTCGAAGAGGGAGGTTCTTCCTTCGGAGAACATGAGGGCGGAAAGCTCTCTCTCCTTCGAGAGCGTCGTCATGGCGCCCGGCGAGATTGCACTCACAACCGGCATCGCCGCCGACAAGGGTGTATGGTACGGCGCACTCCAGTGCGGGGGACGCAACGTGCCGGGGCTGGGGCTGGGACACGCATTCTTTTCACACAATCTGAAGTCTGTAGTTCTGACATCATTCTCCGACGGAAGGACGGAGCGCAAGAGCGAAGCTCCCCAGAAGAGGATTCGTAATACCTTCATGGAAGGTCTCCGTACATATGGTGAATACTCCATAATACCAGCATCCTCCCGGTTGGGATGGACTCCTCTCTACAACTACTCTGACCGCTTCGACCCCAGGGTTGCCAATATTGACGGCAGATCTCTTGCGGAGAGGTACGGTAACTATCCCGACGGCTGCATGGGCTGCTCGCTCTCGTGCCTCAGACGGACAAAAGACGGGGATGCTCTCCCCAGATGGACAGACCTTCTGTACCTCGGACCCAACATCGGGTTCTTCGACCTTGCGAACATCCGGACGATATATAATGCGGCTGTTTCGAGCGGACTCGAGATTCCGACGCTCGGAGGGCTCCTTTCATATATTCTTTCTCTTCCCCCGGAGGAGAGGAGCCTCTATCTCAAAGACGGCTCTGTCGAGAGCATAACGGCATTCATCTCGCGCCTCAGTACGGGCTCGGTGCTCCCGAAGGGACTTGTCTCACTTCCGGATGCCGTCCAGGGCTATGACCACAGGCCTGTCTTATATGATGTAAGGGGAGCCTTTGCCGAAGCGCTTCTTCTCTCCCAGGGCTTCGATTTCACCCTCCCGGGAACACTCTTCTTCCCGAAGAGAAGCGTGAATGCGGAGTGCGCCGCCGTCTTTGCGCTCTACGAGACAATATACACCCTGGCCCTCATGTCTCTCGGATGCTCTCCTTTTACCGCCTTCGTCGAATATTTCTCGCGCCTGCCAGATATCGTATTCAGAGTGCCGCTTCTTGCGCGCTTTGCTCTCAAGAGGTTCTCCGCCTACGGATACAGCGGCGAAGAACTTCTTCCGACAGGATACAGCCTCCTCGAGAGGCTTAATCCCGGATGGCATGAAATTCCACGCTGTTTTACATTCAACAGCGTCTCGTCATACGACGCGGCCACCGTGCCGCTGAGAAAGCTTCAGGACCGGTACGACGGGGAGAAGCTGAGGCTTCTTATCTCTCTGAAGTCGTCGAGTGCGAAGAGAGAAAGGAAGGAAGGTGTGAAAAGTGCGAATGTCGACCCGTCCGTGGATCGTGGAAGCGACGCAGATCCCGGATTAAGCAGATAAAGCTCTCCCTTCTTTCTGAGAACGGGTATATGGGTGTGTCCCGTGATGAGGACATCGGTATCCCGGGGGATATCCACCGGAGTGTGGCCGTGCGTAACCGTCACCTTCTTTCCATAAATCTCCGTTGTGTACACAAGCGGCGGGAAGGGCAGTGTTCCGTATTCGTAGTAGCGGTCCGAGTTGCCCCTTGCTCCTTCTATCGAGAAGAAGAGTGGATCATACGGGTCGGGACAGAGGTCTCCTGCTGAGAGCAGTCTCTCCGACGAGAAATATGCTGCGGCTTCCCTTATTCTTCTCATTGCCTCCCTGTCGCCGTGGACATCGGAGAAGACAAGACAGTTTCTTTCCATACCCTGATGATAGAGCTTTTTATCCTCTTGGTGTTATACTCATTACAGGAGTTAATACGACATGGAAGAAAGATGGCTGACATTAAGTGACGGAAAGAGGCTCTTCTACAGAGTCTGGAAAGCTGAGAATACAAAGGCTACTGTGCATATAAACCACGGAATGGCCGAACACAGTCTGAGGTATGATGCATTCGCATCTTTTTTGAACGAGCACGGCTATACGGTATTCTGCCAGGATCACCGCGGACACGGAAAGACGAAGAGCGGGAAGGATGAGACGGGATGGTTTGCAGAAGAAGGGGGCTGGAGGCTTATCTGCAGCGACTCGTACGAACTCGATAAGCTTATTGCAGGAGAATACCCCGGTGTTCCCCATTTCATCTTCGGTCACTCGATGGGCTCGTTCCTCACACGCACCAACATCGCCCTCCACAGCGGCGACTACAGAGCCGCAGTCATCATGGGAACGGGGGCGAGCAAGGGCCTTGTGAGCAGGTTCGGACGGATGATCGCCCTTAAGAGGTGCAAGAAATACGGCTCGAAGCATAAGGACGAGTTTTTGAACAACCTTGCTTTCGGCTCATACCTCAGGAAGTTCGATTACAAGAATGAAGGCGTATGCTGCTGGCTCTCATCCGACAGGAACGAGGTGAAGAAGTATGAAAACGACGAGGACTGCGGCTTCATATGCTCCTCGCGCTTCTATGCCGACCTCATCGAAGGGCTCGAGACTGCAAACGACCCATCTCTCATTGCATCCATCCGCAAGGATCTCCCCATACTCTTCCTCTCGGGTGACATGGACCCTGTAGGAAACTACTCCAAGGGTGTCGTGAAGGCCTCCTCGCTCTATAAGGATGCTGGAATAAAGGATGTGCGCCTCAAGCTCTACAAAAACGGAAGGCATGAGATACTGAACGACGTCATGCGTGACGAGGTTATGAATGATGTTCTCTCGTTCTATGAGGAGTTTGTTCGATGAACCCGATAAGAAAGGGCCTTTCCTGGCTTAAGGATTATCTCTTTGTGGTTGGAAAGGCCCTGGGCAAGATAGGAACCGATAACATTTCAATCCTCGCGTCCGGCATGGTCTATTCGACGCTTGTCGCAATCGTGCCGTGCGTGACCTTCCTTTCGGCACTCCTTACCGGACTCGGCGGAACGGAAAACTTCATGACTGTCGTCGGCGACTGGCTGCGGGAGACGTTCGGAGAGGCGGAGGGCACCTTCGTTCTCGAGAAGGTGACTCTCTTCAGCCGCAATGCAATGTCGCTCGGGATAGTCGGTCTCATCTTCTTTGTAATATCGGCATCGCTCTTAGCTGTGCAGATAGACACAATCATCAACAACATATTCCGTTCCCATCATCCGGGAGGCGGAATGAAGCGCTACGGCAAGATAATCATATTCATTATCGTGATGACGGTCTTCGTCGCCTTCTCGCTCTCTCTTTCGGAGGCTGTGAAGAACGATGTCTATTCCCGTATAGGAGTCGATTCGAAGAAGGGAACCTTCGCCCTTATCATGAAGGAGGGGGGACAGTACGGCGTCATCTTCCTTATTTTCTTCTTCCTTCTGTTCTACGTACCGAACGTGAAGGTGAAGCTCTCGTCAGCTGTTGCAGGCTCCGTATTCGGCACAATCGTGATGACCATCTTCTACCAGATATTCACACACCTGATAATTTCTACAGTGAAGTTCTCGGTCATCTACGGCTCCCTTGCCGCGATACTCCTCGTTCTCTTCTACTTCTATGTGGTATGGTACATCATAATCCTCACTGCCGAGACGACCTTCATCTACCAGTTCAGACCCGATAAGGAGGCGTACGACGACTCCATTCTCACGCCCGAGAGGGAGATCGACGAGGGACTGAGAGTTCTCTCTGCGGCAGCAAGGAGCTTTGAAAAGGGAGAAGGCGGGATATCGGGAATGAAGGCCTCGTCAAGGGCCGGCGTCATCTACTTCAGGACGACCACATACCTCAGGCTTCTTGCCGAGAACGGCTTTCTGAAGGAGCTTGCATCATCGGAGTACATACTTGCCCGTCCATCCTCGGAGATTAAGCTCTCCGATGTCATATCTGCTCTGTTTACCGGTGACGGACTGGATGAAACATCAATTCTCCGTACATTCTACACGGCGGGAATCAAGGCCTTAGACGGCCTGACGCTTGCCGACATTCTTTCGAGGCACACATGATACTTGACAGATTCACAGAGGAAATACTTACTCCTGACATCAGTCAGAACATCCCCCGTCCGGATAAGGGTGTCATTGAAAAAAGGACGGTCGAGGGGATTGAAATACGCTTACTGAAGAACGGTGTTCCTTCGGGCTTCAACTCCGTTGTCACCATTCCCTGGGCACTCTGCGCTCTCAGGGACGGAAAGTACATCTTTGCCGTCTCAGTCGAACGCGAGGACCTGAGGGAGATATCACGAATGACGGGAATGAGCGTGAAGACGCTTCTCTCGGAGTATGGTGTGAAGAACTATCTCCTCGATCCCGTTCTCGTCATGTACGGAGAAGGGGAGAGGGAGGAACTCGGACGCTTTACCCTCCCTCTCGATGAAGACGGGGTTAAAAAGTACCTCAACGAAGCTCTCCTCGAGGCACTCGACCTCATAGAGGACGACGAATGAATAGAATCACCGTGGGCCTCATCGGAGACGGCCTCTCGTGTTACCGGCATGCCCGTGCCGTCAGCACCTCGGAGCATTTCGTACTCTCATCGATTGCTCCGAAAAGCATGGAGAAGGGCCGTGAGATCATGAGGATACACAATATTCCTCACCTCGACAGGGATCCCGAATACCTATTAGAGAGGGACGATATCGACGCAGTCGTAATCGCACTCCCGACAGAGCTTCATATGCGCAGCGCACAATATGCGGAGAAGCACGACAAGATCGTCATCATCGAGAGCCCCGTGACGCTCTCACTTGAAGAGGGCAGGGAAATCTACAGAAAGGTGAGGGACGAAGGCTCGTTCTTCTTCAATGCAAATCCCTATCTATATGCCCCTGCTCTTCAGCGCATGGAGAGGAACTCATTCCAGACATTCTCCCTCTCGTTCTCCTCGCTTTATCTCAGAGAAAGTGAGATGCTCCACATCGCACTCGAGACTCTCGTCTCAGCCTTCGGGAGAATCAAGGCTCTCGTGAAAGCCGGGGAGGGTGAGTACGGAGCCGTGCTTGAAAGAGGAGAGGGGACGATCTCTCTTCTTGAGAGATCCGATTCATACGGCCTTACATTAAAAGCCGGAGAGAAAACCATCTTCGACAACGACGAATATTACGGCTTCCTTCCCGACTTCTACTCATATGTCTTCCACACCCTGGAAACAGGCTGTTCTGCCGGGAATACATTCTTCTGTACCCTTGAGGCTCTCTCTGCGGAGTCAAAGCTGGATACTCCTGATAACGCAACTTCTGCTGCCATTGAGGAAGGCAGAAAGCTTATCTCTGACTCTGAAGCGCCTGAATATTCCAATATGACGGAGCTTAAGGCCATGCTGGGAGATTGAGCCTTTTCAGAAAAACAGAACGGCGTGTTTGTGATGAGATTGGTCGCTTTGTCACTCATCCGGGAAACAGCTTTTCCGTTATTTCCACCTTTTCCGTCCAGGAATAAAAACTTGCGGATATGAAATTATTTCCTTATAGTTTTGTTGTCGAAAAAGGAGATGGCTGTGACGGTGAGCCATCCTGCCGTTGTTATAACGGACGTCGGAAGCCTGCAGCCTTCACTGCAGACTGTGCCTCCCTTGCCGGGAACGTCTCTTCGTCAACAGTTCTCCTTTATGGCGATACGATTGTCTCCTTCGACGAACATCTTCCGGGACGCATGTCTTTCATGTGTACTGCAGATTTTCAGGGGATAATCCTTCCGGGAGGATGAAAGTGGACAGACGTACCAAAGACTACTATGAAAAAAACAGCAGAGAGTACTCCCTCTCCACCGAACCCTTCCTCGTCACGGATGCTCTTGACGAGTTTCTTTCATACATCAGAAAGGGAGGCAGGATACTCGACTGCGGCTGCGGCTCTGGGCGTGACAGCAGATACTTCCTCTCCCTCGGCTATACTGTCGACATGATTGATGAGAGCGAAGGCATGTGCCGGATTGCAGCCGAATACACCGGGCTTGATGCCGTATGCATGGACTATATGGACCTGAGGCCCTCAGTTCTTTATAGCGGAATCTGGGCACAGGCATCCCTCCTTCATGAAAGAAGGGGAAACCTCAGGAAGGCATTCTCAGTTCTTTCCTCCTCTCTCGAGGCTGAGGGCGTTCTCTATGCCTCGTTCCGTTATGGAGGAGGAGAGAGACGGGAGGGCGAGCGGTGGTATACCGATATGGATGAGGAATCCCTCCATCTTCTTCTCCCCGATGAAATGTATACTGTGAAGACGTGGCAGAGCAGTGATGTCAGACCTCTCTTCAGCTACAGATGGTTTAACGTGATTCTCAGGAAGGTGAAGAAGTAAGTCAAATCCGGGACGCTCTGCTTCTATGATGAGAGTCTCCCTCATATCCTTATCCGTGGTTGTCCTGACTGCCTTCTCTGTTTCATATTTCTCGATCAGCCGCGGGACATAACGACGTGTGCGAAACCATATGTATGTGAATATACCGGGTCAGAAATCATCTTTCCCGGTAAGGTCCATCATTATGGGCGAACTACTTATTTGTTCCTTCCTGATATTCATCAGCTGGCCTTCTCAAGTGAAACAAAGGGGGAAATCGTTACTGTCCGATAGTAGTATAATCTGGATTTGACAAATCACGATTATTATATTATTGTCTTTCCATGAACAGATTCATCGGCAGAAGGAAAGAGCTTGAGTTTTTAGAAGAGAAGTATTCTTCAAAGAAAGGGGAACTTGTCTTTGTGTACGGTCGAAGAAGAATAGGAAAGACAGAGGTTCTCAATGAATTTTCCAAGAACAAGCACGCTGTTTTCTATACGTGTACACAGGTTGATGACAGACAGCAGCTCAAGTCTTTCAGTTCTACTGTCTACAGGGAATTCCAGTTCAGTAAGTACAATTCTGTTTTCGAGAATTGGGAGAAGGCCTTTTCTTCTGTTCTTGATATACCGCCAAATGACAACGGAAAGAGGATACTCATAATTGATGAGTTTCCATATAGCGTCATGTCCAACCCTGCCATCGGGTCAATACTGCAGAAGGTGTGGGATCAAACTCTCCGCAGGGAAAACGTATTGATAATCCTATGCGGCAGCTCGATGAGTTTTATTGAGAAAGAGATTCTTGGAGAGAAGAATCCTCTCTATGGGAGAGCAACTGGAATATATAAAATGGAGGAGATGACTTTCTTCGATGCTGTTGAATTTCTAGACGGTTTCAATGAGAGGGAGAAGATGACAATCTATTCAATATGCGGAGGTGTTCCCTACTATCTTGAAATGTTTTCTTCCTCCCGCTCATTAAAGGATAACATTGTTTCAAATACCCTCAGGAAAGGAGCGGTTTTATATTCCGAGACGGAGTTCCTTCTTCATCAGGAATTGCGGGAGCCCGGGAGATACAATGTGATAATATCGTCAGTCGCCATGGGAAGAACAAAATTCTCAGAGATTGTGGATGAAACACAGATAGAGAAGTCAAAACTCAGTGTTTATATGAAGAACCTGGTAGAACTCGGAATAGTTGAAAGAGAACTTCCTGTTGCGGCACGTATGGGAGGAAGAACAAATCCTCAACGGGGGATATATAAAATCAAGAACGCCTTTTTCCGCTATTGGTATCGTTTTGCCTTTCCGAATATGACACTCCTGGAGTTCGGGGACTCGGAAACCGTTTATGATAAACTGATAAGTCCTGAACTTGATGTATTTACATCTTTGTCATTCGAGGCGGTGTGCATTGAATATCTTATAAGGATGAATGCTCAGCATAAACTTCCTTTTATTTTTACAGATATAGGCCGCTGGTGGAATAAAGAGGCGGAAATTGATGCGCTTGCAGTCGATAGATCAGGAAATATGATCAGCGGAGAATGCAAATACAGGAAGAGAAAAGCAGATAAGAGTGACCTTGAGAAACATATTGAAAAAGACAAATATCTTGATTTTGATAGAGAGAAAGGCAGGATATATCACTTTTATTTTTCATTCTCGGGCTTTGAGGAGGATGCAGTTCTCTATGGAAGGGAGAAAGGTGTGCAGCTCGTATGTGCGGAAGATATTTTCGAGTATGCAGAATGAATGACGTCTGAACAGCTTTCTGTTCTCATGTGCTCCATTGACGACTGGATAGAAGGTTCAGTCTTTTTATAATCTCCCCTGTCTGTTTCCCGTCACCGATCCGGATATTTCGAAGGCTTTCTTACCTGCGTCCTTTATTGATGCACCGATTGATCCCGATGTCGGGATTAATCGGTAATTTTATGGATTGAGGCGGATAACGCAAAGAAAAGAGGTGCCCTTGAGCACCTCCGAGTCCCCCCTGGTGGACTTGAACCATCGACCAAAAGATTATGAGTCTTCTGCTCTAACCACTGAGCTAAAGGGGGATAAGCCAAGTAAATTTAACACAAAACAATTGGTGTTTCAACTACCGTGGAACGCTTTTTCTCTTCTGCAATTTGAGGTGTAATTCATGCAGAAATGGCGTACACTTTCTTCTGTAAGGAGTTTTTATGAAAAAACTACTCGTTTTTCTTCTTGTTCTGGTAATATCGATCTCGCTCTTCGCAGGCGATGTCCATTTCGTCTTCGGCGACGTCAAGCAGCATCCCGACATCCTGGCGGGTTTCATTCCGTCATACACACTCCTCGGCGTCGGATATTATATGCCGCCTTTTATCGAGGGTAATACCACTGACGTGAGGCTTCTCGTCGGAGAAGGCTACACGCAGCGTCTGATGTGGCTGGATGCGGAAAGCGGCGAGAACAACTACGATAACAGAGTATGGAATAAATCGAGTGCTCTGAGGTTCAACGTATGGCAGAACGAAGTGTCGCTGCGTTTCCTCCAGGGATTTCTGAAGAGCAGTGTGGAAGGTAAGGATCTTCTGACGTTGACGCTCTCCTTCAACGGACGCTATGAGCGCTATTATTCGTCATCGAAGTTCCTCTTCATGGATATCCATGGCAATCTTGATGATGTGATAGCAGAAGATTATTCGGGTAAGATTTATCCTGAACTCAACGGGCGCAGGGATTTTCTGGGGCTCGAGCTTGCTCTCTCTCTCAAATTCGACATGATGGAGGACACACTCCACACAAACGACGGCTTCTGGGCACGCATTGATTTCAAGTACGGACCGGAGGCTCTCAACAGTTCTGCATCGGGACATGCGGGCTATCATTCGCTTGTATTTAATGCTGTCGGGGCGAAGACTCTCTACAACATAAAGAACGAGGGCGGGGCGTCCATGTTCTCCATCTCCGTCGTCGACAGGGCCTACGCATCCTATGCCTCCGGCACTGCCGTTCCGTCCTTTGTCAGCGGTCCGGTATCTCTCGGCCGCAACGTCAGGGGATTCAACACATATACCTATGCAACGGAGTTCAGCGTTGTCAACAGTTTCGATATCCGGCTCGCGGGACCCGATGTCGGGGTGAAGAACATAGCCCCCAGAGTCAACTTCTTCATCGACTGCGGCTACGGATGGGGTAAGGTATTCAATACAGAGAGAAGCGAGAAGAACTTCCTTGCATCCACCGGTATTCAGGCGACGCTCTCTTTCTTCGACTTCATCGATCTCGGATATGAGGTCAACTACATTCTTGTCGACAGCAACAAGTACACACAGCCGGGGAAGGTCACGACGAACGTGACGTTCTTCCTCGACTTCTGATGTGAGAGCCCGATTTCCGGGCTCTCTCATTTCACTTGCTCGATATCACAATGCCGCCGACTGAGAGGTAGGGCAGTATTGTCGAGCCGTCCTTAACTCTCTCCGAGGAGACTGCATTGACAGAAGTGAGCATTCCTGTGAGGCTGCCGTTGATCATGGTCTCAGTCACAGCTCCCTTTACTCTGCCGTCTTCGATGTAGAAGCTGTTCTTCGCAACTCCCGAGAAGTCTCCGTTCACGGCAGGCATGCCTCCGGAGAAACCTCCGACGAGAAGGCCGCGCTTCGTGCTCTTTATCATCTCGTCGAGACTGCAGCCGCCTTCCTTCATGACGATGTCGAAGCTTGAGTTCTTCGTCACTTTGTTTCCCGTTCTGTTCGCAGCATAGAGCGAGAGAAGGAAGCTCCTGAGAGTGCCGTTTTCGATGATGACGGTGTCCTCTGTCCTGAAGCCGTCTGATGTGATTACTTCGCCGTTCACGATGTCGCTGCTGGAGGATTCAAGTGTGAGAGTGATTCTCTCGTCAGCAATCCTTTCGCCGATCTTCCCGACAAGAGGACTTACGCCCTGCATTATGTATGTGTCGGAAAGGCTTTCGGAGAGGTAGCCCAGAAACTGTCCCAGGCACGAGGGTGTGAATATGACTGTTCCTGTGAACTTCTCGCCGATAGATACAGTATCGAGACTCCTTTCGGTGCTTATGAGGTCTCTTCTGACAGACCCCAGTTCAATGAAGGGGCGCGCGAGCGACTTTGTCATGAATGCTGTGTAGGTCACTCCTGTGGTCTTTTCTCCCTCATGTGCCGAGAAGCCGAGCCAGCATTCGTAGAAGCCGCCTTTGGCATGGTAGTCTGTCCCGTTCGAGTTCATATACATCGTGTCGTAGTGGGTGTTCTGACCGACAGTATCCATTACAAGAAGCTTCGGATGGTTCTCCTTTATGTACTCAAGAAGTTCACTTATGCGGGAGAAGAAGAGCTCGGTGCTTCCTTCGTCGCCCCGGTCTAAATCGAGCTTCCCGATTGACGGTGCGATATCGAATGCCTCGTCCCTGTCTGCCGACCCGGAGGAGAGAACAGCTTCGTCGATTGTCTTCTCCACAGCTTCATCCGAGAGTTCGGAGACCGTCTTTTCTCCCTTCCTGCCGTCCATGAATACGGTGAGTGAGAGGCTCTCCTTGAAGGTCGTTCTGAGAAGCGTGAAGGCTCCGTTTGCTGCGCTGAATTCCTCCATCCTGCTCATTGTCACTGTGAAAGCGTACTTTCCGACGCCTTTAGAGACGAGCCTTTCTTTGATGAACTCTGCTGTTTTTCTTATGTCTCTCATCAGCGACCTCCTATCATAAGGGTGCACCTGAGCTGGGGGCCTCCCATGCCGACCGGAATAGGCTGTTTCTTTCCGCACATTCCGGATGAGCACCAGATAACGTTGTCAGATACCATGTCGACACTCTTGAGCATCTCGAATGCAATACCGCTGACTGTGGTGTCGAGGATGGCACGCCCCAGCTTTCCCTTCTTTATCTCATAGCCCATCGTGACTCCGAACATGAACTCTCCCGAGAGGTCTGCCTGTCCGTTGTTTGTATCTGTAAGGTAGTAGCCGTCGTCGATGGAGGCGATGATATCTTCAAGCTTGTCCTTTCCGGGAAGCACCGCCGTATTCCTCATCCTTATTATAGGCTCGTCGCTGAATGACCATGCCCTGGCATTTCCCGCCGGCTTCACTCCCCACTCTTGTGCGGTCTCACGGTTATGCATGTAGCCGGTTAGTATTCCATCCTTTATGAGAACGGCATCCTCTGCCACTACGCCTTCGTCATCGATGAGGACGGGAAGCGGGGCCGCCTTTCCGAATGCGGTGTGGGCAAAGTCGACAAGGGAGACAAGAGGCGATGCCACGCTCCTGTTGAGGGAGGGACCGGCAACACTGCCGCCCCTCACGAGATCTGCTTCGACTGTGTGTCCGACAGCCTCATGCGCCAGCATGCCCGACAGAATTCCTCCGAGGACGACCTTCTTCATGCCCGCCTCAGCATAAACTCCCTCCCTCTTCTCCATGAGACGCATGTAGAGCGAGTCGATGAGAGGAAAGAGCCACTTAACCGACGTGAAGTGATTGTGGAAGCTTCCCCTTCCGCCATAGGCATCGTATAGTTCGACTGACGTTCCATCCTTTGTCTCTGCGCTGAGGGAGACGGTGATGAACGAACGCGGATTTACGATATGGCCGCACGACATGTCGGACGAGTAGATGATCTTCTCCTGGCTGTCCTCCTTGTAGCCGACACACCTTGCCTTGAGGCCGGGGCAGCGGGATGCTATGTAGTTATCTACTTCCCTTATGCGGTCGATTATGTCCTTCTGCTCTGCATCCTCTATTTTTCTGAGAGTCTCGACTCTCTTTCTCTCTTCTTCCGGAAACGGTCCGAGATTTCTCGGACATGCGGATGAAAGGAATGAGGCATTCTTAGCAGCTTCCATGAGAACTGTGTCACAGCCCGCCTTCGAATAGTCGGGGGACGACGAGAAGCCGTAGACGCCCTCTCTGTATACGAGAGCGCTGACACCGCGGTTTTCAGCGCGTATGCTTCTTACGAGGCTGCCGTTATTGAGAAGAGCGCTGCGCTGTCTGTTTTCATGAGCGCGGATTACCGACTGTGAGTTATCGGGAAAGAGCGCTGTGCTCTCCTTTATGATGTCGTTCAACATTGTGTGCTCCTTATCTGAGGTATGGATTATCTGTCGCATTGACTTCTTCGACAGTGAAGCCGAGGCTTTCGATCAGTGCCTTCTTCTCCTCTACCTCGTATTCTGCAACATAGGGGACTGTGAAGGTGATCATGTCGCCCTCGATTTCTGTCCTGACCTTGATTGAATTGGCAGTCAGGGCCTTGTAGTTGTCGAGTGCAAGCGTGCGCTTCGTGCTCCTCAGCCTCAATGAATACCAGCCTGTGTCTTCAACGGCTGTGGTATTATCGGGTTCGACTTCCGAGCCTTTTCTCAGTTTGACGGATACCTCCGTATCTCCCATGCCCCAGATTCCGAGCTCTTCGAGAGCGGTTCTTGTAAGTCCTATCTCCCTTCCTTCGAGAGTGTCGGGAAGTGGTGCCACCACCTGTACAAGTACGCTTTTATCTCCGTAGCTCACAATAAGTGTTGATTCTTCCGTATATTTATCGGTTGCCGCACTTTCTCCCTCATAATCGTCTCCGAGCCAGAAGGCTCTCTCTGCCGGGAGAAAAGTCATAACAAGAACGAGAAGTGCCATAAAAATGAATATTCTTTTCACGTTTAAGAGTATAGAAGGTGAAGGGGTGAAAGTCCACATCAAGACTGAAGTCTCTTTTCGTCCCTTTGAAGGATTATAGTCAATGACATACCGGAATTATTGGATTATCACAATGCTATCTTGTGGTATTTCTGTGTTATATTACTAGGCAGAGAGACGGGGGTGTGCCTTGAAACTTTCCAAAGAGACGACGATTAAGCTCAGTGAAGTCGAATCAAACATACTCGGCCACCTCTGCTATGCGGCATTCAAACATTGGAACAACCTTAATTATGAACGTCTCCACTATACTGAATTCGGTTATGAAAAAATGCCGGACTGGTATGAACAGAAGAAAAAACATAAGGATGATTTCTTTGCCCGTAATCTCCCTTCTCAGACAGCACAGGAAGTGGCGAAACTTCTTGATAAGGCCTGGTCGTCATATTTCGTGCTGAAAAGGACAGGAGGTGTTGAAAATCCGCGTCCGCCTAGATTCAAGCAGGATAAGATTCCTGTGACATATTTGTTTCCGTCGATAAAGAAAATAAACGACAATACAGTGAGGCTCTCTCTTTCGAGACAGCTGAAAGAGCATATGTCTGAGAAGTATGGAATCGATGACAATTATCTTTACATCTCAAATCCGGTATTTGAGAACATCGATAGCATCAAACAGATTAAGCTCTATCCAGTGGAGAAAGGCGGAGAGGCCAGATGCATAGTCATCTATGAGGTTGAAGATACAGAAATGAAGGAGGATAACGGTAAGTATCTTTCAATCGACATAGGAATCAACAATCCTCTTACATGCTACAGCAATACAACTGGAGAGACATTCATCTCCGGACGCAACTTCTTCTCCCAGGAGAGGAAATGGCTGAAGGAAATAGGGAGAGTACAGTCTATCTGGTATGCTGCGCAGAAGAGACAGAAAGTCAAATATATCAAGAAGAGTTCAAAACATATCGCAAATCTTTACAAAAAAATGAATAACTGTCTTAAAGATTACATTCATAAAGTTACAAGGGATGTGGTTGGCTACTGTCTCCTCAATGACATTCATACGGTTGTCGTGGGAGATATAACCCATGTAAGAGATACCTTCGATAAGGGAGATGTTCTCAATCAGAAGATGCACTCTTTTCCCTTCAGAAAGATTCAGAATATGCTTGAGTACAAATTAAAGAAGGAAGGAATAAAATTCGTTATAGAGGACGAGCGTTATTCAAGTCAGTGTTCTCCTGCGTCACCGGAAGTATCAAAGAAGCATGCAGAGAGACGTAAGAGAGTGAAGCGTGGTCTATTTGTCGACGGAGACACAAGCTGGAATGCCGATGCCGTCGGAGCTTACAATATTCTCCGTCTTTTCAGACAGAGAACCGGAATTGATATTTGTATGGAGGCCATAAAGACTCCTTACGTAAGAAAGGTAGCTGTGTAAAAACAGTAGAGGTGAGATGGACGCACCCGTGGCTGGAAAGTAACCTGACCACGATGCACGGGACTTTGCTTCTGTGCGGTTCACTATCGCTATGTTTCGCTTGATTGTTGAAAGAA
>CAVFZO010000043.1:0-17335 GCA_963626925.1 Clostridium sp. AM49-4BH
TATACAGGCAGAGGACGGGTAAACAAATACACATGGCAGACATACGAATGCCATACGTATACAAAGTAGCTGTCTAGCAATAGCAGTAGCGGTGTCATGGACGCACCCATGGAAGAGCAATCTCAGCCATGATGCTCTGGTAATTTATTACCGAGTAGTTCACTGGTTTCAATCATAGAATAACATGAAAAATTACCAGAGACGGGGCTCGAACCCGTACGGACTCACGTCCAGGAGATTTTAAGTCTCCAGTGTCTACCTTTCCACCACTCTGGCATAACAGAGTGATAATAACCAAATTCTCTTTGAAATGGAAGAGTGTGGAGTTTTCTTTCCTACTGCGCTAGAATTGATTATCTTTCGTTAAAGAAAGTGTCATCGGAGGTTTTTGAATGACAAGCTGGAAAGATTTTTTCATCGGACTCGGAAGCGGCTGTGTCGTCGCTCTTATCATATGGTTCGTCTACATAATGAAGCTGCATCTTGCAAAGAAGAAAGGAGAGAGTGACGTCAAGAAGCTCAAGGAGATGCTTACTTCGCGCATGGAAATCGAGAGTGACGGAATAACGAAGCTCAAGAACGAGAACGAGGAACTCAAACGTTTCAACGAGAATCTCCGTGTTTCTCTTCAGACCATGAGCCAGAAACCCGGAAGGAAGGAGATCGAGAGGCTCCAGGTCTATCAGAAGGCCGTGGACAGACTCACTATCAACAGCCCCGGATTCGGAGCTGCATGGCAGGCGGCCCTCAAGGAGAGCGAGGAGGAATTCAGCAGGACATACAGTGGTGTGATTCCGTTCATACGGCGTGTAATACCGGGTAAGACGAATGCACAGCTGATGGACGCCGAGGACGTCTCGTCGAGCGAGGTCTAACCCTTTTTCTCCTCCAGTTCAAGCCAGCGTTCGGTCTTTTCGTCGAGCGCTGTTTTTTTCTCGTTGTATTTTTTTGTTCTCTCCTGCAGTGTGCCCAGAGAGGTGGTCCCGGCTGTTGAGAAGGACTCTTCAAGGGAAGCAATTTCCTCTTCAAGGATGCTTATTTCCTTTTCTATCTCCTCCAGCTCTTTATTCTCCTTATAGGTCAGTCCCTTCTTCTCCCTGACTCTTTTTGCCTCTTCTTTTTTCTCGGTTTCCTTCTTTTTCTTCTCATCGTCCTTCTTTTCCCTGTACTGGGTGTAGTTCCCGGGAAAGAGGGAGATCTTTTCATCTTCTATTACAAAGAGGTAGTCAACCGTGCAGTCGAGGAACGTCCTGTCATGTGAAGATATTATTGCACAGCCGGGGAAGGAGGAGATGTAGTCTTCGAGATTCTCCATCGTCGGAATGTCGAGATCGTTCGTCGGCTCGTCGAAGAGGAGGAAGTTGGGGTTGTTTATAAGACGTGTTATGAGATAGAGACGGCGTCTCTCTCCTCCCGAGAGAAGGGAGACGGGGGTTCGCTGACTCGATACTGGAAAACCGAAGAGTTCGAGAAAGCGGGATGCTGTGACGTCTTCACCTCCTGCCGTAACTACTCTGTTACCGAAGGATTCGGCATATTCGAGCGCCGTTTTCGAATCATCAAGATTTCTCCCCTGCTGGTCATAGTAACCGAAGAGTGTGTTGACACCTGTGTCGACCGAGCCTTCATCGGGCTCTCTTCTTCCGCTTAATATATCAAGGAGCGTCGATTTACCCGAGCCGTTGGGGCCGATGAGGCCGATTCTAGTCCCTTTTGTGAAAGAGTATGTGAAGTCTGAGAAGAGCTTCCTCTCTCCGTATGATGCGCCGACTGAAGTTATATCGAGGATCTTCTTTCCAAGCCTGCGTTCTAGCGAGGAAAAGCGTGTCATTCTTTCCTCCCTGACCTTTTTCACGGAGGCTTCCATCTCCTCTATTCTGTCTTTTCTGCCCTTGTCCTTTCCCGTCCTCGCCTGGGGACCTCTCATCAGCCACACCAGTTCACGCCTCAGAATCGTCTTGAGCCTTTCCTGTTCTTTCTCGGCCATGATGAGCCTTTCCTCCTTTCTTTCGAGGTAGGCTGTGAAAGAGCCGGGGTGGCGGTAGAAATGCTTCCTGTCGAGCTCCCAGATGGTAGTACATACCGAGGAGAGAATATGACGGTCATGCGTTACTATGATGACGGCGGCTGGAGTGGTTCTTATCCAGTCCTCGAGATACTCGACCGTCTCTATATCGAGATGGTTTGTCGGCTCGTCAAGGAGAACGAGGTCTCCGCGGAGTGCGAACGCCCGTGCCAGTGCAGCCTTCTTCTGTTCTCCCCCCGAGAGGGAGGCCATCTTCTCCTCTCCTGTGAAATTTTCGCCCATATCTGTAAGATAGGCCATGTATGAGCGCTCGATATCCCAGAGGTTGTCTCTTTCGATGATCTCGCTGAGGGCCGCAGCCTCGGAGGGGGATGCTGTCCTGTATCTGTTGAGAACGGCGATATTGGAGTCGTCGGCTTCGTAGAGGTAGGAGGAGAGGGTGGCACCTTCACGGAAGGTCACCCGCTGCTCGAGAAGCACGACCCTTGTGCCGTTACGGAGCGACACCTTTCCTTCGTCTGCGGGGATTCTCGATGCAATCACGTTCAGGAACGTCGATTTCCCTTCTCCGTTTCTTCCTACTATGCCGACCTTTTCCGAGTCGCTGAGGCCCAGGTTGACGAGTTCGAAGAGTGGCTCGTCCTTGACTGTCTTTTCAAGATTCTCGATTGATAGAATGTTCACCCCTCAATAGTAGCTGAAAGAGGAAAGAAAAAACAGCTTACCGAATTGAATACCGCGGCGGGAATTAACTATCATTGTTGACACTATGACAAAAGATGTAAGCCTTGTATTGACTCCCGCTGAAGCATATGACGAAGAAACTGTCCTCAGAAGGGCCTCGTCGTCCGCCTGCATCAGACGGGAGAGGGTTAAGGGAATCAGGTATATCCGTAAAAGCATCGACGCAAGGCGGAAGGATATCAGGATAAACCTTCTTGTACGGCTTTTCATCGATGAAGATGTGCTATCCGCATGGACAAGGACAGAGTTCCCCGTCCTTGATTCATCGTCTCCTTGTGTGACTGTTGTCGGCTCGGGACCAGCCGGCCTCTTTGCCGCCCTTACGCTTCTCGAGAGGGGTATAAGGCCTGTCATTCTTGAAAGAGGAAAGGATGTTCACAGCCGGAAAGTCGACTGTGCGCTTCTTTCGACGAAGGGCATTCTCGACGAAGAGAGCAATTACTCATTCGGTGAAGGCGGTGCCGGGGCATACTCCGACGGCAAGCTGTTCACGCGCTCGGTCAAGAGAGGAGACGTTAACAAGGTTCTCTCCCTCTTCGTCCAGCACGGAGCAGACGAGAACATTTTATATGAGACACACCCTCATATTGGGACGGACAGGCTTCCGCTTGTCATAGAAAACATGAGGAAGACAATCACTGAACACGGGGGAGAAGTCCACTTCGAAACCAAAGTTACTTCCCTTATCATGAAGGGTGGTATTGTCAGCGGTGTGCAGACGGAGAGCGGGGAGGAATTCTCCTCTCCCGTGATTCTTGCAACGGGACACTCTGCAAAGGATGTCTACCGTTTTCTTGAGAAGGACGGCATAAGAATGGAGGCAAAGGATACTGCCGTCGGCGTGAGAGTGGAGCATCCCCAGAGTCTTATCGACTCCATGCAGTACCATTCGGATAAGGGCAGGGGACTCTATCTTCCTCCTGCGACGTACTCGTTCGTTACACAGAAGGGGGGACGCGGAGTCTACTCCTTCTGCATGTGTCCGGGAGGAACTGTGGTTCCTGCGGCGACGGAGAAGGGCCTCCAGGTTGTGAACGGTATGAGCTCCTCATCGCGCTCGGGGAAGAAGGCCAATGCCGCATTCGTCGTCCAGATCAGAGAAGATGATATTCCCGGAGGCGGCATCTGGAGGATGATGGACTGGGTGGAGAGCATTGAAAGGCGCTCTTATATCGGGGGCTTCAGAGCACCGTCCCAGCGCCTTGGAGACTTCATGGCAAAGCGTGTGTCTTCGACTCTTCCCCCGTCAACATACGGACCGGGATGTGTCTCTGCTGACCTTTATTCCGTTATTCCCGATATCGTTTCGTCATCTCTGCGTCCGGGGCTGGAAGATTTCAACAGGTTCACAAGAGGACGCTTTATTACAAATGAAGCCCTCATGCTCGCCTCTGAGACACGGACAAGCGCACCTGTCAGAATCGTAAGGAACGAGAGATATATGGCTTCCAAAGGGCTCTATGTAGTCGGAGAAGGTTCCGGTTACGCCGGTGGCATTGTCAGTGCGGCTATAGACGGAACGGAAGGGGCGAAGGCGGTAAGTGAGGAAATATGGAACCGCAATTGAAGCTGAAGGACGGGGTTCTCGACGGACTTCCGATTTTCATAGGTTATTTCACGACTGCCGTTGCATTCGGCCTCATGAGCACGACGCTCTCGTTCTCGCTTTTCGAGACCTGGCTTACCTCGTTTATTGTCTATGCGGGATCTTCGCAGTTTCTGCTTCTTTCCCTCATAAAGAGCGGGGCTTCTGTCATCTCGATTGTGCTCTCCGTCTTCTTCATCAACTCCCGTTACATATTCATGGCGTCTTCGCTCTCTCCACGGCTCGCTCAAGGATCAGGTGTTCCTGTGCGTATTGCTGCCGGCTTCAATACAACTGACGAGGTATTCTCCGTTGCGTCCTTCAAAGGGCAGCCGATCACCCCCTCATACCTCATCGGGCTGGGGCTTATATCCTGGATTGGGTGGTGGAGCGGAAGCCTTGTCGGCGCAGCTGTCGGAGATTTCCTTCCCAATGTCATAAAACGCTCCGCAGTCATTACGGTCTATGCGATGTTCGCCTCAATTCTCGGAGGAGAGAGCAGAAGGAACATCAAGGCCCTCATAGTCTTTGCCATAAGCGCCGTAACCAACTCCGTCATGATTCTCCTTCTCGGCCTCTCCGCAGGATTCTCGATAGTCGTTTCCATGCTCACGGCAACTGTTGCAGCGTCATTTATATATACTGATGAGGAGGCCGGAATCAGATGAGCAGGATTCTTCTTATCATAATTCTTTCGGCCCTTGTCACCCAGATACCGCGTACCATACCGTACTTTCTCTCCTTTACGGAAAAACTCCCGAAAAGAGTGAGAAAGTGCATGGTGCTTCTTCCCATAGCCGCACTGGGAGCCCTTATATTCCCGTCTGTTCTGACGGACTTCGGCGGAGAGTGGTATGCAGGTCTTGCAGGCGTCGTTTCGGCCTACTGTGCATCGCGCCTGCGTCTTCCGATGATTGCATCTATCATGACAGCGCTGCTTGTGACTGCACTTTGCCTTGTTCTCTAGCTAGACAAAGAGGGCGATAGGGAATAATATTCTGTGTAATTGCGAACGTAGCTCAGCGGGAGAGCACCTCCTTCACACGGAGGGGGTCGGCAGTTCGATCCTGCCCGTTCGCATTTTTTTGTTCTCTGGTCAAAACACTTTGTGTCATCCTGGTTGGCGCAATAAAGCTGGGTCTGGCGTAATAAACTTTATTTTTGTGGCAATTCCATTCAGGAGTGTACAGCGCTATATTGCATCTATGCGTGACAGGGGGCTGATCAGACGCGCAGGATCGAGGAAGACAGGATTCTGGGAGATAACAGATGAAAAAGACTGATACTGATTTTCAGGAGAAGAATCTCAGCTCTGATAATCTTGATTCTCTCTCAGCCGGAGAGCTTAAGAAGATAAACAGGGATCTCAGAAAGAAGAGTGCATACCTTGAGGACAAGGTTCTCTATCTTGAGACACTCTACAGGCTTATCACAGAAGACGATACGGAGAAATAATAAATCCACCGGGGTTGCACCGGTGGATTGGAAGTTCATTTCTCTGCTCTTCTTCGCTGTACAAGCTTCACGAGTTCGACAATGGGTATTACCGAGACTGCGAGTAGAAGGGCTACCGCATACTCCTTTAAGCCGATCGGAGTGAAGCCGAATGCGTCTGCAAGAGGCGGTATTTCGAGAACGGCCGTCGTCAGAACGAGAGAGCCTGCCATTGCAGCCCAGAGCACCTTGTTGTGACTCTTCAGCGTAAAGATGCTCTTTCTCTGGCTTCTCATGTTGAATGCGTGGAAGATTTCACACATGCTCATCGTGAGGAAGGCCATCGTCATTCCGTGTTCGCTGATTCCGTGCG
Source organism: Clostridium sp. AM49-4BH (assembly GCA_963626925.1). Taxonomy (GTDB): domain Bacteria; phylum Spirochaetota; class Spirochaetia; order Sphaerochaetales; family Sphaerochaetaceae; genus Ornithospirochaeta. The sequence goes on from CAVFZO010000043.1 coordinate 6,163, forward strand.
GCATTGCAAAGTGTCCCGCCTGGAGCGAGTTTCCGATTATGTACGATATTATCGTCAGTGCCGTCACAAGTATTCCCTGGTAGATTATGTCTGTCAGGAGACCACCTGCGAAGATGCCGTCGGATGAGGACCTCGGGGGCCTCTTCATCGTGTCATCCTCAGCTTCCTCGAGCCCCAGGGCGAGGGCGGGGAAGCAGTCTGTAACGAGGTTGATGAAGAGAAGGTGGACAGGATTGAGGAGCGTGAAGCCCAGAATAGTTGATGTGAAGACACCGAGAACCTCGCTCATGTTGGAGCCCAGGAGGAACTGGATTGCCTTGCGGATATTGTCGTAGATTCTTCTTCCTTCACCGACAGCGGAGACGATTGTTGCGAAGTTGTCGTCTGCAAGAACCATGTCAGCAACGTTCTTCGTGACGTCTGTTCCCGTTATTCCCATTCCGACTCCGATGTCCGCGCTCTTGATTGACGGGGCGTCGTTGACACCGTCTCCTGTCATTGCTGTGATACAGCCGTTCTTCTTCCATGCGTTAACGATTCTCGTCTTGTGCTCCGGCTGGACGCGGGCGTAGACTCCGTAGTGCTTTATTCGGGAAGTAAGCTCGTCGTCCGACATTCCTTCGATTTCAGCACCGGTGACGGCCTCCTCCTCGCTTCTGATGATTCCGAGTTCCTTAGCTATCGCAACGGCCGTGTCCTTGTGGTCACCGGTAATCATCACAGGCCTTATTCCTGCATCCCGGCATTCGTCGATGGCAGCCTTTACTTCAGGGCGTACGGGGTCGATCATGCCGCAGAGCCCGAGGAAGACAAGGTCCTTCTCGAGGAACACAGGATCGTTGCTCTCCGGCTTCTCTTTCCATTCTCTTTCAGCCGCCGCCAGGACTCTGAGGGCCTTTTCCGCCATACGTTTGTTGTCTTCCTCGATTTTTTTCCGCTTCTCCGGGGTGAGAGGAACAACTACTCCGTTTTCAAGAATTGATGTACAGCGCGGCAGAACCACATCGGGGCCTCCCTTTGTGTACTGTACAAAGCCGTCCTCTCTGCGGTGGACTGTGCTCATCATCTTGCGACCCGAGTCAAACGGCGCTTCATCTATGCGTGGTTCCTGCCTTTCCAGATCATCCTTTCTGAGACCGGAGGAGAAAGCGAAATTGACAAGAGCGCATTCTGTCGGCTCACCCTCGGCTCTTCCTTCTCCGTTGAGAAGTGCGTCGGAGCAGAGGGCCATAGCCTTTGCAACGAGGCTTTTCTCACCCGTATAGTCGACGACAGTCATCCTGTTCTGTGTCAGTGTTCCGGTCTTGTCGGAGCAGATTACCTCGGTGCACCCCAGTGTCTCGACTGCCGTGAGCTTTCTTATAACGGCATTGTGGCGGCTCATCTTCGTCACGCCGATCGAGAGAACGACCGTAACGACTGTTGCAAGTCCCTCCGGTATTGCGGCAACCGCAAGAGATACCGCTACCATGAATGTGCTGAGTATTACAGATACCGCGTGTCCGCCTGTTCTCAGTTCCCCGCGTGCCATGAAGAGATTGAAGACGAAGATGAATACGCAGATGACGAGGACCATCTTCGAGAGCATCGTTCCCAGTTCGTTCAGCTTCTTCTGCAGAGGAGTCTCCTCGGCAGCTGTCTGGGAAAGGGCGCCTGCAATCTTTCCCATTTCGGTCTTCATTCCCGTTGCCGTTATGACTGCCTTTCCTCTTCCGTAGACCACAGTTGAACCCATGTAGCACATGTTCTTTCTGTCTCCGAGCGCAACGGCGGAGTCTTTCTGTCCGTTTATGATTTCGGATGTTTTGTTGACCGGAACCGATTCTCCTGTGAGAGCCGCCTCTTCGATCTTGAGCGATGCGCTTTCGATTATTCTTCCGTCGGCGGGAACCGCGTCCCCCGCTTCAAGGATCACGATATCACCCGGAACGAGGTCCGAGGAGTGCAGTACTGTATGTTTTCCGTCCCTCAGAACCTTGCATTTTGCCGCGGTCATCGTCTGCAGGGCCTCGATTGCCGCTTCGGCCTTGCTCTCCTGTATGACGCCGAGGACTGCATTGAGAAGTACGACGGCAACGATGATGATGACTTCCGCCCACTGCGCTTCGCCGCTTGCCATTCCCGTTATGGCGCTTACTGCCGCGGCCGCCATGAGAATGAGAAGCATCGGATCCTTCAGCTGGTCGAAGAAACGCTTGAGAAGGGAAGGCTTCTTCTCCTCTTCAAGCCTGTTCGGGCCGTATTGCTCAAGTCGTTTTCCTGCTTCCTCAGCACTCAGTCCCTCTGAGGAGGTTTTCTGTTCTGCAATTACATTTTCTGCAGATTCCGAATAGTATTCTTTCATTCAAACTCCTTTTTTTACGCTTTTTCCAGTATATGACAGCATTCAGATAAGAGACGGCTAAGAATCAGTCATTGAATCGGTAGCCGACACCGAGTTCGTTGGTGATGCACCATTTTTCGCCGATTCTGACTCCGAACTTCTTACGGATGTTGGCCATGTTGACCTGAAGCTTCTTGATTCCGGCTTCGTCCTCCTGTCCCCATACGCCCTTGATAATCGAAAGGTATGTCAGCATCTTCCCGGGCTTCTCGCTGAGGAATGCGAAGATATTGTACTCTGTCTGGGTGAGCTTTATCTCGCATCCGTGGTAGAAGACCTGTCTTGCGTCGTAGTTGATAGTTACGCCGAGCGATGAGAACGTCCCTCCCGGAAGTTTTCCGCTTTCGGCTCTGTGCTGGTTGTTTCTGAGAAGGGCCCTTATGCGGGCGAGGATTTCGGGAGAGCTGAAGGGCTTTGTGACATAGTCGTTGGCTCCTCTGTCGAGGGCATCGACCTTGTCGCCGTCCGTCGTGCGCGCCGAGAGAACGAGGATGGGGGTGAGGTTGTCCTTCCTGACAGCTGTTATGAAAGCAGTACCGTCCCTGTCCGGAAGGCCTAAATCGAGTATGACGAGGTCTGGTGTGTACGAGAAGAAGAGCGAGAGTCCCTCGCTGCAGCTCAGGGCGTCTATCGCCTGATAGCCGCTGCTCTCCAGAAGTGTCTTGAGTATGACGCGGATGTTGGCGTCGTCTTCGATTATGAGAATCTTGCTGCGGTTGTTAGTCATCGTCCTTCTCCCTCTCGAGGGTGAACCTGAAGAGTGCACCTCCCGCTTTTCTGTTTTCAGCTTCTATTGTTCCCTGATGGGCCTTTATTATCGTGGCGGAGACGGCAAGTCCTATTCCCGAGAACCTGCTCTCGGTTTCACGGTTTCTCTCCGCATAGCCGCTGAATATGTTCTTCCTCTTTCCCTCCGGTATTCCGCATCCGTCGTCCTCCACGCAGAATACCGCATCATCTGCCGTGGTGTAAACCGAGAGTATTATTCTCGTGTGGCCCAGTGCATGGAGGGATGCATTCTCGAGGAGATTGAGCAGCACCTGGCTTATGAGAAGGGCGTCCATCGGGACTGTCACTATCTCGTCGGGAAGGTTGACTGAGACTTTCTCTTCCGGATGGCGCATCAGAAACTTTCCCACAGTGCTGTCGATGAGCTCGTCGACGATGACCGAGGTCTTTTCTATCTTCATCGTCCTGTTGTCGATGCGCGTGATGGTGAGAAGGTTCTCGACCATCCTGTTGAGCCACTCCGAGTCATCCTTTATTCTCTCTACCATCTCCCTTTTCTGCATTTCGGTGAGCGTTTCATTCTCGAGAAGGAGGGAGGATGCGCTGTTTATCGTGGTGAGCGGGGTTCTCAGGTCATGCGATACGGCCCTCAGAAGATTGGCCCTCATGCTCTCCTTCTCGATCTCCCTCTCCTTTTTTTCGTGTTCCTTGTTGCTCGATACGATAAGGCCGGTCACGACGGATATTATGAGCATGACGACACCGGATATGAGGTTGCTCGTAGTTATGAAGTCGAATGCATAGTAGGGCGGGGTGAATGCCCAGTTTATGAGGAAGACGCTCACAAATGAAGATATGACGCCGTAGATGTACGACGAGGTGAGCAGCGCTATGAGGAAGACCGCGAATGCAAATACTGTCGAGATGTGCTCGTCTATTTTGAGAAGAAAGAAACGCGATGAAAAGAAGTACGCAGCCGCGAGGAAGAGAAACGAGAGAAGACTGTCCTTGATGATCGAATTGAATCTTGCCATCAGGCTAAATTTTTCCCCCCGCCTTGAGTTCTGTGAGGGCACGGGAGGCAAGGTGCCACTTCATGCTCGTCTTCCCGTTCTTCACGGGGTAGTAGACACGGCAGTGTCCGTTCTTGAAAGGAAGCTCGAAGTGCAGCCCTGTCTTGAGAGTGGCAAGGAATACGTCTTCGATATCATCATGTTCCTCCCTCTCTTCTCCCTCGTACGTACCCCTGTAATCCCATCCCGAGTGCGTAAGCCTCATGATGCCGCGTCCGACTTTGACGTAGTTGTCGACACCGGGGCGGTCGATACCGTATTCAACCTCCTCCTCGAGCAGAAAATCGTCCTTCTCCGCTTCCCCCTTCATCTCATCCAGCTGCCAGTCGTACCAGGAAATATAGTTGTCGAAGGTCTTTCCCCTGTTGTTCTTCCATGTGAAGTGGAAAGTATCGTCAAGTTCTGCCTCTGCGCCGCAGGATGTGCATCTGACACTGTTTCCCTCAGCTTCCAGTGTGAACTCGCTGCCGCAGGAAGGACATTTGTAGAACATCGTGTCAAAGCCTTCGAGTTTGTCACCGCCCCTGACGCGTACATCGTATTTCTTCTGATACTCGTAATCGTTGTAGCTGAGGGCGCTGGTTATCCTCTCCATGATTTCGTCGACGGAGAGAGACGATGCCTCCTCCCTGGTGATGATGAGAGTTGTGGTGACGTCGGTGCGTCCCCTGTGGCCGTGAAGCGCCCACTTTGCGTGTCCGAGTCCCGCTCCCTCGATTTTCGAAGCATAGACGGGGGTTCTGAAGACCTTTATCGTCTTTGCGATGGAAGGGGAGATGTAGCCGAGAGTGCCGGAAGCGTAGACAGTGCCTTCGGGTGCGATGAACACAAGGCCTTTGTTTTTGTCTACCGCGTAGCGTATCATCTTCATACTCGCCATGTCGGGAGCGAACTGGTACTTGGGAATGACGCCCATGTGCCTGAGCCAGAAATTGAGCTTCTTGAAAGTGAACCAGTGGTAGGTGCCGACGAAGGTTATCCTTTTCGGCCAGAGAGACGATGCAAGGAGCTTGTAATCCTCGTTCGAGGTATGGTTCGAGAGAATGAGAGCACCGCCCTCCGGCCTCACGCCCCTGTGATGGAGGTTGAACTGCAGTTTTACTATCAGGTGATAGATACCGATGACCACCCAGTAGAGAAATGCGCTGGGCTTTCTGACAAGTTTCTTCTCTTTGTGCTTCTTCTTTTCATCCATGGTGAAACGGCGGCAGAAAGAGCCGGTCCTGTCTTGCGGCCTCTTTCTCCTTTTCTTCCCTTTATTTGATGTTTCTGATGAGGGCTGCAAGCTCCGAGACGATATCTTTGATCGGGATACGGCTTGTGTTGATCAGAATGTCGTAGTTGATCCTCCTGCCCCATTCCTGACCGGTGTAGAAGTCATAGTACCTCTTGCGGTTGCGGTCGATGGCCTTGATCTGCTTCTCGATCTCCCTGTCTGTGAGGGACTCCACGTCCTTGTCCTTCTCCCTGCATCTCTTGATCTTCTCCTGCATCTCTGCATAGACGAAAATCCTGACGGGATCGTAGTCCCTGAGGATGTAGTCTGCACACCGTCCGACTATTATGCAGTCTCCCTTCTCGCCGATCTCCTTGATAATCGCCGTCTGCTGCTGGCAGACCTTGTTCGTCTGGTCCATAAGGGGGGTGACGATGGGGTGGAACGAGCGTGCTATGTGTATGGGGTAACTGGCAGTCGGGCTTTTCTCTATGACACTTTCGATGTAGTGTTCACAGAGATCCGTCCTTTTTGCTATTTCAGTCATTATTTCGTTGTCGAAGTATGCAAAGCCGAGCTCTTCGGAAAGTCTTCTTGCAAGTTCCCTTCCTCCGGAACCGAATTCGCGTCCGATTGTGATTATTTTCTTCATGTCTGTGGCCTCCGCTTCTTCCCTATTGTAATGCTAGTGAAGCTGTTTCGTCAGTTTTTTTTGAAAAAATTTCGTTTTCCTCCGTTTTCCCTCACTTTGCGGCCTTCTGTTGTTGCTAATCGTCCCCCGTTGTGCTAAAAGATAGACGTCCCGATAGACAGGAGGAGTAAGGTAAATGAATGAAAAGCTCAGAAATTATGAAGGTCGCCTTGCTTCTGTTCTTGTTCTGATTTGACAGCAGAAACGAAGCAGAGATAGTTTATTTTTCGTTTTTACGGCCTTTTACGGCCCTTTTCCGGGAGGGAAAAGTGAAAAAAGCAGGATTGGCGGGATATGCCGGAAAAAATATCAGATTATATGTCATTGCACTTTCGATGATTGTCTTTTCGACTCTCTCGAGAGTTATAGCACCCACGCTTCTCTCGAGAATCGTGGATGAAGTCATAGGAGGGAGAAACTACTCCGTATTCCCCTCTCTGCTTCTGGGCACAGCGGTGTTCTATGCGCTGCCGGGAGTAGTGGGATACATACAGGAGGTTGCCTCCGACAAGATATCGCGGAGGGTCTGCTGCGATCTCAGAGCAGACCTCTTCAAGTCGGTATCGGGAAAGGACGGCTCGTTCTTCTCAGAGCGCACGCCGGCCGACATCATGAGCCGCACCACATCGGATACGGAGTCCATCGGCTTCATGTTCGGCTTCTGCGGCCTCTTTCTTCTCGAACTCGTCGCCCTTGTTCTTTCGCAGTTTACAGCGCTTGTGAGAGTGTCGCCGAAATGTGCCCTGGTGCCTCTCGTCTGCCTTCCGCTAATCGCATTCCTTGCTTTCAAAAGTGAGAAGAAGGGTGATAAGCTCTCCGACAGGCTCTCGGATAAGAGAGCAGACCTCAACACTGCCGCATCCGAGGCCATCATGGGCATAAGGACCGTCAAGTCGTTCGGGCGTGAGGACAAGGAGGACGGACGCTTTAAAAGAGAGGCGTCTCTCTTTCGCAACATTTCGCGTTCCTTCGACTACCTCTGGGTACACTGGTGTACACCCGAGAGTGTGATAGCACTGATGATGGTCCCCCTTACAATCCTTATCGGGGGTATCGAGGTGATAGGGGGCCGTATGACGCTGGGAGAGCTTACGGCTGCAATCCAGTACACGAACGAGCTCAGCTGGCCGATGATGGAGGCGGGATGGCTCTTCATCGAGATATCCTCGGCACGTGCGGGATGGAGGAAGGTGAAGGCAATACTCGAGTATGAGCCGAAAATCCGTGACGGAGAGAAGGATATTCCCTCAAATAAGGGAACGATGGCATTCGAGCATGTATCCTTAGAAGCGGGAGGAAAGACGCTCCTCAGGGACGTATCCTTCACGATAGAGCCGGGTAAGACAGTCGCCGTCATGGGGGCATCAGGCTCTGGTAAGAGCCTTCTGACATCACTTGCCGTGAGATTCATTGACCCGACGGAGGGCAGGATCACAATCAACGGCGTCGACATGAGAGATATGACGCTCTCATCATCCCGCGGCTTTTCATCGATCGTGACGCAGGATGTATTCCTCTTTTCAGATACGGTGAAGAACAACATCGCACTCGGAAGAAGGGACAACTACGACGAGGAAGAGGTGAAAAGGGCTGCCGAGAGCGCAGAGGCAGCATCTTTCATCGAAAAGCTCGAGAACAGCTGGGATACGGTTATAGGAGAGCGCGGTGTCGGACTCAGCGGCGGCCAGAAGCAGAGACTCAGCATAGCCCGTGCCTTCATGCGGAACAACCAGCTCCTGATCCTCGACGATGCCACATCCGCCCTCGACATGGAGACGGAGAGGGAGATCGAGCGCACGATAAGAAAGACAGGCTCGAGGAGCCTTTTAATCACGGCTCACCGCATCTCGGCAGTGAAGAGCGCCGACGAGATAATCGTTCTCGAAAACGGCCGTGTCATGGAGCGCGGCAGGCACGAAGATCTTCTCAAAAGGAAGGGACTTTACTGGAAGACCTATATCTCCCAGTACCCAGAGGAAGGAGAGAAGGCATGAGACAGAATTACAAAAAAGATGAAAATAACGCAAATGTCGGGAAGGTGGAGACTATCCGCCGTATTCTCAGGTACTGCTCCGGCTACAGGGGGAGAGTCATCTTCATTTCGATATTTGCCGTTGCAGGATCATTCAGCAAGACACTGGTGCCGATTTTTACAGAGAAGGCCGTCGATGAGAATATCGCATCGGGAGACATGACGGGACTTGTGAGGACAGTCTCTGTTGCTGTTGCTCTCTCTCTTTTCTGGGGGCTCTCTGTCATAATCCGCGACCGCATGACGAGCGCGATGGCCAACGACATAGTCTACAGAGCCCGCACGGAGACATACCACAATATATTATCGCTTCCTCTCGGATTCTTCGACTCACGTCCCTCGGGAAGGATCATCACACGTGTCATCAACGACTCTGACAAGCTCAAGGAGATAACAAAGAGTCTCACGACATCTCTTATACCGTCGGTTGTCTTCCTCATATCGGTAATGACGGTAATGGTGGTGATGAACCCGCTTCTCGCCCTCTCGTCATTCATAATCATACCTTTCCTGGTCGTGACCACATACCTCATAGTCATAAAGGGCTACCATAACTGGGAGACCTTCAGGAAAAAGGAGAGCAACTTCTCTTCCTTCGTCCACGAGGACTACTCGGGAATCCGGGCGATACAGTCCTTCGGAGCAGAAAAAGAGACAGAGAAAGAGTGCTCGAGGCTCCTCGGAGAGTGCTACTCGAGCTGGGTGAAAGCCATAAAGCGTTCCGACAGCTTCGGCATCATAATCAACATGAGTCAGGCCCTGGGTTACGTCTTCATGCTCCTCTGTGCAGTCTACTGGCTCCCCGAAGGACAGTGTACAGTCGGAGAAATCCTTGCATTCATCACATATATCGGCTACTTCTGGCAGCCGATCAGAAGTCTTGCCTCCCTCTACAACACAATCATCAACAACATGACCGCGGCTGCGAGGGTTTTCGAGATGATGGACGAGAAGAGTGACATCCTTGAAGAGAGCGGTGCCGTTGCGCTTGAAGCGGAGAGGGGCGATGTAGAGTTCAGAAACGTCACTTTCTCATACCCCGACGAAGAGGAGACATACGTCATCGAGAATCTCTCCTTCTCCACAAAGGGCGGAGAGACAGTCGCCCTTGTTGGACCCACGGGAGCGGGGAAGACGACAATCATCAACCTCCTTGCGCGTTTCTACGATCCTGTGGAGGGCTCAGTTCTCATAGACGGCCAGGACATAAGAAAGGCAACATTCGAAAGCCTCCGTCAGACTGTTGCCGTCATGCCTCAGGACTCCGTACTCTTCAGCGGCACGATAAGGGAGAATCTTTTATACGGAAAGGAAGTGAGCGAGGAGGAGATGAAGGCACGCATTGCCGAGCTCAATCTCACCTCTCTCATCGAGTCTCTTCCTGACGGCTACGATACACTGGTAAAGGATGCTTCTCTCTCCTCGGGGCAGAAGCAGCTCATTGCACTTGCACGAACGCTTATCGCGTCCCCGAAGGTGCTTGTTCTCGACGAGGCGACGAGCAACGTCGACACGAGGACGGAGATGATGGTGCAGGAGGGACTGAAGGTCCTCATGAAGGGAAGAACATCCTTCATCGTGGCACACAGACTTTCCACGATAAGGAACGCCGATGAGATTTTCGTCGTCGGTGGTCGTACGATAATGGAGAAGGGGAATCACGACGAACTTATGAGAATAGAGGACGGGGAATACCGAAAGCTCTATCTCTCGCAGTTTGCCTCCCTGGAGGATTGAGATAATGAGAGAGAAGAGATGGTGCCCGCTCTACGGCAAATGCGGCGGCTGTGACTGGGTCAACGAAAGCTACCAATATGAGCTTCAGGCGAAGGAGGAGACGGTGAGAAAATACTGCTCCCGCTTCGGCCGTGTCAGCGACATAATACCGGCCGTCTCCCTTACTCATTTCAGAACGAAGGTGCAGGCTGTATGCGGACTTGACAGGAACGGAAGGTTTATTACCGGACAGTACCGCAGGGGAAGCCACAAGCTCATCGAGGTTCGTTCCTGTGCCCTGGAGGACGGAAAGGCTACGGCCGTGCTCCAGACTGTCCGTCAGGCGGCGGGTCGCTTCGGCCTTGCCCCGTATGACGAGGACAGACGGACGGGAGAGCTCAGACACATCCTCATAAGGGTGAGCAGAAAGACGGGGGAGGCACTTGTCGCCCTCGTTACAGCCGGGAAGGATTTCCCGCATAAGGCCGACCTTGTCTCCCTGATACACCAGAAGAACAGCTTTGTCACATCGGTCGTCCAGATTATAAATTCCCGCGACACGAGCATGGTCGTTGAAGAGGAGGACGAGGAGATTCTCCTCTACGGCAGGGGATACATAACGGAGGAGATCTGCGGCCTGACCTTCAGAGTCAGCGCAAAGAGCTTTTTCCAGACGAATCCAGAACAGACGGAGGTTCTCTACAAAGCGGCTATGAAACTTGCACGCCTCAGGGAGGGCGACAGGGTTCTTGATGCCTACTCCGGAACGGGAACAATCGCCGTCCTGGCAGCCACATACGGCGCCGGAAGCGTCATCGGCGTCGAATCGAACCCGAGGGCGGTGAAGGATGCTGAGAAGAATGCGGAGAACAACGGAATAAAGAATGCCCTCTTCATCAACGACGATGCAGCGAAATACCTCAAGGAGGCGAAGAAAAGAGGCGAAAAGTACGACGTCATATTCCTCGATCCTCCCCGAGCAGGATCGACAGAGGAATTCCTTTCGGCCGCATCAAAGGTCGATGCCGACGGAATTGTTTACATATCGTGCAATCCCGAGACGCTCGGACGCGACCTCAGATACCTTGCGCGTTTCACACCCTACCGCGTTCTCGCAATCCAGCCTGTCGATATGTTTCCGGGATCGTGTCACATCGAGACAGTCGTCTTAATGTCGAGGGTATGAACACACCCTAAAACAATGTTTTTAGACATAAAGACTTAATCTTCCTTGATGACAAGATTCCCTTCTTTGACGCTCTTGTAGCCGTAACATACTTTAGGAAAAAAAGCGGGAATCCTCGGTAATTCAATTACCGATATGAAAGCGTTT
>CAVFZO010000044.1:0-17239 GCA_963626925.1 Clostridium sp. AM49-4BH
ACGGCTTCTTATTTAAAATCCACCTTCGTTCGTATCTTGAATTGACAGAAGCTCTCTGCTTCTATTCTTTTCTCTCTTTCCCTTCGTTAGTTACTGTGTAAAAAACATGCCGCTTAAAAACCGTTTCCTTACGGCCACGCTTTCACGCGACTCGAATACATTACATGTTTCTCGCTTAAATGTGAAGTCCCTTTTTGAAGTTTTTTAATCTTTTTGAAGGGAAATCTTCTATTTCCATAGATATGTTACAAATAATGATTCAACAGTCACAATGTGATATTATCCTTATTATAAGAGGAAGATATGAACAGGCTCATAATCACTGGAAGCCCGAGGAAGGGCATGTATTCGGACCGCATAGCTGAAATGATCAAGGATATTGAGGGCGGCGATATCGTACACCTCAGGGAGAAGAAGATAGCACCCTGCAGAGCCTGCGGCTGCTGCAAGAAAAACGGGGGTGCACTCTGTATTTACCATGATGACATGGACTCTCTCTACAAAGATTTCATCTCCGCCGGAACCGTTGTCCTGCTATCCCCTGTCTACTGGTGGCAGGTTACGGCGCAGATGAAGACATTCATCGACCGCCTGTATGCCCTGCCGCACGAGGCATGGAAGGGACGGAAGTACGCCGTCATTCTCAACGGAGGGGCGGAGAACGATGATGTGGAGTTCAGAATTCTCCACGATGCATTCAAAGAGATGTTCGAATACCTGGGTGTTGATTACCGTTTCCTCGGTGTCGGAACAACAGACGACGAGGCATTCACTAGAAATCTGCCTCTCATTGAGTCGTTCATCGAAGAGAACATCTGACGCTATATTATATATATAAAGGAAGAGGGCTCTCCAGACCGAGAGCCTCCCGCCTCTTTCTGTCACACTCGACCCACTCCCCGAGGCTGAGGGGCGTGTAGTCCGAGTACATGCAGAAGCAGTTGATCATCTGGCAGGGGATACTGGTCTCACTGTCGTGATGGGCAAGAAGGCGCTTTGAAGAGCGCGTCTGCGATATGAAGGAATCGACGAGTACCTGATCGTATGTGTTGTGAATGTGGCCGAAGAGCATGTAGGAGAGAGGCTCTCCGAGTGCATTGAGACTGTTCTGTCTGTTGTAACAGAAGACGGGATAATGCATGAGGCAGATCTTCTTCTTGTTGTCATGGAGCTCGGCGTAGTCCTTCACCCACTCGAAGCGCGAGGCATCGAAGTCTGCAGAATTGAGGTATCTGCCGTCATGGTTTCCCCTGATGAGGCAGAGCCTCCCGTTGAGGCGTTTCACGACAGAGTCCGTTTCGGCGCCGGATCCAAGTGAGAGGTCTCCGAGAATGACGACTTCGTCATTCTTTCTCACCTTTCTGTTCCACTTCTCGATCATTGTCTCGTTCATCTCCTCGACGGACGAGAACGGGCGCATATCCATACTGGTGAGAAGATTTCTGTGAAAAAAATGACAGTCAGCTATGTAGTAACGCATCAAGCCCCCTTTGTTTAATCATATCAGAAAGGAATGATAATGAGTACATTCATGCCCGGATGCATGGGGCGGCTATTCAACCCTGGAGCCGAAAGGCATCAGGGAGAGAAGCGCAAGCTTGAAATACTGCAGTCCGAACGGGATGCCGATTATCGTGATGCAGAATGCGACGCCGCATACGGCATAGACGAGTGCCATCTCAAGCCCGGTGAAGATCACCCATATGATGTTGACGATGAGACGGAAGACTCCGCCCTCGTAGTCGACCTCCCTTCCGAACGGCCACAGGGAGAGGGACGCGAACTTGAAGCACTGGAGACCAAGGGGTATTCCCACTATCGTAATACACCAGAGTATTCCGTATATGCACCAGAGAAGTGCAGTCTCGAAGCCTCCGAATATGAACCATATTATGTTGCCGAGTGTTTTCATATGCTCTCCCAGTCTCTATGACAGCAGATTTTTCTCAATATCATACTGATATGTCCCCTGATATTGAAGTACCGTCCCTCGTTTTCCCGCATAGTCCGCCACGCCCTTCTCTTCATATTGAGGAAAGATTGAATTATACTCTTTCCTCCTTTTCGGCTATAATTCTCCCGAGGAGATATAATATGTCAGTACTTGTTTTCGGTTCAGTCAACATCGACAGGACTTTCCGTCTTCCGAGATGGATAGAGTGCGGTGAAACGATATCGTCGCTCTCGCTCTCGACAAGCGCCGGAGGAAAGGGCGCAAACCAGGCGGCGGCTCTCTCGAGGGCCGGAGCGGATGTATATCTTGCAGCGACTATCGGGCCCGACGGACTCTGGATAAAGAACAGGCTCGATTCATTCGGAGTCGACACTTCACTCATATCTCTGAAGGAGAATACCTTCACAGGCACGGCAACCATCCTCCTTGACGATAAGGGCCGCAACTCCATCGTCCTCTACGGCGGAGGCAACAGGGAAAACGACGAAGAATATATAAGGAAGGTCTTTCTCAATTTCGGAGAAGGAGACTGGCTTGTAATCGAGAACGAGATAAACAATCTTCCACTCATCATCGAGTCGGCTCATCAGAGGAAGATGAGAATCTGCTTCAATCCCTCCCCCTTCGAGGAGGAACTCCTGTCTCTCGACTGGAGCATGGTCGAACTCATCGTCGTGAACGAAGTCGAGATAATGCAGCTCATGAACCGTAAGGGATCAAACTGGAGGGAGACTCTCATGGATGCTCATAAGGCCTTCCCTTCAAGCTCAATTCTCCTGACACTCGGGGAGGAAGGCTCTCTGTTTCTTGAGAAAGAGAGCGGGAAGACAGCATTCACCCCGATAATCAGAACCGAAACAGTCGACACGACAGGCGCCGGCGACACCTTCCTCGGCTACTTCCTCTCCTCCGTCATCGGCGGTCTGACACCCTCAGAGGCACTCGGGAGGGCAACAAAAGCATCCTCGATTGCCGTCTCCCGTAAGGGCGCTATGGACTCGATCCCGCTCCCGGGAGAAGTGGACTGATTACATTGCCTTTACTTCGGCCCAGATAGCCTCATCAACCGGAATACCGTTTTCAAGGTTATCTGCTCTAGTCTTCTCCATACCCTCTCCCGGTGTATGTACAGTGTGCGCAGGGTCGCGGGGAACGGATGAGCGTATATCTGATAGGGTGTGTTCGATTCTCTCGTCGACCTCCTTTCTGTCGGGGAAGGCAGCAAGGTTGATTGCACAGAAGAACTGGCTCACACCTGTCTCGGGACCTTTGCCGACGTCGCTTGTACTGAGGCCTCCCGAGACGGCAGAAGCTATGAGGTCCAGAAGGATCGAGAGCCCCGAGCCCTTCCAGAAACCCATAGGCATGACGAGCATCGACTCGATCACATCGGCGGGGTTTCTAGTAACTCTGCCCTCAGTGTCGTATCCGGCATCGACCGGAGTTTCCTTTCCCGCCCTCCTGAGGTTATCGAGCTTACCGTACGAGAACATCGACATTGCACAGTCAAGAAGGACGACGGAACCGTTATGGGGAACGGCGAAGACTGCAGGGTTGTTCCCGATCTTCCTCTCCATACCGCCCCAGGCCGGCATGTTCTGCATGGTGTTCGTCCACATTATCCCTATGCAGTCTCTCTCGGCTGCCATGATGCCGTAGCTGCCGGCCCTCATCCAGTGATTGGTATTCGCAAGTCCAACGACGCCGACTGTGTACTGACGCGAGAGTTCCACAGCCCTCTCTGTTGCTATGGCGGCATTGAGCATTCCCGGGCCCTTCTGCCCGTCCCAGCGCTCGAGGGCTCCGAAAGAGAGCGTCCTCTGTGCCCTCTTATCGACATCGACTATCCTGCTCTCGATACTTCGGATGAAGGAAGGAAACCTGTTGAGACCGTGCGAATAGACGCCGTCAAGAGAAGATGAGGCAAAGAGACGTGCGGTAAGCTTTCCGTCCTCTCCCCCGAGTCCGTGCTTCTCAAGGACCCTCTCGAATTCACTCTTCATTACATCGTATTCAACTCTCATGATTCACCTCCCGTCAGGCTTTCGAACAATATAACAGCAATGAAGGGAACCCTCAAGAAAGGAAGGCTGAAAATGGGACGGAAGAGAAGAGAACGAACCCGGGAAGGGGTTTTGTCCCCGATTGGTGGGGGTTTTAACAAAAAAAATGACGAAACTGGCATTTAAAGCTATTAAAAAAGTGGCAAGGTAGCGTTTACAATTTGAGTAAGGACAGCATCATGAATTACATTCCAATTCTAAACATGGAGGAGGATACACTCTCCCGGATGAAGAAAGAGGAGAATTTTCTCCCGTACATATATTCGTTCTTCGGCTTCGCAGACAACCAGAACAACATCTCATGTGCAAAAAAGCCCCTCTCCGGAAAAGGAGAAGAATACAGAGCAAGTAAAGAGCAGAAGGAGCTTGCTTCTTCTTCCGTTGCCGTTCTCTGGGCATTTCGTGATTATTACGGCGACGGGGAGTATGAGAAGTATCTTTCCTCGTCTTTCAATTACTACCTCGGAAAGTACAATGCACCGGCAAAGATCTCCGTCTCACTTCCCGGAACAGAGCCGTACACAGAGAGGGCTGCAGCAATTGCCCTCTCCATGTCACGTCTTCTTCACAGCTACGCTTCTTTCAAGAAAAGCTCGTACGAAAGAATTACACGCGACATTAACTCTCTCATATCGATGAAGTCGTACTTCACATCCAAATACTATCTGCCGGTAGAGGGAAAGCTTGGCGAGGAATACTCTCTTCTTTTCTCGAAGGAAATGAAGATCAGAAGGAAAAACACCTTTCAGGGACCCCACAATGCCGCTGTGATAGCAAATAACAGAATCAGAAAGGAAAATATCACGACAACGGAAATACTCGAGAGTCTTTTCAGATACGGACTCGTCGAAGAGAACGAGAAAGGATTTCTCTCCCTCACTGCGAGAAGCGAGCTCCTCTCCCTGATCAACACCTACGGCGTCATTTATTTCCGGGACATAAAGAAGAACGGCCTCCAGAGCGCCCTTCTCAGCCTCAGAGAGGAAGGGGCCGTGGAAGAATCGGGAATGTTCTTCACTCCCGACGAGACTGAATTTTTAGAATACGTCCTCGGCTCCGGATACAAAAACTCCCTCTCCCTTTTCTCCTACTACACGACAGAGAAGAGAAAGGACGAGGAGAAGGCGGAGAGCGACTATATGCTACTTCTCTCAGTCATGACAGCACTCATGCTTAAAACAATTGAGGAGATCTCCCTCATCCCGCAGACAGTCGTAAAGACTCTCAGAAACCGCAAGGACAAATAAGAGAAGAACGAACGGGGCGGATCTTTCTTCCCGCCCCGCTCTTTTACATTAGAGTAACCGTCTGGAGATATTCCCTCTCCTCACCCTTTTCCAGCACCCTTATGCCTGTCTTCTTCTCTATATCGATACCGTCGGTTTCAACCTGACCCATGCCGTCCCAGAATTCGATGCAGACAAAATCGTTTCCGCCGCCCTGGGGAGCCCAGATTATGAGATACCTGAAGCCGTCACCCTTTATTCCTGTAAAGACTCCGCTTTCGTCTCCGACTCCGAATGTGGAGGATGAGAGGGTATCAAGATCGAGAATGAGTGACGAATTGTCGATGACTCCCCTCAGGGAGAGTTTATCTCCCGAGACTGCCGTGCCGCTTACTTTTCCCTCCCGCTGGCTGAAGGCACCGGCCTTCTCTTCCTTTTCGAAGTATACAAAGCATTCCTCCTGTTTCTTCGGGAGTGCATACGTGTAGTGGGAGCCTGTCGAGTAATACATCCTCCCGTCTCCCGTGTTCTTCACCCTGTACCCGATAAGAAGCGAGGAGAAGGAAAGGCTGTACTCGATTCTGTAGCTGTAGCGGAACGGGTAACGGGTAAGTGTCGTCTCGTCCCAGCTGTCCTCGAGGACAAGATGAGTGCTGTCCGATGATACTACTGTGAGATCTCTTTCCCTCAGAAAGCCGTGATTGGGCAGTGTATATTCCTTCCCGTCTTCCGAATAGAGGTCATCCCTGCACTTTCCGCAGAGCGGGAAGCAGACTGCCGTCCTTCTCGGCCATACAGATGAATCGTACTGCCATGCGTGTTCCTGTCCGTCCTTCTTCGAAACGAGCGATTCGATATAACCCGCCTTCGTGTTGAGTGTGGCGGACACATATTCATTTTCAAGTTTTATAAGAGCCATTGTTCCTCCGCTTATATGGTACGATTATACTCATAATCGGAGCTTCGGAAATACGGAGGGACACTATAGGGCAAAAATCTTGTCCCGTTGCAATGCCGGATTTATCTTCTCATCCCCGGGCGATCCGGCCCCCTGGTGACGAAAGAACCCTCCGTGGAGGGGCATCCACCCTTTTCAGCAAAGCAGAAATTGAGTGATATCGGGATTTCAATGCACTGTGAGTAATCCGGAACAGGACAGGAGGAAGCGTGGCAGTTCATTTTTTCTCGCTTCCTGTATTCTTCTTTCTCTTCTTTCCGTGAGTCACTTCACTGAGGCAGAAATACTCCCGGTTTATCCTGTCGACCTCCTCGACGAGGTTGTCCCTCTTCGATCTCGCCTCCTCAAGTGTCAATGAATCGAAATCGGTAAGAAGGGATTCGAAACCCTTCTCCGCAGCCCAGAGTTCACCTGCGGCATCTGCATGAAGCGTTTTGTCGTCATCATCGCGGAAGTTCGATGTGTAGAGGTTGAGAGAAAGAGACGAGAGTGTGATGAAGCTCGTTATGACGTTGATCTGGAGGTTGCCGTGGAAGAAGAACGATATGATTCCGACAGACGAGACAGCCGTCAGTATGATATCGAGAACCTTGAGTGTCTGAACCTTCTTCTTCAGCCTTCCGTATATGGCCCACTGGACCTTTGCCGCCGTCCTTACTTCATCCTTGAGATGAACCACCTGGTCCCTCAGTTTCTCTTTGTCGTCCATTTTTCTCTCCACCGTCATACTACAACAAATCCATTCCGATTTACAGCCGTTACTCTGATCAGTCCTTGTTGAAGAGATCGCGTGTGTAGACCTTCTCTCTGACGTCGTCGAGCTCACAGTCGTAACGGTTGGCGATTATTGCCCCGCTCTCATTCTTGAAGCGTATGAGGTCGTTGACGACACGGCTGGCGAAGAATGTGGAGCCGTCGGGAAGTGACGGTTCATATATTATGACCTCGGCACCCTTCGCCTTGATTCTCTTCATTACACCCTGGATCGAGGACTGGCGGAAGTTGTCCGAGCCCGTCTTCATCGTAAGACGGTAGACGCCGATGACAGTCCGCTTCTCTTTTTCAGGGTTATAGCTCTCGTTCCTCTCGTAGGCTCCCGAGAGGGAGAGAACCCTCTCCGCTATGAAATCCTTACGTGTCCTGTTGGAGTCAACAATGGCACGGATTAGGTTCTCCGGAACATCTGCATAGTTTGCAAGAAGCTGTTTCGTGTCCTTCGGAAGGCAGTAGCCGCCATAGCCGAAGGAGGGATTGTTGTACCAGTTGCCGATTCTAGGATCAAGACATACGCCTTCGATGATGTCCTTTGTATTGAGACCCTTTATCTCGGCATAGGTATCGAGTTCGTTGAAATAGGAGACTCTGAGTGCAAGGTAGGTGTTTGCAAAGAGCTTCACGGCCTCGGCCTCCGTAGAGCCCATGATGAGGACGGGAATGTCAGTGGCAAGCGCTCCGCCGACGAGGAGGGATGCAAAGGTTCCGGCCTTCTCTCTGAGTTCTTCGTCGGCACCCACGATGATGCGGCTCGGATAGAGGTTGTCGTAGAGAGCCCTGCTCTCTCTCAGAAATTCGGGGCTGAATATGATGGAGGCACCGTATTTCCTCCTCACGCTCTCCGTGTATCCTACGGGGACTGTGCTCTTTATTACAAAGACTGCATCCCTGTTGTACTCCAGTGCCGTTCCGATGACGCTCTCTACAGCCGATGTGTCGAAGAAATTGAGCCTCGTGTCATAGTTCGTCGGTGCAGCAACGACTATGTAGTCTGCATCTCTGTATGCCTCCCCGGCGTCTGAAGTAGCCGTAAGAGAGAGCGTCTTCTCTCTCAGGTACTTCTCGATATATTCATCCTGGATGGGAGACCTGCGCTCGTTTATGAGTCTCACCTTCTCCTCGACTATATCTATGGCTTTGACGCTGTTCTTCTGTGAGAGGAGCACCGCTATCGAGAGTCCTACATATCCTGTTCCGGCAACTGTTATCTTCATGCTGTTCCTTTTCCCCCTTCAGTGACAGGGTACAATATATACGGGAAACGTGGAGTCAGCAAGTCTCCTCTATTCCTCTGTAGCTGTCTCTGAGCTTCTCCCAGCCCTCTATCGTCCCTATGTCGTAACGGCGACCGGGCATGAGGAATGCGTGTACTGTACTACGGCGGCATAGATACGAGACAAAGGATCCCGGGGCATCTGTGCTTATGCCCTCCTTTATTGCATCCTTCAACAGCGGGAGGTCCGTCCCCGTGTAGTAGTAGAAGGGAGGAACAGCCCAGTTCGACTGAGGATTTTCAGGCTTCTCCTCCATCGAGAGTACAAGGTCGCTGCTGTCGATGGTGCATACTCCCGTTCGTCTGAGTTTTTCCTTATCCTCCTGGTAGTGCCTCATAATACAGCTTGTCTTCTTCTCTTTCGCGTAGGAGAGAAAGGAGGAGAATGAGAAATCGAGAACGTTGTCGCCGGCAAGGACGAAGATGTCATCTTCGATCCGGGCGCTCGCAATCACGTATTCGATGTCCCTCAGGGCGCCGAGCCTCGTCTCGTTGCTCTCCGTTCCGTCGTCGAATACGAAGATACCCTCCCTCTCTCTGCTCCACTCGAGAAATGCGGGATGGAACTTATGGTTCGTGACTACGAATATCTCATCAATGCCTGATGCTCTTATGTCATCATAAAGCCAGTCGATTATGCTCTTTCCACCGACCGGAAGAAGAGGCTTGGGAAAATTCAGTGTCAGAGGATACATCCTCGTTGCGTATCCTGCGGCGAGTATTACGGCCTTCATAGTCTCGCCCCCGTGCCGTCTGCACTCTGAGCCGTATGGAATGAAAACTTACCGGTGAGAGACGGGAAAGAGCTCAGGTATTCGTCCCTTACCTTTCTCTCGATTTCATCCGTCTTGTCGGGATCGACGAGGGCCATGCAGCAGCCCTTGAAGCCTGCTCCGGAGAAACGGCCGCCGTAGATGCCGTCCGTCCTTCTCATTATCTCATAGAGCTTCCTGAGTTCATCGGAGCCGCATTCATAGCTGTAGATACTCGACCATCCACTCTCGAATACAAGCTCCCCGTATCTTTCGATATCACCCTCCCTCCAGAGCTGGGCTCCCTTCCGGGCACGCTGGAACTCACTGTAGTAATGCTCGGCTCTCCTCCTCCATACATCAGGAAGCCTGTCACCGTATGAAAGGAAGACCTCGTATGGAACATCCCTGAGCCTCGTTTCGCTGAAAGAGCCGTATTCGAGGCCGCTGTATGCCAGGAGTGCGTATGCCGCGGCCTTGCATTCGTCCTGCCTGAGATTGTACTTCGAATTCTTGAGACTTCTTTCAAGTCCCGAAAAGAATATTGCAATACTGTACTTCTTCATGGACGGAGGAGTTGCAATGAGCTCGTATGAGTCGTCCTTTGTATCGAGATAGAGAAGATGGTCCTTTCTGGAGAGCACCTCGCAGCTCTGGTCGAGCTTCCCGCACGAGACTCCGACATACTCGTTCTCGGCCCTCTTTGCAAGAGCTATCATCTCCCCCGGCGTGACCGTTATTCCGTTGACCTTCGCCAGCGCAGAGAGAAAACATATGATGACGGAGGCCGACGAGGAGAGACCTCCGATGGGGAGAGAGCCCTCGATGACGCCGGAGATTCCCGTAGTCAGCTTGTACTTCTCCCCCAGAACCTTTGCAGCCCCTCTGAGGTGGTCGGCCCAGTCACCCTCCTTCCTCTCCGGAACGGCGGAGACGAAGAACTGCGCACGCTTTGGAAAGTTCAGCGACTGGAGCTCCACGACGCCGTTGTTCTTCGCCTTATATGCCATGTGGATACCCTTGTCGATGGCAAAGCCGTTGATTATACCCCACTGGTGGTCTATGTGGGCGCCGAGGGGACTTATGCGGTAGGGACAGAATGCGACGTCCTCCGGACTCTGATGATACAAGCTTTCATATACTTCAATGCACTTCACTTCTCTTCTCCTTTGTAGAATTCCTTATACCAGAGGGCGAAGCGCCTGAGGCCCTCCCTCAGGGGAGTATGGGGCCTGAAACCGAAATCCCTCTCGAGATGAGACGTGTCGGCGTATGTTACGGCAACGTCGCCCTTCTGCATCGGAACAAGTTCCATATGAGCATTAACAGAGAAGTCTGACGGAAGAACACCGGATGCGGTCAGCTCATCGGAGAGGATGGAGACAAAATCGAGAAGATTCTCGGGAGAGCTGTTTCCTATGTTGTAAACTCTGTACGGAGGTAGAGGAAGGCCGTCCTCACCGTCCTTCTTCTCCGGCGGACGCTTCATCACCCTCACGACACCTTCGACGATGTCGTCGATATATGTAAAGTCACGGCGGCAGTTACCGTAGTTGAAGATTTTTATCTTCTCACCCTTCACGAGCTTATCAGTGAAGCTGAAGTATGCCATATCAGGGCGCCCTGCAGGACCGTAGACCGTGAAGAACCTCAGTCCCGTGGAGGGGATGTTGTAGAGCTTCGAGTAGGCATGGGCCATGAGCTCGTTGCTCTTCTTCGTCGCGGCATATAATGACACCGGGCTGTCAACCTTATCTTCTGTCGAGTAGGGAATCCTGCTGTTGGAGCCGTAGACAGAGGATGATGAGGCATATACAAGATGCTCCGTGCCGTATCTTCTCACCGCCTCCAGGATATTGAAGAAGCCGATGATGTTGCTCTCGATATATGCATCGGGATTTTCGATTGAATACCTCACGCCCGCCTGCGCTGCAAGGTTTACCGTAATCTGGGCTCTGTAGCGCTCATAGACGCTGAAGACGAAGTTCTTATCTGCAATATTCCCCTTCTCGAAGACGAAGGAGGGAGAAGGAAGAAGAGACGAGAGTCTCCACTCTTTTATCTTCACATCATAGTAGTCGTTCATGCTGTCGAGTCCGATAACGTATGCTCCTTCCTCCAGGAGCCTCTTCGAAAGAGCGGCTCCTATGAAACCGCATGAGCCTGTTACAAGTACTGTCTTACCTCTGAGATCCATGAATACCCCCGATAATTAGAACAGTGATGATTGTACACCACACCCGGCAGTATAGTCCAAGAGAATCTTCTCTGAAGAAGATGTACGGATTCTGTTCACAATCCCGGTTCTGATCAGGCATGACAAAGCCGTACGGAAGAGCGCATACCGCCCCTGCTTCTTTCAGTCAACTGCAATTCATTTTTTCCTTTCAGCCGAAAATTGTCACCCATCACAACCCGTACTGAATCCTTCCCGGCCACATGTCCTTCTTTACCCCGGAGAGCCTGGTCATGGCCGGAAAAAGAGCCTTGTCCTTTTTTCGTGTATCTTCTTTGTCTCCCGATTTTCCATCGGACTTTCAGTTCGTAATCCCTGTCGATGACGCACTCGTCAATCGATAACTTGATTCTGAAGTTTTTTATGACTCTTTCGCGTCCCCGTACGAGGCATGTCGATTTCAAAGCACATATCTGCCGGCGCTTATATCCACAGTCCATTGAGGATTGTCGGAAAGAAACATGACCATGTAAACGGGAAGATACACAACCCTTCCGTCCTTCTTCACATTACCGCACGTAAATACGAAGGCCTCATCAATCTCATAATCATCCACTTTCATCACATTGTCGAGAGCACTGTGTCTCTCGTAATCCTTGCCGCTCTTCACTTCGACAGGAACAACCTTACCATTATGTCCTTCTCAATCTTTCTCTTCAGCATGTTCACACCTCCAGAATCCTTCTGTGCGTTTTTCAAGGTTATTCTGCCTTAGTTTTGACATTTTTCCAGGTTTAAAGCTCAAACTCAAACATATTCATGAAAAATGTTCAGCTTTCTCACATAAGCGGGAAAGCTGATACAGCTGACATCAAAGAGAGAACATTTCACCCATCAGCTGAAGAAGCCTTCGTCCTCAAGGCGCACTGTGAACGCATGGATGTACTTTCCGTCGGCCACCGGCCACTGGAAGCCCAGGCGGTAGAGAATCTGAAGAGTCAGTGTGTTGTCGATTGTCGCGATGCCGTTCTCCACAAGGTCCTTCTCTCCCGTACCCGGAGAGTATGTCATGAGTGCGCTTACTTTGTCCGTCAATGAGGGATCGGAAAGTGCTGAATCGAGCCTTTTCCCGAATTCATCGTCTTCGAGGAGCTCTATGGACGATCTCATCTCTTTCAGTATCTGCTCGAGATGGAGAATGTGAGGGTTCGACGGCATGAAGGTTATGCACTTCTGAGGAGTCGAAGAAAGAAGAACAATCGAGCGCGCAGTAAAGTCAACCGGTGACATGTCGTATTCCTCGTCCTCCCTGCTGTATGGAAGCGCATCAAGAGCAAGGTAGCCACCGAGCATCTTCATGAAGCCGTTCGAGGAGTAGTTTATCTGGAAGACTCCGTCTCTTGAGCGCGGCGAGAGATTGCCGACTCTCATGACCTTCGCCTTGAGGCCCTTCTCGAGGACGGCTTCGTAGACGGCCCTTTCCGAGAGGAACTTCGATTTCACATACTGGTTGTTCGAGACAGTCTGTCCGCCGTAGAGGAAGTGCTCGGTGAAGAGGAATCTTCCATCCCGGGGCAATGAGTAGCCCGCCGTACTCTCCGTCGATATATGAATAAGGAGGGCGTCGTTTTCGAGTGACCACCTGATGATGTTCTGAGTTGACTTCACATTCACCCTCTCTATCTCGTCATCATGGGCAAAGTGCTTCACGGATGCAGAGGCGTTGAATACTGTGATTCCCTTTCTACTGAAATCATCAAGGAAGTGCTCGTCCGTCACATCCTTCCCGATTATGATTATCCTCTTTCCGATAAGGGACACAAGGTCATCCATGGCGTAGTACAAGAGGAGTTTCTCAAGCCTCTCACGGGCCCCTTCTCCGTCCTTTTCTCTGACGACTGCCCATACCGTACGGGATTCATCCTTCATGAGCTCTTCAAGGAGATGGATCCCCAGGTATCCTGTGGCCCCGAGAAGGAGCACATCCCCGATTACGAGGCGCTCCCCCTCTCTGAATGCTTCAAGGGTGTTTGAAGAAAGGAGGGCGTTGACCCGACTGTAATCGTAGCCTTCGTCATCGATATCAAGCTCAGGCTTTTTCTCCTCTTTCTTCTCCTCCTTCTCCTCTTCCGGCGACAGCACCGATGCAAGACGGTGCGGTGTCGGATACTCGAACACATCCTTGTAAGCTATCTTCCATCCCTTCCTTCCCGCTTCGACCACGACCTTCATTGCAGAGATCGAGGATCCTCCGATATCGAAGAAGTCATCGTCGCGTCCCACCCTTTCAAGGCCGAGCACAGAGGCGAAGACGGAGCAGAAATCCTCTTCGGCGCTGCTCTCGGGAGCCGAGTATTCACTCTGCTCGAACTCGACCTTCGGAAGTGATCTTCTGTCGACCTTCTGGTTGACGGTAAGCGGAATGCTCTCTATCTGCATCGTGACAGATGGTACCATGTAGGGAGGAAGCTTTGTTTTTATGAAAGCATTGAGAGACGGAATATCGACCTTACTGTCACTGACGATGTATGCGGCGCAATACTTTCCCCCTGCGGGTGAATCGTATGCACATACGACCGCCCCCTTTATTCCTTCGTACTCCCTTATGACCTTCTCGATTTCCGTAAGCTCTATTCTGAAGCCCCTGACCTTGACCTGGGCGTCACGCCGTCCCACATAGTCTATAGTGCCGTCGGGGAGCCATCTCACGATATCGCCGGTACGGTAGAGGACAGAGTAGTCCTCCTCGTCACAGAAGCAATTGGGTATGAAGCTCTTTTCTGTCAGATCCGGCCTCCAAAGATATCCTTTTCCGACCTGCAGACCCGCGATGCACAGTTCCCCCACTCCTCCCGGAGGAAGGAGGTGAAACTCTTCATCAACGACATAGAGCTTCGTGTTCTCAAGGGGCTTACCAACGGGAAGCAGGCTCGAGTCATCCTTTACAAGGTAGTTTGTAACTGCAACCGTACACTCCGTCGGGCCGTAGATGTTGTAGAACCGGAGACCCTCCGGAGGTGTGAACGGCACCAGCTTCTCGCCTCCGACCGATAGGTACTTCAGGCTCTTTGCCGTCATCGTCAGTGCGTACTCCCGTCCGACCTGCGTCGTCATGAAGATATGAGTTATGGCATTGACTGAGATGAACTCGTCGATGAGGGGGAAATCCATCCTGATCTCCTCGGGGATTATATAGAGGGTGGCCCCGCACATCAGCGTCGGATATATATCCATCATATTGGCGTCGAAGCCGAAGGATGCGTACGATGCTGCACGGCTCCTTCTTGAGAGCTCCGTCGTTCTTATGTACGCATGTGCGTAGTTGAGGATGTTGCGGTGTCTCAATACGGCGCCCTTGGGTTTTCCTGTCGTTCCCGACGTATAGAGGAGGATGAAATCATCATCAGGCGACGGGGGCGGCGGAAGCGGCCCTTCTTCCAGATTCATGATTTCATCGGTGTACAGTATTCTCCCGCTGTAGCCGGGGATGAGAGAGACCAGTTTTCTCTCCGCAATCAGGAACTGTGCCTTCGAGTCTTCGATCATGAACGAGAGTCTCTCTCCCGGGTAGCTCGGATCGAGCGGCTGGTAGGAGGCACCGCTCTTGAGAACGCCCAGGGCGGCAAGAGGCATCATCTCGGAGCGTGTTATGAGAACGGGGACGGCCGAGCCCTTTCCTATTCCGTTCTTCATGAGGTGAGAGGCGATGTTGTCAGATATTCTCCCGAGCTCCGAGTAACTGAGTCTGACGCTTTTATATACGACGGCAGTCTTCTGAGGATACTTCTTCTCAATCTTTCCTATAAGTGATACCACGCTCTGATTCCTGTCATACCTCTTCTTCGTCATGTTGAAACCTTCCAGGATCTCGAGATCTCTCCTGCTTGACGGGAAGACAGAAGAGAATGTGCTGCATTCGAGAAGTTCGCTCAGGACTGCATCGAGTGTGCGGGTGAACGACTCGACGAAGGAAGGAGTATAGAGTGCGGTATTGTAGGAGAATGACCAGATATACCTGTCCTTGTCACGGCTGACAAGAACGACCATCTTCGCCTTCTCGTTATCTCTTTCGAAGGATGTGACCTCGGCCTCCTCTCCTGCGATGGAGGAGAAGACGAACTGGCTTCCCTGGTATGAGAAGAGGATGTCGGGGGAAATATTGTACTCTCTCACGATTTCGGAGAAAGGATAGATGTCCCTGGCCATATTCTCCATGTACTGTCGTCCCGTCTTCATGACGCAGTCCTTCACGCTCTCGTCACCGGAGAATGAGAAGTACATGGGGAATGTCTTGACGAACATCGAGACCGAGCGTTCGGTTCTTCCGTCACTTCGTCCGTTGTAGACAGTCGCATAGACGGCGTCTCTTGTGCCGTTGTAGCGCGAAAGAGTATAGCCGAAGGCCGTGTTGAAGAGAGCGGCTTCGCTCACGCCGTACTCACTGCACCATTCTTCAACCTCTTTTCCCGTAAGAGAGGATGTAAGGGAGTATTCGGCATAGCCTTTCTCCTTCTTTCCCTGAACGTCACTCTGAGGCAGATAATCCGTCGTGTCGAGAGAGGAGAAGATGGAGTCGTAATATGCTTTGGCATCACTGTATTTTGAACTCTTTCTCTCCTCGATCTCGTCGAGGGCGTATTCGAAGGCCGTATATTCCTCCTTTTGTATCTTCTCACCCCTGTATGCCTTCTCGATGTCTTCAAGAAGGATCACGAAACTTGTTCCGTCGAATATGATATGGTGGATGTCGAGAAAGAGGTACCAGCTCCCGGGTGTGTGGTAGAAGGTGATGCGGTAGAGCTCCTTCTCCGTAAGGGAGAAATCAAGTACCATCTTCTCACGGGGAGGAAGAGAAGAGACATTCTCGAGAGAAATGCTCACTCTCGCCTCGTCACGCCTCACAGCCCTGATCTCACCGTCTGCATTGAGCGTGAGGATGGTCTTGAGATAAGGATGGGCGTTGAACGCCTTTTCGACAGCCTTCCTCAGGCGCGTGATATCGAGCGAGGGACTTAGTCTGAAGAGGTACGGGATATTGTAGAGTGTAGAATCTGGATCGGAAAGACACTCTGTGAATATGGCCTTCTGCGTCTCGGAAACGGGATAGAAGACCTCCTTCTCCCTCTCCTTCAGAGGAGATACCGTATTGATGAATGCCGCGAGTTTCTCGACTGTCGGATTTGCCCTGAGGTCGCCTATCTGAACGGGGACGTTGAATTCACGCTTGAGAAAGGCCGTGAGCTGAATCACTGCGACACTTGTGAGGCCGAGTGCGAAGAAATCTTCGTCCGCACTGGTTTTATCAGTTCCGCAGAGCTTCGATACAAATGATGCGATCTTCTCCTCCCTGCCCTTCCCGGGAGCCTTGTACTCCCTCATCGTCCTTCCGGGTTTCGGAAGTGCCCTTCTGTTGACCTTCTGGTTGGCGGTGAGGGGAACGGCGTCTATCTGCATGGTGACTTCAGGTACCATGTAATCGGGCTTCCTTTCCCGGATGAAGGCATTGAGTTTTTCGATCTCAATCTTTTCGTCACCCACCACATATGCCGCGATGTACTTTCCCCCCGAGGGTGAATCGAAAGCGGCGACTGTCGCGTCCTTTACGCCGGGGTAGTCCCTGATGACCTTCTCGACCTCCGTCAGTTCTATTCTGAAGCCCCTTATCTTGACCTGGCTGTCACGCCGACCTATGAATTCTATATTGCCGTCCTCGAGCCATCTTGCATTGTCTCCCGTGCGGTAAAGAGTCTCATAGCCCTCCGTTTCATCAAACGGATTGGGGATGAAGACCTCAGCGGTTTTATCCGGTCTTCTGTAATAGCCCTTACCGACCTGCTCTCCCGATATGCAGAGCTCCCCTACTGATCCTACAGGAAGAAGCCTCATCGCTGAGTCGACTATGTAGAGGCGGAGGTTTGAAAGGGGCTTTCCGACAGGTATCATACTGCTCTCTTTCTTCACTTTATATGCAGTGACGGCGACGGTGCACTCCGTCGGGCCGTAAAGATTGATGAAGTTCAGACCCTTCGGAGGAGTGAGGGGCGTCAGCTTCTCGCCTCCGAC
>CAVFZO010000045.1:0-16912 GCA_963626925.1 Clostridium sp. AM49-4BH
AGTCGTGTATGGTCAAAAGCCATCGGGGGTTCGAATCCCCCCCTTTCCGATTTTTTATGCCCTGATTCCCGTCTCCTTGCCGTAAGCCTTTATTATTTCATTCAGGAAATCCTTATCGGAGAAGTCTCTGTTGTAGACAATTCTTGTCTCTCTCACCATAGAGAAGTTCTCGATGGGGAGTGCGGCGACCTTTCCCTTTCCCAGTTCATCCTGGCAGGCACTGCGGGGAAGTATCGAGACCCCCATATCCTTTCTTATGAGATCCTTGATTGTCGCGATGTTGTCGCATTCGAGGATGACATCAAAGGATGAAAGCGATTCGTTGTTGCTTTCGAGCGCGCTCTCGAAGAGAGTTCTCGTCCCCGACTGTGCAGTACGGAGTATGAGTTTCTCCTTCTTGAGTTCGCCTATGCTGATAACGCTGTTTTTCGCAAGGGGATTGGTCGGACTCATGACGCACACGAGGTAGTCGGTGTCGAGCATCATCGACGAGAACCTCGGATCGAGGAGCGGCCCGTCTATTATGGCGAGGTCGAGTTCGTAGGATACGAGCTTGTCATAAAGATTATTTATTGTATCTGAAGTAATGATTATCCTCAGTCCCTTGTGATCGTTGCTCACCTTGGCAAGTGCCGCGGCAGTGAGGTTGCTTTCACAGGTATGTGTTATGCCGACTCTTACAAGGGACAGTATCTTGTTCTTCCCCTGGAGCTCAAGGAGCATCTTCTCGTTGAGGGCATAGAGACGACGTGCGTATTTGAGCACGATTTCACCCTCCGGCGTGAGAATCAGCCCTGATTTGTTACGGATTATGAGCTTATGGCCTACTTCGTCCTCGAGCTGCTTTATCTGATGAGATACAGCAGGCTGTGTCATTCCGAGTTCTTCTCCCGCTTTTGTGAAGTTCTGTTTTTCAGCAACCTTCATGAATGTGTTCATCAGTACGCCGAGCATAATTCTGTATCAACTCCTTTTATCACAAATGCCGTGAAATATAATCGACATTTATAAACCCAGGTTATCTTCCTGTCAATTGTCATTTTTGATTTTTTGTCTTTCAGATTTTTCCTTGTGCAGGTAGAATTGACTTATGAAAGTTCTGGTATTGAATGCATCCCCGAAGGCAAAGACCTCCATAACACTTCAGAATTCACTGTACCTGGAGAAGAAGTTCCCGTCCCACTCGTTCTCATACATCCATGTCGGATGCTCCGAAAAGGCAAACAGAGAAAAGATCGACAAGACTGCCGGGGAGATTCAATCGAGCGACCTTGTCCTCTTTTCCTTCCCCGTATATACATTCCTCGCTCCGAGCCAGCTTCATTACTTCATCCGTATTCTCAAGGAGAACGGCCTCTCCTTTGACGGAAAGTGTGCGTCCATAATAACGACGAGCAAACACTTCTATGACACGACGGCCCACAGGTGGCTCGAGGAGAACCTCCTCGACCTGGGATTCTCTTTCATAGAGGGGCTTTCCCTCGACATGGAGGATCTCCTCAAGGAAGAGGGCCGTGAGGAACTCACAGCATGGTTCGAACGCACGATATGGGCGGAGGAGAACGGAGTTTTTAAAACACGGAATGAAATAAAGAGCGCATTTTCTCCCCTTCCGGCCATTCCCGTTCCGGCTGTTTCTTCTGAGAAGAAGAACGACTACACCGTCTCGATTGTAGTCGACTACACATACGGAAGGAAGAGACTTGAGAAGATGGTCTCAGCCTTCGTCTCATCGTTTCCGTATAAAACGAGGATCGTCGACCTGTCATCATTCACATTCAAGGGCGGATGCCTGGGGTGCCTCAAGTGCGCACTTGAGGGAAAGTGTGTCTACAGGGACGGTTTTGAAAACCTCCTTGAAAACGAGGTCCTCTCGGCAGACGGTGTAATCTACGCCTTCTCCGTCATCGATCATTCGATGGGTCCCCTCTTCAAAAACTATGATGACAGGCGTTTCTACAACGGACACAGGACAGTCTCCGTCTTCAAACCCGTCGGTTACATCATCGATGGTGATATTTCCGGAGAAGGGAATCTCAGAACTGTTCTTGAAGCAAGAAGCGATGTCGGTCGCAATTACCTTGCCGGCATGGCCTGTGACGCAGCGGCGATTGAGAAGCTCTCACTTTCGCTGTCGTATGCTCTCGAGAGAAACTATCATAAACCCCGGACATTCTACGGTGTCGGCGGCATGAAGATATTCAGAGACCTTATCTGGGTGATGAGGGGAATCATGAGGGACGACCATAAGTTCTACAAGAAGAACGGCCTCTACGACTTCCCGCAGAAGGAGAGAGGAAAGATGATCGCCCTCTCTTTCGCCGGCTCTCTCATGAGGAACAAGAAGCTCATGGCAAAGGGAGGCGCAATGATGGACAAGGGAATGCTCGGGCCCTACCGGAAGGTCATAGACAACGCCTGAGCTCTTCTCTCCCTTCTCGTGATTACGAGATATGCCGCTATGCATATCAGGGCCGATAAAAGCGATCCCGATACTGTTGCAAGTCCGACGGGGAAGAGGTTGTCGGGATACATCGAGCTCATCAGATAGACCCCCGGAATCCTCATCAGCACTATCGCCGTAATATTGTGCGCGAATGATATCCCGGCCTTCCCTGCAGCACAGAAATAGCCGCTGAATGCAAAGTGAATGCCGGCAAAGATCGTATCGAATACGTATCCCCTCAGGTACTGTCCGCCACTGTGTATGACAGCCTCATCGGATGTGAAGAGCGAGACGACGCCCTCGGATGTGAACTGAACGACCAGGGAGACGACAAAGCCGAAGACGACAGCAATGAGGAGCGCCCAGTAGAGCGTCTCCCTCGCCCTCTTCGCCTTCCCCGCACCTATATTCTGCGCTCCTATTGCAGATACGGAGGATAGTATCGAGGAGGGAACAAGGAACAAGAATGATATGACCTTCTCTACAATGCCGACTGCAGCGGCATCGGTGAGGCCGCGCCTGTTCATTATCACGGTGATGACGATGAATGCAACCTGGATAAGGCCGTCCTGCGCTGCAATCGGGAACCCGACCTTGAGTATGGGGCCGGCCACGCCCTTCGTAAGGCGGAGGTCGCTTCTCTCCACGTGGAGCGTGGAAGCACCGCTTATTTTGAGATGTAACAGTGCTATTATTACGCTTACAGCCTGGCTCAGAACTGTTCCGAGTGCCGCTCCTTGCGGTCCCATCGAACAGGGGCCCATGAAGAGGATATCGAGGAGGATGTTGAGCACGCATGCGATGAGAACGAAGAACATCGGAGTGCGGCTGTCCCCGAGTCCGCGGTATATGCTGCTTATGATATTGTAGGCAATGATGAAGGGAAGACCTGCAAAACATATCAGAAGATAGCTCCTTGTGCCGCTGACGGCCTCCACGGGCGTACTCATTATGCCTACTATGCCGTCTGCAGCGAATATGAGAAGAGCTGTCATGACGACGGCGACTATCGTGAATATGGAAATCGTGCCTCCGATGGAGCGCTCGGCACTTCTCCTGTCCCCCGCCCCCACTGCATGCGATACGGCAACAGTCGTTCCCATTGCCAGCCCCACTATCATAACGGTCAGCATATGCATCACCTGGCTTCCGACGGAGACTGCAGTCGTACTGCTCACACCCTCGAACTGTCCGATGATGAGAAGATCGGCCATGCCGTACAGCGTCTGCAGAAAATATGATACGAGGTAAGGAAGCGAGAATCTGATGAGATTCCCGGGCACACTTCCGCTTGTTAAGTTTCTTTCCATTTCATCGTATTTTTCAACAAAACAGACCTTCTCTGCAAGGTAGTGCGGCAAAATGGAATGCACATCAGAGGGTATCTCAAATGAGGGTCTTTCACTTTTTAACTGCGGCACAGAACGGATCAGCAGTGCCGGATTCCTTCGTCCGCATCAGGGGCGGTATGCAGATCTCAGGGAGAGAAAGCGCTCTCCCCTTCTTTCCGGGCCTGTCACAGTTTCCGACAGGCCCGCAGATCTGGCGGCAGTGCCTCCGCAAAAGAGGATAATTCAAAATAAAAGAGCTTACCCCTCTCCCCTCAGACGGATAAGCTCAACTACGAAAGATCCCCCGTTATGATATAATCCCACCATGTGTATGGTCTTTCCTTTGGTATCTATCATTATCGCAGAAAATTGGAAATAACACAAATTGAAAATCAAAAAAATGTAAAAAAGCAAAATCGGCGGAAACGACGCAGGGTGTATTCGATATCTTCTGCAATCATTCAGCCTGTAATATATCACAGTATTTTTCTTTCAGAGGTGTTTATTCCGCGATTATGACGGGATGTTCAGGGTGATATTTCTGCACCCTGTAGAATTCATCACTGATGAGATATATAAAGCCGGGGATGTGCGCCCCGGCATTCTGTGCAAGAAATGGCTTTCTACCTGATAACCTTCTCCGTTTCACCGTCGAAGAGATAGACGCTCTCATACGGAATGTAGAATTCGATATCGCTGTCCATCTCCGGGGTGTCGTGAGGATTGACCTTGAGGATGGCCTTGCTGCCCTGGATGTCGATGTAGACGTTGGTGTTGTCACCGAGAAGCTCGGTAAGTTCGACTGTGCACTCCAAAGTGCAGCTTCCGCCTTCGTCGCGGAGTGTGACGGCCTCGGGTCTGAAGCCGAAGACAATCTCCTTTCCTTCGTACGCCTTGAGATTCTCAGCGTTGAGCTTATGCGAAAGATCGATGTCGTTGGAGCCGATACTGACGTGGCCGTTCTTCACAGTCGTCTTCACAAAATTCATCGGAGGCTCTCCGATGAAGCCTGCAACGAATACGTTGACGGGGTTGAAGTAGAGCTCGTAGGGAGTTCCGACCTGCTGGATGTATCCTTCCTTCATGACGACGATTCTGTCAGCCATCGTCATAGCCTCGGTCTGATCGTGTGTGACGTAGATTGTCGTTGCTCCAGTTTTCTTGTGGATTTCGGTAATCTCGGATCGCATCGTTACACGCTGCTTGGCATCGAGGTTGGAGAGAGGCTCGTCCATGAGGAAGATGTTTACCTTCCTGATGATCGCCCTTCCTACTGCGACACGCTGTCTCTGGCCGCCGGAGAGTGCTTTTGGAAGACGGTCGAGGTATTCGGTGAGACCCAGAATGCCTGCGACGTTCATGACCTTCTCCTCGATGATATCTTCATCGACTCCCTCGAGGGTGAGACCGAAGGCGAGGTTGTCGTAGACAGTCATCTGAGGATAGAGTGCGTAGGACTGGAAGACCATTGCGATTCCCCTGTCCCTCGGGCCCTTCTCGTTGGCTCTCTCCCCGTTGATAAGGAAATCACCCTTGCTGATATCCTCAAGTCCAGCAATCATCCTCAGCGTCGTACTCTTACCGCAGCCGGAAGGTCCGACGAATACGATGAATTCACCCTTCTCGATTGAAAGGTTGAAATCATGAACGGCATGGAATCCGTTCGGATAGATCTTGTTTATGTCTTTGAAAATGAGGTATGGCATTACTCGCCTCCTTTAGCTTTTTTCTTTGCGTCTTCTATTATCTTCTGTCCGACATGCTTCATCTTTATGAAGAGGAGGTCGTACGCAAGATAAAAGAGTCCGAAGGTGAAAGGTTCCTCTGCGGTGCTTTCACCGGCCAGTTTATAGAGCACAGTATTCAGTGCAGCATATGTGCAGTAGACGCAGAACATGACCAGAAAAGCGTAAAGCACATTGAATATGAGCGACATGAATCCCTTTTTGGGGAACATCATCCACTTGTCATTCGAGCCCGGCGGGTCTGCAAGGAACCTGAAGATGTTGTTCTCCAGAATATCCTTCACGAAGCCCATCACGAGGCATGTTACAAAAATCAGATCCAGGGTTGCCAGATAAACACCCAGTCCCCAGACTACGAAATAGCAGACGACACCGCTGAACCAGAACTTGAGAAGAAGAGCCTTCGAAGTCGAAGTAAGCCTGAGACCCGACTTCGACTTGAATCTGTTGAGCTCCTCCTCGGAATACTCGGGGGTATTCTCCTCGTTTGCATTGACGAGTTCCTCGACGAGCTTTTTCTTTTCGGTGTAGTCGACTCTTTCCTTCTGCGGCATCACTCCTCCCCGGAGATATCGATAGCCTCCATCGAATCGTAGGAATCGACCTCGACGGATGTGTTGATTTTCTTCAGAAGCTTCGAGTAGACAGGAAGCAGTACAACAAGTGCGGCAGACACGGAGAGCAGTATGACATGGGTATATAGCATGCTGTATGCCTTGGTCATGTAGCTCTGGACCTTGATCGGATTCTCGGCTGCCGTCACCGCTGCATAGATGAGACCTCTGTAGTGGATGTCGGCATAGATTATTATGCCTGTCATCACGAAGAGGAGAATGAGCATCGGCTTGTTAACGGGTTTTCTGTGCTGGAATGTGTTGAGGAAGCAGACGAGGCTCAGTATGGAGAAAAGCATCGTTGCAAAGCCGCAGAGTCCCATCCCGCTGCCCTGGATCTTCGCCGTCGTATCCGAAATGCATGTCAGGTTGAGGGCGTAGTAGAGGAATGTGATGAGGTACATCACAAGCGGAATGCGCTGGGGATTGCGCTTAAGAGAGACAATCTGCCTCCTGAACCACTCTTTGAATCCTTTTCTTTTCTGGCTCATCAGTCAGCCTCCTTGACGATTCTCTGTGTCGTCTCCTTATCGAAGAAGTGCATTCTGTCGAAGGAGATTGATGCTTCATCGCCCGATTTGTAGTCACACCAGCCGCGGAGCTTGCCTGTAATCTTGTCGTAGGTCACTCCGTCGCTGACGATATGGCCGTGAACGAGTGTGTTCATACCGAGGTTCTCGTTTGATGTGACGCTGATCTTTATGTCGTCACCCTTGACGACGTTCTCCGGTCTTACACCGAGAACGATCTCCTTTCCGTTGTACGAGGAAAGAAGCGCGCTGTCCTCACTGTTGAGAGGAACCGTGAAACCTCTGCCCACAAGCGAACTTCCCTTGACCTTCACATCGAAGAAGTTCATCGGAGGAAGGCCGATGAAACCTGCGACGAAGATGTTCGCGGGGGTATCGTAAAGCTCGAGCGGGGTTCCGACCTGCTGCACGTGTCCCATCGACATACAGACAATCCTGTCGGCGAGCGTCAATGCTTCAGTCTGGTCATGTGTGACATAGAGCATCGTTGCCTTGAGCTTCTTGTGCAGGAGAAGAATCTCCCTTCTTGTCGATCCTCTGAGTTTGGCATCGAGGTTCGAAAGAGGTTCGTCGAAGAGGAAGACCTTCGGCGTACGGACAATGGCACGTCCCATTGCGACACGCTGTCTCTGTCCGCCGGAGAGCTGCGCCGGCTTCTTGTTCAGCTGTGTGGTGAGATTGAGAATCTCAGCAGCTGCGAGAACCTTCTTGTGTATGACATTGGGATTCTCCTTTCTGAGTGTGAGGGAGAATGCCATGTTTTCATATATGGTCATATGACCGTAGAGGGCATAGTTCTGGAAGACCATGGCCATGTCCCTGTCCTTGGCCGGTGCCTGCGTGATGTCCTTGCCGTCGAGAAGGAGGTGTCCGTTCGATATGTCCTCCAGACCGGCGACCATTCTCAGCGTCGTACTCTTTCCGCAGCCCGAGGGCCCTACGAGAACGATGAGCTCCCCGTCCTTCACGTCCAGGTTGAAATCGTAGACAGCCTGGACCTTGTTGTCATAAATCTTGTCGAGATGCTGTAGTTTAAGTTCTGCCATCAGTCTCTCCTTTTCTCTTCACCGAGAGTTGCGATGTATGCCTTGAGGGTTCTCGATCTCTTTATTCCGACCACTGCTCCGAGAAGGAGGCATGCTCCGGAGATAAGGAGGTAGATTATACAGCGCATGAACTGTGAGGAACCCATGACGGCCGTCTGGACCGACTGGATTGTCACAGTCGAAGTATGGTACTTCAAGGGCAGGATGAAGATCCTCACGATCTGGAGAACGCCGAGGGCGACCATCATCCAGCATTTCTTCTCGTCGTAGTTCTTGACGCTTTCGCAGGAAAGGAACGCCAGGAGCATGAATACGAGGTTATATACAATCGAAGCACCTATAAGGATGTTATAGTAGTTCTTGCTTGTGTCTATGTTGATCTTGTAGATGGAGACGAAGAAGAAGACGTCGAAGAGGATGGCGATTATGCACAGGTTCGAACTGAACTTGTTCTTGATGTAGCGCATGCGGTCCTTGCTGATGAGGTTGTCGTCTATTTCTCTCATGCTTTTTCTCCCTCCTTTATGAGTCTCTGCTCTTCTTTCATGAGCTTTGTCTTCCAGACTGCGTTGTATGCCAGAAGTCCTGCTGCGGCAAGACAGACAGCAGCAACTGCATAGTGGATGTCGAACCAGAATGTCGACTCGGTATATTTGTGCTTGAAGACTTCGGCATGCATTTTGAGAGCCTCGAAGTCTACCATGAGCCACTCTCTTCTGTAGGTCTGTATCTCGATGTGTGACCATACTACGAGGAAAAGGGTAAAGATGACAAACAGTGCGATGGCACTATAGTTACCGACGTAGTACCTGCGTCTCTTCGCCGTCTGGGTCACGAAGAGGAAAACACCGAGAAGGATGTAGACTATAGACATGATCAGGAAGTCTTTGTTGAAGTCCTGCATGTTGTAGTAGACGATGGAACCTTCGACCATAGTTTCGGTGTGGTCGTTCGGATTGGTCATCGTCGTGTAGAGACAGTCGTAGAGATCTGTCATTATGCCGAGAGAATAGATGAATACAATAACTCCGGCGATGAGTGCGATATAACAGATTATGTTCTGAAATGTCATCTGTTTCTTATACATAACCGTTCCTCCTGGAAAGAATGCTCCGGAGAGGGGATTCCTCCCCGGGGCCTTTGTTTGTTTTACTTGTTCAGGTTCTGATAGAACTTGAGAGCGCGGTTCCATGCACTCTGCTTGTAGTAGAGATACTGGACGCCGGACCATTCCGTCTTGACCTTCTCTGCGCTTGATGCGGCATCGGATGCGCCGTCAAGTGTGTAACCGGATGTAATCTGGTTCACGAGGATGTTCGTGCCGCCCTTGGATGTGCTGAACTGGTTGATGAGCTCCGTAAATCCGTTGATGGCATCGAGTTCGACCTTCGTGTTCGGGAGGGTTGTCGGAATTGATGTGTACCACATGTTGTCGCATACTGCGAGTTCGGGGTGCTTGATTGTTCCGAGAGCGATAGCGTTGGAGATGTGTGCTGCGCCTTCCTTACCGACCTCGACTGTGCACTGGTATTCGAATGCCTGGCTCTTTGCGAACGAGAGAGTGGATCCGAGATACTGGCGTGCGAAGTTGGTGTAGTTGCCGCTTGCATACTTCCAGAGATATTCCTCTGTGATGTCTGCGATGACAGGCATCTCCTTGCCGTTGAAGCTGAATGTGACGTAGCTGCCGTCTGCGTTCGTCTTGATGAACTCATCCGGGCCGTAGCTCATCATGATCTGTCCTTCCTCGCTGAATGCGTAGTCGATGAGTGCGAGAGCTGCATAGAGCTTGTTGTCGTCACCTGCGACGCCTGCCTTGCTGATTGCCCATCCGTCTGTCTTTACGCTTCTCCAGGATTCCGTGAATCTCATGTAGACGCCGTCTGCGTTTGTTCCGTCATACCAGCGTGCGACAGGAACCATGACACACATATACTTCTCGCCGTCGGAAAGTTTTGTTTCATTGAGGAGAGTCTGTGTCTGGTTGTAGTCGTAGCTCATGAAGCCGAGGTCGTTCTCGAGCATTGTCGAAGAGCTTTCCTTGCTGTTGTCGATGTAGGACTTGCTGATGAGGCCTTCCTTAGCCATTGCATTCATCTTCTCGAGGGCAAGGTATGTTGCCTCTTCCTGGCGTGCATCACAGAGATTGCCTTCGCTGTCGAAGTAGAGGTAGTCCTGTCTTGATTCGAGACCTCTGACTCCGAAGAGTGTGCCTGCGAATCTGAAGAGGTCAACCTTTCTCTGGTTGTTGTTGTCTTCTCTTGAGAAGAGTCCCTGGACGGAATCTGTTCCGTTGAGTGTATATGCGTTTGCAACGACACATCTCAGGAGAGCAACGAGCTCGTCTGCATCCCATGCGGCATCCTGACCTGCGAAGAGGTTGGATCTTGTTGTTCCGTAGTAGCCGTCATATGCTTCGTCGATATATTTTCTGAGCATGTTGACTGCCTCGACGCCTGTGACTGTTCCCTTTGCAAGAGCGGCATTCATCTTCTCGACGATATTGCCTGCCTTGTCATAGTTCTTTGTAAGGGAGATGACCTTTGTTCCGTCGGAGCTTACTGCGTCGACTGTGACGGAGCCCGATGTCGGCATATAAGGTGTGTAGACTGCAGCAGCGAGTGTTCCGCTCTTCTCTGCTGTGAATTCACCCTCGCCGTCGAGGAGCTTGACAAGCCAGTCTTCTCTCATGAGGGGCATTCTCTCGATATCGTTGACACCGTCGAAGTAAGGCGAGAAGTAGATTGCACCTGTTGATGTGTCGCCTGTGATCGAGAGTCTTACGATCGGGTTAGCCTCGAGGTATGCCTTGAAGTTGGGCATGAGGTCGAGATACTCGGCGATGTTGACGAAGCTTCCCTTGATTCCGTACTCGTTGAGGGATGTTGCGTTGCCTGATACGAAGTCGACTTCGTTCAGTCTTTCAGCCCAGAACTGAAGTTCCTTCTGTGCGCTGTTTCCCTGGTACTTGTCTTCAAACTCGACACCGAGGATCTTCTCGACAGCAACCCAGGTCGGCTTGAGGTCGCCGGAGTGGTAGGTTACGCCTGCAAGTTCGACACCGTTTCCGGCTGTGTCTGCATCGAATGCAATACCTGTCTTCTTGCTGTTATAACCTGTCGCCATCCTGAGGACTGTGCCTTCAGCATAGAGGTCGCTGAGTTTCTTTGTTTCTGTAGCAGCAGCTGCTGCAGGAGCGGCTGTTGTAGTCGTTGTAGTCGTGGTTGTGGTTGTCGGAGCAGCAAGTTCCTTCTCGCCTCCTGCAAAAACCATCAGACAACACACAGCCATCAAAACAATAGCCAATGTTCTTTTCATCTTAATATCCTCCAGTTTAAAAAACTTTCTTTATCATTCCTTGACACCACCGACGTTGACACCCTTTGCAAAATACTTCTGTATGAAAGGATATATGACGAGGATGGGGACAATCGAACATACTATGAGAGCATAGATCATGCTGTCGGATGCGAAGACCTCGTTCCAGCCGGCCATGGCTTCGCTGTCCGTATATTCCTCGAGCATGAGTCTGATGTAGACCATGAGAGGATGCTCGTTGGAGTTGGAGATCATCTGGCGTGCCCAGAAGTAACCGTTCCATCTCGAGATTCCGAAGAAGAGAGCGACTGTCGCAATCGTGGACTTGCTCATCGGGATGTAGACCTTGCTCAGGACCTGGAACTCCGTTGCGCCGTCGACTATCGCAGCCTCCTCGATATCCTGCGGGACACCTTCGAAGGCGTTGCGCAGGAGGATGATGTTCATGGCAGCCATACCCATTGCGATGATGACCAGCCACTTGTCGTCCGTGATTCCGACACTGTTGAAGACCTTCTTCGTATTCAGGTAGTTGAGATACTGCGGGACGATACCTGCACTGAACCACATGGTGAAGACGAGGAAGAAGTTGAACGTCTTACGGAATAAGAGTCTCTTCTTCGAGAGTGCATATGCACCGAGGATCGAGTATCCGAGTGCCCAGACTGTTCCGAAGAGCGTGATATAGAGGGTGTTGGAGTATGCATTCCAGAACATGTTCGAGCTGAACATGCGTCCGAACGCCTCGAACTGGACGTCCTTCGGGAAGAGTACGACTTCGGAGTACTCGACTGCATGTCTTCCGCTTATTGCCGATGACACTGCATAGACGAAGGGATAGAGACAGCTTACTGCAAATATGGTAAGGAGCGTGTAGCTGATGATCTTGAAGATGAGTTCTGTCGTTTCGAGTTTTCTTTTCATTTTTCCACTCCTCCTCAGTAAAGCGAGACGTCAGATGCCTTTCTGGCTATCGTATTGGCTCCGATGACGAGGAGCATGCCGATGACGTTGTTCATCATCTCCGCTGCGGATGCTATTCCCTCCATCGTTCCGGCAAGACCGTAACGCTGTGCGAATGTCGATACGACGTCGGCTGTGACATATGTGTTTTCATTGTAGAGAAGAAGGACCTTCTCGTAGCCTATGCTCAACAAGGATCCGATCTTCGTTATGAGCATGATGACGATTGTCGAAAGGATACACGGGATGACGACATATCTCATCTGTGCCATCTTTCCGGCACCGTCGATCTGGGCCGCTTCATAGCTTGTCGGGCTGATTGCGATGATTGCCGCAAAATAGACGATGGAGCCGTAGCCCGCATCCTCCCAGATGCCGCTGAGCTGATAAATTCCCCTGAAGAAGTTGGGGTTATTGAGGAGACCCGAGTTTGCTGTCTCGTGGCTGATGAGCCCGAGAGCCTCCAATAGCTGTGATATCACACCATAGCTTGTCGTGATGGATCCCTGCTTTACAAGCATCGTTACAAGCGATGTCATGACGACGGTCGACATAAACTTCGGCAGATATGTCATCACCTGGTAGATACTTCTTGCGATATTGGATCTGACCTCGTTGAAGAAGAGAGCGAGGATGATCGGTACGGGGAAGCCGAAGCAGAGGCCGTAGAACGAAAGCAGGAACGTGTTCCTGAGTGCTCTCCAGAACTCTGCAGAGAGTGCGTCACCTCCGACAAGAAGTCTTCTGAAGTATGAGAAGCCGGAGAAGAGCTGCTGGGAAACAGGGAGTACCTCGTCGGAGACCTTGAAACAGCCCAGGAGCTCGTACATCGGGAAATATCTCCAGAAAAGGAAGACAAGAAGCATCGGCACAAGCATTACATAGAGGCGCCAGTCCTTGAGAACCGCACGTCCCACGTGGAGCCAGTAGTGCTTCTCCACATCGTCTCTTACCTTCTGCTCACTGTTTTCGTGATAGGTTCCGGTAGTTGCATCATAGTCAAGATAATCAGAAGCTGTGACCTTCATTCTTCTTCTCCTCTTCTTCTCTTT
Source organism: Clostridium sp. AM49-4BH (assembly GCA_963626925.1). GTDB lineage: Bacteria > Spirochaetota > Spirochaetia > Sphaerochaetales > Sphaerochaetaceae > Ornithospirochaeta. The sequence continues at coordinate 13,046 of CAVFZO010000045.1, forward strand.
TCACTCTCGCAAGGTATGTTATCTGGTCCTCGAAGACGCCGTCCCTCCTGCGGACGATGCCGGTGATTATCACGGCGAAGACTCCGCTGAGGGCATCGGTCGTGATGAAATCCACCATCGCCGGGAGACCCGATCCCATAACAAGCGACACAAGGCCCCTTCCAGTCTGCATCAGGAGCGCCGTGAGGACGGCACCCGATGCCGAAAGAAGGAAGCTCTGCCTTACTCTTTCCTTACCGACAGCCTTCAGGAACGGATAGACCAGCACTGAAAGCATGTTGCCGGTGACATAGACGGCCGTCTGTTCCCACCCCGCCGAAAAGGCGAATGATGTGAAGAGCCCCCCGAGTGCCGCATAGAGCACACCGTAGAGCGACCATCTCATATAGATTATAACGGAAAGTGCGGGAACGAGGGAAAGAATATACGGCTGTTCCTTGAACCATGACGAGCCTGCCTTCACTACGAGGGTCTCGAAGACCCCGAGCATGAGTGTCCAGATCATCAGGTCGACAGACTTGTACTTTGTAAGACTCTTCTCCTTCTCCATCACTCTTCCGAAATCCAGTTTATCTTAAATTGCACTTTTCCACCCCGCAAACAATGGTCGTAACTGTTCATAGAGTAGTCAGAATCGTGCAACAGCCATTTCCTACTCTTCGACAAGGAGTCTCTTCACTCCCTCGACTACCACATTCTCGAGCTTGAGGGACGCAAAACGCACCCTGACGCCCTTCTCCTTCACATCGGGAAGCCCTCTGTACATCTCCGAAACTCCGGGTTCTGTGTCGGAGGACGGGTCGACGGAGAAGAAGGAGTTCCTGATGACTACGCCTTCTATCGGGGCCTCGGGAAGTCCGACTATGAATCCCGCCGAACTACGGCATCCTGTCGCCGTTACGTTCTCGATTACTATGTTCTTTATATGAGGGGTGTCTGCCGAGACGGGAAGCGGATCGAGGGAGAATAGGGATTCATCAGTCGCCCCGCACTTGTAATACATATTGAATGTGAAGGGACAGAGACAGCCGTCGACCGAGATGTTCCTGAATGTCAGATTCTCGATGAGGCCTCCCCTTCCGCGTCTTGTCTTTATTCTTATTCCCCTGTCTGTTCCTAGAAAATTGCAGTTGGAGAAGACAACGTCCTTGATTCCTGCCGCTGTCTCGCTTCCGATAACAGCCCCGCCGTGTGCGGATGATACGGTACATGAGTCGACAAGCACATCGTGTGTCGGAGCGTCGGCTTTGAGTCCGTCCTCTCCGGCCCCGCTCTTTATGCATATGCCGTCATCCCCGACGTTTATATAACAGCCTCTGATTGTGACATTCGTGCAGCTGTCTACGTCGATGGCGTCCGTATTGGGACTGTCGGAGGGATTGAATATTGTGATGGAATCTATCGTCACGTTGTCCGAGAATATCGGATGGATTGTCCAGAACGGGGATTCGATGACCTTGATTCCCTTGAGCGTCACATTGCGGCATCTGTTGAACTGGACGAATGCAGGACGCAGGAACTGCATCTGCCTTCCGCCGCCGCCCGAAGGATCCTTCTCGTATCCGGGATTGAGTTCGGCAAGCCTCTTCTCATAATCCTTCTCCGGACCCGCCCCGCGTTTTTTCTTATCCCAGAGGATATTCCACCATGCCCTGCCGCTTCCGTCGATGACACCGCCGCCTTCGACCGAGACGTTCTCGGCATTCTCGGCATAAATCAGAGGATGCATTGCATAGCACCTGACCCCCTCCCATCTCGTATAGACGGGCTTGTAGCGCTCGGGCTCGGGTATGAACTTGAGTACGGCACCGTACTCGATGATGAGTGTTGTATCTGATTTGAGTGTAACAGGTCCTGTAAGCCAGATACCGGCAGGTACCCTTACAGTCACACCGGGTTCTCTGAGTGCCTCTTCGAAGGCCTTCGAGTTGTCCCAGGAGCCGTCGCCTCTGGCTCCGAATTCGGTTATGGTGACAGTCTTTCTAAAATTCATACGGTAAAATTCTGTCTTGCTTCGATAAAATAATAACGTTCACTCATTGGATAAAAACGTATTCAAATCATGTCGTTTTTTAACATATCCGAACTGCAACTTAATTGTTTACATAAACTTAACTTTGACAAAAATCGGTTTCGTCATAGTTTTGCACTATTCCTACCAACACCAGAGCCCCCCGCAATTCTGTTTTCCGAGCAGGCTCTTTCCTTCCATCAGACAATGCCTCAGGATGAAGTATCGGCTGAACCACAGAATATGCAGTCGAAGTTGCCAGATTCAGTCTTCAGTTCAAAGATACGGAACCATATACGGCGGGAGATATACTATATCATCCTTTATCATGAAATTCCGCGGGTGGATAACATAGGCCTGCCCTATTCTGTTTCTGTATTTCTCCATGAACCTCTCGAGGGAGACAATCGAATAGTTGGTCCCTGATTTGACCTCTATCGGATACATCATGTATTTCAGCCTGCTGTTATTGGATATTATGAAGTCTATCTCGATGTCGTTTCGTCCCTTTTCCCTGTTGTACTGTGTATAAAAGTATAGTTTATGACCTCCGGCAACAAGCATCTGGGCAACCACATTCTCATAGAACATTCCCTCGTTGAGCGAAAGTCTGTCATTAAGTATCTGTCTATATACGTCGTCTTCAAGAAGGGCATTCGAATCGAACGCCTGGCTGAAAAGCAGTCCGGTGTCAGAAAGATAGCATTTGACGTAGGATTCATCGGTATTCAAGGCCAGTGCAACGGAGGGATCCGAAGTGCGGAAGCACTGGTTCGTTATCATAGCTTCTTTCAGCCAGAACAGTGCATCGAAAGCTTCCCGCGAGTCAGCTCTGGCGTCGACGTGTTTAAAAACAACACGTTTCTCATGTTTTGAAAGACGCGATGGAATCTCATCAAACATCGCGGCAACGACACTCTTATACCTCCTGTCTATCTTCATTATGTCGCCGTGATAGATTCTGAGGATATTTCTCTTCGCCGCATCAGAAGGCTGGAAATTCTTCTGTTCTTCGATGAAAGCGGCGACAGACTGAGGCATTCCGCCGACGAGCATATACTGCCTGAAGAGGAGCATGGCCTTGTTGTGCAGAGCTCTTTCAAGCGGGACTCTCTTGTCGTAGCAGTACTTTATGTAATCAAGAATCGGGTTTTCTCCCATAGCCAGGCAGAACTCTTCATAGTCCATCGGGTACATCCTCAGACTGTCCTCTTCGGAAGGAATCACGATATCTTTCACATTTTCCTTTATAGATATCAGAGATCCTGTCGAAATGTAGTCATATCTTCCGTCAGCTACAAGATATTTCGTCGCCGACCTTGCGAAGGGAAAAGCCTGGACTTCATCGAAGACGATAACGGAACGTCTTTTCACCAGGTTCACCCGGTAATAGGTAGAGAGAAGCATGAAGAGAGTATCGAGATCATCCATGTGTTTGAGGAAGTACCCTTCAACAGTTGCATTCTTCTTTGCAAAGTCGATGATGATGTAACTCTCGTACTCTTTCTTCGCAAATTCTTCCACAATCGTAGACTTCCCTATTCTGCGCGCCCCTTCAATAAGCATTGAGGTAGCTCCACGGCTCTCATCCTTCCATTCCTTCAGTTTCTGGTAAATCTTTCTCTCAAATAACATTATTGACTGCCTTTTGAATGATTATCAGACAGATCTGCAAAAAACGCAATATTGTCGCACTTTGTATTTTGCAAAAAACGCAATATTGGTGCACCCAGTAATTTGCAAAAAACGCAATATTGTGATGATGTTGACAAATAAACTTTCTAAAGTTGGTAAATAAACCATACAAAGTTGATAGATAAGTTGACAGATTCCGGTTTTCTAGTTGACAAATAAAA
>CAVFZO010000046.1:0-16794 GCA_963626925.1 Clostridium sp. AM49-4BH
TCGAGATAGCCCTCGATACTCTGATAGCATAGTTGTCCCCAAAACGTCTTTTTTTCTCAGGAATCACTGATAATTCAAGAAAATACTAATTGGGGACAAAAGGCTGAAAAAGCTTGCCTTTCGCCCTGTTTTGCTATGGAATAAGGCTATATCAAAGCAGGGAGGAAAGCATGTTTGAAGCTGATTTTGAAAACAGGGACAGCCTCTTCGGGTTCATCTTCGGAAAGAATAAAGAATGGGCTCTCAGTCTCTACAATGCACTGAACGGGTCGGAGTATGCCGATACTTCGTCCATCACTCTCAGGGCTGTGAGTGATGCCGTCTGTATAGGGATGAAGAACGATGTTTCATTCCTTGTTTCCACGACTGTGAGTCTTTATGATGATAAATCATATAACCCGAATATCCCGATGAGATTCTTTCTCTATCTGGGAGAGCTTTACTCGAAATACATTGAGTATGATTACAATCTTGAAAGTTCGTCGTTACAGATGTTTCCCTCTCCGAGATGTATCTGCTTTTATAACGGTGATGAGGAGAAGGATGACAGATCCGAGCTTCGTCTCAGCTCTTCCTTCGAAGACAAGAAAAGCGATATAGAAGTTGCTGTCACGATGATTAACATAAAATGTGGCACCAACAAGGATCTTCTTGACAGGTGTCAGCCACTTAAGGATTACTCATGGTTGATAGACCGGATAAATATGAATCTAAAGGAGATGCAGGAACCTGAAGATGCAGTAGATGCAGCACTGGAGGAAATGCCGGAAAACTTTGTTGTTCGGAAGTTTCTCATTGCGAACAAGGTGGAGGTAAGGAAAATGTGCATTACCGAGTACAATGAGGCAAGGAATTTATCCCTCGTTAAGGAAGAAGGTTGTGCAGAGGGTCGTGTAGAGGGTCGTGTAGAGGGTCGTACGGAAGGTACAATCAAAACTCTGGCCGAAATGATTAAGAAAGGGCGTCTCACAGAAGCGGAAGCAGCAGAAGAGGCACATATGACCATTTCTGAGTTCAGAGAGAGTGTCCGGAAATACTGCTCTTCCGAGGATAAGGAATAACAGACAAAGTTTTCGAGTATCATTATTCTTCATCGCAAACTGTGTTGAGGTAAAGAGAATGTGTATCATCGAATATGATGAGGCAAAAACAATGTCTCTTCTTAAGGAAGAAGGTTTTGCAGAGGGTTTTGCAGAGGGTTTTGCAGATGGTGTGATCAAGACTCTTGCTGGAATGATTAAGAAAGGGCGTCTCACAGAAGCGGAAGCAGCAGAAGAGGCACATATGACCATTTCTGAGTTCAGAGAGAGTGTCCGAAAATACTGTCCTTGATGAAAGACGTTTGACAAGAAAAGAAAAAGCCCTCGGAATTGAACCGGGGGCTTCTTATCTTGATGATTCCTGCTCAGTCGTTGACTCTCTCAAGGTATTCCTTGGTCTCTGTGTTGACTCTGACCTTCTCGCCCTGCTTGATGAAGCCGGGGACTCTGATCTTGAGACCTGTCTCGAGAACTGCATCCTTTGTAACGCCCTGGACTGTATCGCCGCGTGCTGCGTCTTCGGTTTCGGTTACGACGTAGACGACCTTGCTCGGAACCTGGATGTCGAGAACCTGGTCCTCCCAAAGTGTGAGGCGGTATGTCTCGCCGTCCTTCATGATGTATTCGTAGTCGGGGAAGTTCTTCATGGGAACTTCGATCTGCTCGTAGTTTTCAACATTCATGAAAGCGAAGTTTTCGCCGTCATTGTAAAGATACTGGAATGTTCTGTCTTCGATTGTAATGTCTTCAGCGTTGTCCTGGGACTTCATAGTCTCGGAGAGTGTCTGGCCTGTAGCCGGGCTCTTGAGCTTGAGTCTTACGAATGCCGAACCCTTACCAGGGTTTACGAATTCTCTTTCAATACAGAGGAATGGCTGACCCTTGATGAGGAGAGCTGTACCTTTTTCAATCTGTCCTGCTTTAATCATTCTTTATACCTCAAATTAAATTAACAGTTTAACCACGTGACAGAATAACAGAAAGTCACAATCATTGTAAAGAAGGTCGGAAAGGTAATTTCTTGTGTCATAAATCATTCTTTCTGCAGTTTTCAGCTGTGTAAGGGAGATATAGAATGGTTTATCCTCAGACGCAGGAGGTGGTTTTTCTCCCTGAATATGAGAGCCTGGAGCGTCTGTTTTTATTTGTTTGTAGTGTATTTATCTTCTTTACGGGCTGTGATTTCCTATCTTCTGAAGAGATCACTCATCGGGAATGCCAGAAGGGGTGCTATTTCATTCTTTCCAAGATTGACCATCAAAAGACGATCAAGTCCTATGGCGACGCCGGAGGATGAGGGCATGTCGAGAAGGGGGAATGCCGGGTCTGCTGGAGATATTACGTCCCCCGTCAGCTTTCTCTCCTCCTCGAGCTTCTTCTGCTCCTTTTCGTAGTAGGCTTTTATCTTGTCCTTGTCTGTTTCCTCGTCGTAGCAGTTTGCTATCTCGACGCCGCTTATGTACATCTCCCAGCGCCTGCGGTATGGCCTCTCGGGATAGCTCTTTGCAAGGCAGTCTATCTGCACGGGGTAATCACGGAGGTAGACCTCCCTGTCTTTAGGAAGACCGGGTTCTACGTATGTGAGGAAAATCCTGTTGAACGTATCCTCCCATGCTTCTCCTTCGGGGACGAAGAGACCGAGCCTTTCAGCATCATCACGCAGCTGTGATATGTCCTGAGCCTTCATGAGGTCGACGCCGGCGTAATTCCACATCGCCTCCTCGACAGTGATGATAAGAGGCTCCTTCTTCAGCCACGGTGCATCTCTGAGAGCCGTCTTTTCAATCATCTCGATTGTGAGTGCGATTGAGTCGGTGTCGTCATAGCCGAGAGTGTAGTATTCGAGCATCGTGAACTCGGGGTTATGCACATCGCCCAGCTGTTCGGCGTTCCTGAAGCATTGTGAAATCTGGAAGATGGAGGGGGAGCCGGAGGCGAGCATCTCCTTCATGAAGATTTCGGGTGAGGGTATGAGGTAGAAATCCCTCTTTCCTACGAACACGTTCGAAAATGTCGTTGAAAAGGTCTTTATCGTAGGCTCCGGGATGAGGTATGGCGAGAGTGTCGGAGTCGATACTTCGAGGTAATCCCTCTCTATGAAGAATTTTCTTATATTCTGAAAGAGAACGCTGCGGTTTTTCTGAGCTGTAAAATCAAACATATATGCAGTTTAGCAAAAGTAAATTTTCTGGTCCATCAGGATAAGCCGTATTGTATCGGAGAGGCGTTTGCGACTAGAATGAAAGCATGCTTCAATACACAACCGACGAGCCTGTCTACGCTCTCGCCACACCATACGCACCCTCAGCTCTGGCCGTGATCAGAGCAAGTGGCACCGCATCGCTCTCTCTCCTCGCTCCCTTTTTTAAAGGGAGACTCGAAGGACGCATGAGCAATACGGCCGTACACGGCTGGATAGTCGATGAAAAGGGCTGCCCGGTTGACGAGGTCGTCGTCATTAAGTACGAGAAGGGCAGGGGCTACACAGCTGAAGAGGCCTTCGAGATAATGTGCCACGGCTCTCTTCCTGTCATCCGGGGCATATCGACGCTGCTGGAGAAGGCGGGGTTCAGAAAGGCCCTGAGGGGCGAGTTCACATACCGCGCATTCATGCACGGAAAGATGGACCTTACGGAGGCGGAGGCCGTCGAGGAGCTTGTGAAGGCGAAAGGCGAAAGGGGGCGTGAAGACGCCGTGGAGCGTCTCTCGGGAGCCGTGAAGCGTGAAGCTGAGGAAATAAGGGACGAGATAGTGAATATTCTTGCCTCCCTCGAAGTACAGCTCGACTACGGTGAGGATGAGATAGCAGAGGACTGGGTCTTCCCCGTCGAAAGAGTCGGGGCGCTTATAACACGCCTTGAGGCAGTGAGTGCGACATACCGCGCCGCAAGGATCTACTCCGAGGGTGCAAAGGTCGTTCTTGCGGGGAAAGCCAATGCTGGTAAGTCCAGCCTCTTCAATGCCATTCTGAAGGAGAACAGGGCCATCGTGTCACCCTTGGCGGGGACTACGAGAGACTACATCGAGGCAGAGTGCGAGATGGACGGTATCCCGGTGCGTCTTTTCGACACCGCAGGTCTGAGAGACGGCAGCGACGAAGTCGAGAGGGAGGGGATCAGCCGCTCCGAGAGGATGATGGAGGAGGCGGATCTCATCGTCTATGTTCTTGACGGAGAGGAGAAGGAACCCACTGTCAAACGTGAGAGAACAATATATGTACACTCAAAGAGTGACATCACGCATCCGGAGGGGCTTTCGTTCTCGTCTCTGACAGGCGAGGGTCTTGAAAGGGTCATTGAAGCTGTGAGCGGAAAGCTCTCAAGCGAAGTCGACACATTCTCCTCCGTTCCTGTCATAGAGAGCAGGAGACAGAAGGAGAAGCTTGACGAGACTGCCTCGGCACTCCGCGACGCCATAGCGAACCGCAACATGAGTGCCGACATCATTGCACTCTTCTTCCAGAGTGCGCTCGAGGCACTGGGGGAGCTTACGGGTGAAATTACAACTGAGGACGTTCTTGACGAGCTGTTCTCGGCTTTCTGTTTAGGGAAGTGAAAATGAGAGATTACGATGCAATAGTCATAGGCGGCGGACACGCCGGCATAGAGGCCGCCCTCGCTCTTTCGAGAGAGGGTTACGACACTCTTATGATAACACAGTCGCTCGATGCCATCGGGCGCATGAGCTGCAATCCTGCTGTCGGGGGACTTGCGAAGGGGAATCTCGTGAGGGAGATAGACGCCCTCGGCGGGGAGATGGGTCATCTCATCGACAGGAATATGATCCAGTTCAGGATTCTCAACAGATCCCGCGGCCCTGCTGTCCAGGCACCCCGTGCACAGGCTGACAAGTTCTCCTATTCGAGACTGGCCAAGGAGACGTGCGAGAGGGAGAAGAAGCTCTCTCTCTTTATGGACACAGTCATCGATTTTCTCCTAGAGGAGAAGAACGGAAAGAAGACGATCTCCGGAGTCGTTACAGAACGCGGCTGGAGAATAAGCGCACGCGTCGTCGTTCTCACGACAGGCACATTCATGAACGGCCGCATATTCATCGGCGAATATGACGCTCCGTCGGGAAGGCTTGGCGAGAGTGCGGCTCTGGGCCTGGGGGACAGACTCAGGGAGTACGGCTTCCACGTTGGGAGAATGAAGACGGGAACGCCTGCAAGGGTGCGTTTCTCCTCCCTTGACCTCGATGAAATGGAGAAGCAGGATGGAGACCCCGTCATGATGCCGTTCTCCTTCGACTACGACAGAGTAGAGAGGCCCTCCGTTCCCTGTTACATAACATACACGAACGAGGAGACTCATAAGATAATACGTGAAAACATCCACCGTTCCCCGCTCTACGGAGGAAAAATCGTCGGAAAGGGCCCACGGTACTGTCCCTCTATCGAGGACAAGGTCGTGAGGTTCCCCGAGAGGGAGCGCCATCAGATATTCGTGGAGCCGGAAGGAATCGGAAGCGGGGAGATGTATCTCAACGGACTCTCCTCGTCGCTTCCCGAAGAGGTGCAGCACCGCTTCATCCGCACTCTCCCGGGTTTGAGACATGTCGAGATAATGAGACCGGCCTATGCAGTGGAGTATGATTATCTTGATCCGCTGGATCTGTTACCGTCCCTCGAGTCGAAGATCATATCCTCCCTCTTCGTTGCGGGACAGACCAACGGCACAAGCGGCTACGAGGAGGCTGCGGCGCAGGGGCTCATGGCCGGCATAAATGCATGCCAGCGCCTCAAGGGAGAAAGGGCTGTCGTCCTCGGAAGAACCGATGCCTACATCGGAGTTCTCATCGACGACCTCGTGACGAAGGGCACGAAGGAGCCCTACAGGATGTTCACATCACGCGCCGAGTACAGACTCTCCCTCAGACACGACTCTGCTGATGTCAGGCTTACCCCCATCGGTTATGAAGCGGGACTTGCTTCAGAGGAGAAGATGGAGAGGCTCAGAAACAAGCTCCGTCAGATGGATGAGATAAAGGACCTCCTCAGAGCAAGTAAGGCGAGGGGCAAGAACGGGCTCGAGAGACTTGTTGAAAGCGGGAGTGACATCTTCACGATGGATGAAATACCGGAGCTCAAAAACTACAGTGAGGGCGTTCTCAATGCAGTCATGCTTGATGTAAAATACTCGGGGTACCTGAAGCGCCAGGAGATTGACGCCGAAAGGGCGAAGAAGAGAGAGAGCATGAGAATCCCCGAGGACTTCGACTACGACAAAGTCGAAGGTCTCAGTGCAGAGAGCCGGGAGAAGTTCAAGCTCTTTAAACCGGCATCCGTCGGCCAGGCGGGAAGGATCAGCGGCGTCAGGGTTTCAGATACTGCAATTCTTGCCCTGCATCTTGCGGAGAGAAACAATGAAAAGAGATAGAATCGAAGAATACCTCGTTGCTCTCGGAGTAGATGACGTCTCCACTAAGAGTGCGCTCCTCGAACGTTACACGGATGAGATAATGCTTTTCAACCCCTCCCTCAAGCTTGTCGGCTCGAAGGAAAGGGATGAAATAATCGTGCGTCACATATTCGACTCGGCCTCCGCTTACCCCGTCTTTCTCGAGGAGACGGCAGACGGAGACAGAATCGCCGACATGGGCTCCGGGGCGGGGCTTCCGGGAGTGGTGCTTGCCATTCTTTTTCCTTCGAGGAAATTCTATCTCATCGAGAGAATGCAGAGGCGTGCGGGTTTCCTGCGCTCGGTCACGGCCGTTCTCAGGCTCTCTAACACCGTCGTCGTCGACGCCGACATAAAGAATATCAGGGAGAGGTTCGACGCCGTCACTGCGCGGGCCTTTCATCCCGTGCTCGATATAGCATCCGACGCCGTGAAGCTCTCATCGAAGGCCCTCTTCTACAAGGGAACGGCGGCGAACACATCCGGGGAGGTTTCTGCTCTCCGTGCTGAGTCTTACGTCTTTGATGAGAAGATAATTCCGCTCGAGGTGCCGGGACTGGACGAGGAGAGGAATATCCTCGTTCTCGAGAACTGGGGGAAGAAATGAAGAAAGGAAAGTTTTCACTGGTAATAGCATGGATCTTCACACTGCTGGGAACAGCATTCACAATATCCGGAATATTAGAGGGACTGGGGCTTCTTGAAGCACCACTCACGTCGATACTGTCGCACGTTTCAAGAGAGTGTGCACTTCTCCAGGGCGGCTACGGCCTTGTGGCCCCCGGAGTCTTTTTCCTCCTCGAGGGAATACTCGTCTTCGCGTTCAGACTCCGTAAGCCGTTTTCGATGAGCGTTGTCCCGCTTCTCTTTTTTGTCTATGCAACTCTACAGACGGCCGTACGTGCCTCATCGAACGAGGCATTTGCATCCTTTGTGCCCGACACACTTCATCAGTCGGACCCGAAGCTCTTCTATATACTCTTCGTCCTCGAGGTACTCCTGTGTTTCGTACTTCTCGCCGCTTTCAGAACATACGACGAGAAGTGGAGTAAGAAGAGGGGGATTCTTATAAAGAAACTCGAGAAGGAAGGTGCGATAAAGAGCCGCGAGACCCTCGAAGAGGAGAAGGCGGTTAAGAGACAGCAGAAGCTTAACGAGAAGGCCGAAAGGGAGAGGGCGAGAGACGAAAAGCGTTATTCCCTCGAACTCGAGAAGAAGACGAAGGCCGAGGAGAAGAAGAGGGAGAAGGAAAGGGCGAAAGAGCAGAAGGAATATGAGAAGAAGCGCGAGAAGGAAGAACTGAGGCGCGATAAGGAAAGGGCGAAGGAAGATAAGAAGAAGGCCAGGGAGATGGACAGACTCCGCGAAGAGGAGGAGAAGAAGGAGGAGAAGGCCGCACTCGAAGAGGCAAGGGAAGAGAAGAAGAGAAAAAAGGAAGAGGAGAAGACGAGAAAAGAAGAGGAAAGAGCTCTGAAGGAGAAGGAGGACGACATAGGTCCGGCTCCCGAGTATGAGGGCGGAATCGGAAACCCCGACACGCCTCTATCGTTCCCATCGTTTGAAGAGATGCCGTCGCTTCCGACCATCGGACACCACGACGGTGGCGAAGAGAAGCCGTCTCTTTCCGGGGAAAAGGAAAAGCCCCGTCTTGTAGAAAGCTCATCATTCATAGACAACCTCAAGAACGAGATAGACGCCGGAGAGTGGGATAACGACAGCGATGAAGAAGAGAAGACAGACAAGGCCGCACTTCTCAATACAAAGCACTTCAGGGAAGGCGGCATGCTCGAGGCAACGCTCGAGATGTATAACTCCCAGCCGTCCGTAAACGAGCAGCCACAGACCCGGCAGCGTCCCATCATAGGACTGGGAAAGGAAGAGGAGGAGAGAGTGGAAAGAGAACCGTCATCATTCGCTCCATCCACACTCGACCCCAGCCACCCGCGCTACCGTCTCTTCAAGAATCTCCAGGACGGAGTACACGCAGAGACGCCTCAGGTGCAGGGGAGACAGAGTGAGGAGCATATAGCACCGTCCTCTCTTGATCCCAGTCACCCCCGCTACCAGATGTTCAGGAACCTCCAGAACGGAAAGAGCGTCCCCGATGTTCCCTCCCGGGAGAAAAAGGATGACGACACAGCTCCTTCCTACATATCGAAGGACCACCCCAGATACAAGCTCTTCGAAGCGCTGAAGGACGACGGAAAGAAGAGCGCCGAGACGACCGTCTCATATACTCCCGGACGTGCATTCAGGGCCGAAGACGAAAGCGATGTCCGGAACCCGTACCCCGCATCATCGGCTTTAGAGGAGGAGAAGCCTTTGAAGCCGGTATTCACGGCTCCTGTAGAGAAGAAGGCGGATGAGCCTGCTGCGGAAACAAAGAGGGAGGAGGCTTCAACTCCGCTTCCTCAGGAAGAGAAGAAAACCGTTCCCGCTCCAGATCCCGAACCTCAGTTCGTCCCTCCCGAGACACCCCGGGTCAGAAGCGTCACCGAAAGCGGAGACGGGAAGAAGGTCTATGAGACAAAGAGCGACGAGGAGATGGAGGACGACTTCAATCTCATCGTGGGCGTTGGGGACCTTGCATCCAACCGCGGAGGACTGACGGCAATCGCGATGAGGCAGAAGACAGTCTACACACCGCCTTCCCCCGTACTTCTGAAGGAATACCCGAAGATAAGCCAGGAGATAGACGCATTCACGCAGTCGCAGGGTGAGATAATCGTGAAGACGCTGGCCGACCAGAAGATCTCGGTCGAGCTTTCGAACATAATAAAGGGCCCTGCAGTCACGATGTACGAACTCAGGCTTGCACAGGGCATGATCATCAGCCGCATAACGGCAAGGGACGCAGAGCTCAGCTACGCCCTCGGCGGCAAGAAGGTGAGAATCCTCGCACCCGTTCCCGGAAAGCAGGCTGTCGGTATCGAAGTGCCGAATCCCTCGATATCGATCATAGGCTTCAAGGACATGGTCTTCGCACTCCGTGACAATCCCAGATACATGCTCTTCCGTGTCCCGATGATCCTCGGCCGCACCGTCACCGGTGAGCCGATAGTCATCGATGTCTCGAAGATGCCTCATATGATCATCGCCGGTACGACAGGTTCTGGTAAGAGTGTCTGTATAAATGCATTTGTCAACACCATCCTCTATCAGAAGGATCCGACAGACGTGAGACTCATAATGGTCGACCCCAAGGTTGTCGAGCTTACGATATATAACGGAATACCCCACCTTCTGACGCCTGTCATCACGGATGCCAAGCGTGCCATAAAGGCACTCGAGTGGCTTGTGAGCGAAATGGAGCGCCGTTACTCGATGATGGCGCGCTACGGGGTGAGGAATGTCATCGGCCTCAACGAGAAGATACTCTCGGGTGAGCTCAAGGGAGTCGAGAAGGTTCCCTACATCGTCCTCATAATGGACGAGTTCGCCGACATTATGGCAGTCGTTGGCAAGGAGATGGACACGGCAATCAGCCGTATCGCGGCAAAGGCGAGAGCTGCAGGTATCCACATGATTCTGGCAACGCAGCGCCCGAGCAGCGATGTCATTCTCGGCACTCTCAAGTCCAACCTCCCGGGTCGTATCGCATTCGCGGTATCGAGCGGAGTCAACTCCCGTGTCATCCTCGATGAAAACGGAGCGGAGAACCTCCTGGGGAAGGGCGACATGCTCCTCATGGATCCGGCGGCAAGCGGGCTGACAAGAATACAGGGCGCATTCGTATCCGACGGCGAAGTCGAGGCTGTGACGGCTTTCGTAGCAAACCACAATTCGAAGGCGGAGTTCCTCGAGGAGTCGGTATTCGATGATCCGGAGAGCGATGACGACGGGGATGAGGAGTTCTTCGACGACGAGGGTGAGGAGGACCTCTACGAAGCTGCAAAGAAAATTGTGTACGAGCGTAAGAGCGCATCGGCCTCCTACCTCCAGCGCCGACTCAAGATCGGCTACAACAGGGCCGCGAGAATCGTCGAGCAGATGGAGGATGACGGCATAGTGGGACCCGCCAACGGTTCGAAACCCAGGGAAGTGTTGAAATTCGAGTAAATAGACAAGGTCAGCAGTAATAAATAAGCTTTAAACAGGAAAAAGAAAAATGGAATTCAGTGAACTCGGTTTAAGAGAAGAAGTTTTGAAAGGAATAGAGGGTGCAGGATTTGTAAAGTGCACGGAAGTACAGGAAAAGGTACTTCCGGTAACCCTTGAGAAAAGAGACGTCATGGTGCAGTCCAAGACGGGAAGCGGAAAGACGGCGGTCTTCCTTATCACGATACTCCAGCGCTATCTTGAAAGCGGCGGAAAGAGCAGGGCGCTCGTCGTTGCTCCGACAAGGGAGCTTGCAGTCCAGATAGAGGAGGATGCAGTGATCCTTGCAAAGGGAATCGAGGGCTACAGCATCGGCTGCTTTTACGGCGGCGTGGGCTACGGCGAACAGGACAGGGAGATAAAGGAAGGACTCGATTTATATGTCGGAACTCCCGGAAGACTCCTCGATTATGCAAAGAGCCGCAAGATAGATTTCAGAGGATTCGACATCTTCGTTCTCGACGAGGCCGACAGGATGTTCGACATGGGCTTCTTCCCCGACATCCAGAAGATGTTCTCTCTCCTGAGAGACAGCCGGGAGAGGGAGACGATGCTCTTCTCCGCAACTCTTTCCTCTCGTGTGAGGAACCTTGCATGGGGGTACATGAACAACAGCGAGGAGATTCTCATCCAGCCGGAGGAGGTCACCGTCAAGGAGATAGAGCAGGAGCTCTTCCACGTATCGAAGGAGGAGAAGTTTCCGCTCCTTCTCTCGATACTGAAGAAGATCAACCCGCAGTCGTGCCTCATATTCACCAACACCAAGGACAAGGCCGTGGAGGTATCGAAAAGACTCAATCTCAACGGCTATAAGACAGAGTATCTCATGGGGGACATGCCCCAGAAGAAGAGGCTCGAGACAATCGAGAGAATGAAGGAAGGGAAGCTCAACTTCCTCGTTGCGACAGATGTTGCCGCACGCGGCCTTCAGATAGACGACCTCGAGCTAGTCGTCAATTATGACATCCCGGAGGACTACGAGAACTACGTACACCGTATAGGACGAACGGCGAGGGCCGGTAAGTCGGGAAAGGCCGTGACGCTTGCATGCGAGGAGTACATCTACGGCCTCGAGGCCATAGAGGACTTCATAGGAATGAAGATCCCCGTGAAGTGGGCCGACGAGGAGGGACTCGAGAGTGTCGAGGACAAGAGTGCGGGCTACCGTGCTCCGAGGAGAGAGAGACAGCGCTCATCCTCAAGACGCCGTCCTTCCGGAAGCACAAGGGACGTCAGGACTAAAAAGCCCACATTCCGCGACAGGGAGATCAGCGCAAAGCGTGACGATGCATTCTCGTATAAATCGAAGACTGATTTCGATGCCCTCAAGTCCATGAGCCTTGAAGAGAGGATGAAGTACTACCAGAACGCATTCTCCAGGGGCGGAGACAATACATCTCCCGATTCAGCATCCGGTAAGACGAAAGCAAAACCGAAGACAGGAACAAATAAGAAGCCTGATACGAAGCTGAAGAGTTACGATAAGCCGGACCCGCAGCCTAAGCCGGAACAGAAAGCAGAGACAAAGCCGGCATCAGAAGTAAAGACAGCGGCACCGGAGAAGAAGAAAAGCTTCTGGGAGAAGATTGCATCCTTCTTCAGGGGAGACAAGAAGTGAAGAAAGGACTGTTATCCCGGTTCACGGCATACTACAAACCCTACAGGGGATGGTTCTGGCTCGATATGACGGTGGCGGCACTGGCATCGCTTCTCTCGATCTTTGCGCCGTACTTTGTGAGAAAGCTCCTTGCTTTAATCCAGGGACCATCCGAGGGCATAGGGAGATCCGTCATAGTCTTCTATCTTGCGCTCATACTCTCGTTATATATACTCGACGCAGTCTGTATCCACATACGGATAAAGTGGGGGCACTACCTCGGGGTATGGATAGAGAACGACATGAGAGTCGATCTCTTCCACCACCTCCAGAAGCTCTCTTTCTCCTACTTCGACAGGAACAAGACGGGAGACATAATGAGCCGCATCTCCAACGACCTCTTCAATATAGCGGAGGTCGCCCATCACTGTCCCGAGGATCTTGTAATATCACTCCTGACGATAGTCGGGGCATACATATTGATGTTCCTCCTCTGTCCGCCGCTGGCACTTGTCTCCGTAATCCCCCTTCCTGTGATGGCTCTATACGGCATTGTATTCAACGGGAGACTCAAGAGAAGCAACAGGGTTATCAGAAAGAAGATTGCCGAGATAAACGTCACGGCAGAGAACTCCATTCAGGGAATAAGGGAGGTCAAGTCCTACTCGAGAGAGGATGAGCAGGAGGAGAAGTTCAAGAAGAGCAACACCGCCCTCAGAAAGAGCCGGGAGAACATGTACAGCGAGATGGCCGCCTACCAGACGGGCATACAGTTCATGCGTCAGCTCTACTACTTTGTAACCGTTGCAGGAGGCATACTTCTCATCGTGAAGGGCAAGGTGACAGTTGCAGACCTTGCTGCCTTCATACTATACGTCTCAGTAGTGCTGCCTCCGATAGACAGACTCATCAACTTCACAGAGCAGTTCACACAGGGTGTTTCTTCCTTCGAACGCTTCACGGAGATTATGGACGTACTGCCCTCTATCAACGATGCACCTGATGCAAAGCCCCTCGTGGTGACAGAAGGCGAAGTCGAATTCAGGGACGTCTCATTCTCGTACGAGGGAGAGGACGAGACTGTCCTCGACCACTTCAATATGAAGGTCGAAGGCGGAAAGAGAGTGGCGCTTGTCGGAGAAAGCGGGGCGGGAAAGAGTACGGCAGTGTCACTGCTTGCACGCTTCTACGAGCGCACTTCCGGCTCGATCACAATCGACGGCCAGGACGTCGACGCCGTCACGCAGCGCTCCCTCAGAGCAAACATAGGCTTTGTCCAGCAGGACGTCTTCCTCTTCGATGCGTCAATCCGCGACAACATAACATACGGCAAGCCCGATGCAACCGATGACGAGATATGGCTTGCCCTCGAGAAGGCCAACCTCCTTGATTTCGTCAACTCGCTCCCCGACGGTCTCGATACCGAGGTCGGAGAGAGGGGAACGAGGCTCTCGGGAGGTCAGAAGCAGAGGCTCAGCATCGCACGTGTCTTTTTGAAGAATCCCCCGATACTCATCTTCGACGAGGCGACATCCTCACTCGATACCGAGAGCGAGAGGGAGATACAGGACGCATTCAACAAGCTTGCAGAGGGCAGGACGAGCATCGTCATAGCACACCGACTTTCGACAATCATCGACAGCGACGAGATCTTCGTCGTCAATAAGGGACATATCGAGGAGAAGGGAAGCCATGAGGAACTCCTGGAGAAGAAGGGACTATACTACAGGCTGTATTCCCTCAAATAAAGAGAAAGGACAACAATGAAGAAAGTACTCAAGTTCATCCGCATATTCATATCTGCAGTCATAATAATCCCGTTCTTCGTCCTTGCGATAATAGGGATCGTCCTTTACTGGCTTTTCACCCTTATAGGGATGAAGAAGACAGGAGAGAAGGTCTCGCATTTCTTCTTCTACATCCTCTGCTGGTGGATAGTGGTATTCCTCGGGGCAAGAGTCCATGTGGAGGGAAGGGAAAACATCCCGCCCATGGGAGAGAGTGTCGTATATGCACCGAACCACAACTCCCTTATCGACGTTCCGCTCTTCTATATGGTTCTGGGACATTTTCCTGCAATGATGGCTAAGAAGGAGCTCTTCTCCGTTCCCGTCATGCACGGCTGTCTTGTTGCCCTGGGGTGTATCAAGATAGACCGTAAGGGCGCCCACAGCATTGTCGAGGCGATAAGAACAGGCTGCAGGAAGATAGAAGAGGGAAAGTCCATCGTCGTCTTCCCCGAGGGGACGAGGAGTAAGACCGGAGAGATCGGGTCATTCAAGAACGGTGCCTTCAAGATCGCCCAGCGAACGGGCTGTGCCGTTGTTCCTGTCGCTATCAGAAACGACCGCTACCTTTTAGAGAGTGCACACACCCTCACGCCGGTCGACGTCTACATAAAGTTCCTGCCGAAGGTTGAGACTGCCTCTCTTTCGGAGGACGAGCAGAAGGAACTGGGCTCGGTTGTGGAGAATCTTGTTAGAAAAGAGTGGGAGAAACTCCCCGCTTATGAGAAGTAAGGAGAGAATATGTCAGGAACAGAAATACTCATCGCAGCGGCCGTACTCGCCGTCACGAACATAACATCGTTCTCGCTCATGGCCGTAGACAAGAAGAAGGCGGAGGGCGGAAAGCGGCGCATTCCCGAGAAGACTCTCTTTCTCTTCACGGCTCTCTTCGGAGGACTCGGAGGAACACTGGGAATGCTTCTCATGCACCATAAGACGAAGCACTGGTACTTTGCCGTCTTCTTCCCGATGATGGCAATAGTGCAGACTGCTGCGCTTATCTACCTGTACACTTTGTTTGCATAAGAAGAAGGACACGATACATATGAAAAAGACACTGTTGAAGAATTACGCAGAGCTTATTGTTGAAAGCGGAATCAACCTCCAGAAGGGGCAGGATGTAATCATCCAGGCCAATACCGAGAGTGCAGATTTTGCAGCTCTCGTGACAGAGGAATGCTACAGAAGGGGCGCACGCCTTGTCAGAGTCGAGTGGCTCAATCAGGAGATACAGAAGCTCCATATCAACTGGAGAACGGAAGAGACGCTGAAAACCATTGACAAGTGGGAGGTCGAGAAATACCGCGACAGAGTAGAGAAGCTTCCCTGCCTCATCTGGCTCGACTCCGACGACCCCGACGGCCTCAAGGGTGTCGATATAAGAAAGATGGGTATCGCCGTGCAGGCAAAGGGAAAGAAGTTCAAGAAGCTGAGAGACAAAATGGACGGTAAATATCAGTGGTGCATCGCAGCAGTGCCGGGAGAGAAATGGGCGAAGAAGCTCTTCCCCTCTCTTCCGAAGAAGGCTGCAGTCGAAGCACTCTGGGAGAAGATCCTCTACTGCTCACGTGCTCTTTCGGATCCCATCAAGGCATGGGAGGAACATGACAGAGATCTCAAGAGAAGATGTGACTACCTCAATTCTCTCGGAATCGACAGCCTCCACTACACATCTTCCGAGGGAACAGATCTCACGGTTGGACTCATGGAGGAGTCTCTGTTCCAGGGTGGCGGCGAGACGACAATCGGGGAAAAGAGAGTCTACTTCCAGCCGAACATTCCGTCCGAGGAATGCTTCACATCCCCGAAGAAGGGCAGGGCAGACGGCATTGTCTATGCTACGATGCCGCTCTGTTACAACGGCAATCTCATAGAGAATTTCCACATCCGGTTCAAGGATGGTAAGGCTGTCGAATGGAAGGCGGATAAGAACGAGGAGCTCCTCGGAAAGCTTCTGACAATGGACGAAGGAGCATCATACCTGGGGGAGTGCGCCATCGTTCCCAACTCTTCGCCCATCCGTCAGTCGGGTATCCTCTACTACAACACCCTCTTTGACGAGAATGCAACATGCCACATAGCATTCGGAGAAGGCTTCGACAGCGCAGTCAAAGGCTACGAGAATCTTTCAAAGGAAGAGTGCCGGGAGAAGGGAGTCAACGACTCGATGATCCACATCGACTTCATGATAGGCTCCGAAACACTCGATATCGACGCCGTTACAAAGGACGGAAAGACGGTCCCCGTACTCCGTAAAGGTGAATGGGCGTTCTGAGAGTCCTGCGTATTAAAGAGTGATGCGGAGATGACAGATGATATAGAGCATTTCCGCTCAAAAGCGTGCGGACAAGCGCAAGTAAATCTTTGCCTGGCTTGATACGCATCTTTATATTCTTCCCCTTACAATTTCTTGTTGTGAGAGGAAATATTTCCATTACTCCTCCTTCGGCGCACGTTTTCTTGTAATAAGATTAAGATCCTGCAGTGTGCGGCCGAGTTCGTCGTCCTTTGCCACATTCAATATATCTTTTTCGAGATTGAGGGCATGAAGAACCGAGACATATATTCCCATTGCGACACCCGGGGCTCCTTTCTCGACTTTCGTCAGAGTCTGTCGTGTTATTCCGGCTCTCTCGGCAACGAGAGAAGACGTGAGCTTCCGCCTCAGCCTGGCTAGCTTGATATTTTCCCCGAGGACGGAGAGAATGCGTTCGACAGAAGGTAGTAATGTGACAGTGCCTCTTCCCATAACGGTAATAATTATAATCCAAAGTAGAGTTTCAGTAAATATTAATTTACATTAGACAGCGGGTACGCAGTTACTATTCACACCCCCGATTTAACAATTAGGGGGGTCATGACAGCTCAACTCG
>CAVFZO010000047.1:0-16730 GCA_963626925.1 Clostridium sp. AM49-4BH
CCGTAGCCCCTTCTCTTTCACTGCTGTTATTTACTTTCTGTCACGCTCGATGAGAACTCTCACGGCTTCGACAGCAACGCGGATTGCCGATTCCGTATCGTGAAGCTTCGGGTTGTCCATCCCCAGCTTCTCCCTCTCCTGGTTTCCGACAGTGAAGAATTCGCTGCCGCACCTTGCTCCGAGGAACGAGGCTACTGTGAAGAGCGCTGCGCTCTCCATCTCCGAGGCAAGAACACCAAGTCTCTTCCACGCCTCCCACTTCGCTTCAAGCTCGTAGCTGACTGGCATTATCGAAGGATCATGCTGGCCGTAGAACGAGTCCTTGCACTGCACTACCCCCACATGATATCTCACGCCGAGGCGCCTGGCAGCTTCTACGATGGCATTTACGACTTCGTAGGAAGCAACTGCCGGGAATTCGATCGGGGCATACTCACGGCTTGTCCCCTCCATTCTGACGGCACCTGTTGCTATGACGCAGTCACCTCCCATGACGGGAAGTGCGATACCGCCGCATGTTCCCATACGGATGAATGTGTCGGCTCCGCACTTATAAAGCTCCTCCATTGCGATGGAGGCACTCGGTCCCCCGATACCGGTACTTGTGACAGAGACCTTCACGCCGTCAAGGAAACCGGTATAAGTAACGAACTCCCTGAAGTCTGCAACAGGCTCGGCATTATCAAGGTGCTTGGCAATGAGAGGGACACGCTTGGGGTCTCCGGGAAGTATGACATAACGTCCCACATCACCCTTCTTTATTCTGAGATGGTACTGGACTCCCGTACCGTTCATGTAATCTGACATATCATTCTCCTTTAGAAAGACTAATTATAATGCAGGTCGGAGAGGAAAAAAACAACTTTATTCAATCTTTCCAAATCACTATAATGCACCACATGAAAGAATCCTCCTCTGCACTCATACTGCTTCTGACAGCCCTCATCTGGGGCTCGACATTCGTCTTCCAGAGTGAAGCATCCTCTTCTGTAGGGCCTTTGTGCTACAACGGCCTCAGGATGCTTCTCGGCTTCATCGTGCTTCTTCCCCTTCTTATAAGGAGCATAAAGGGAAAAAGCGGAAAGGAGATGAAAATGCTTCTCAAGGACGGCTTTGTCTGCGGCGTCCTTCTCTTCTCGGCATCATTCTTCCAGCAGTACGGAATCGAATTCACGACGGCAGGCAAGGCCGGATTCATAACCTCGCTTTATATCCTGATCGTTCCCGTCATATCTCTTGTGTTCGGGAAACGCAACACACTCAAGACATGGCTCTGTGTTGCAGCGGGACTTATAGGAGCATTTCTTCTCTCGATAAACGGCAGAGAGGGACTTGGCAAGGGGGATGCGCTTATCTTCATCTGTGCCGTCCTCTTCTCTCTCCACGTCATGTTCATCGACCATGTAAGTCACAGGTACAGAGGAGTAGAACTATCTGCCGTCCAGTTCTTCTTTGCCGGTGCAATTGCATGCATTCTGTCCCTCATTTTCGAGAAGAATACAACGGGAGGAATAAGGGAGGCACTCGTACCCATCCTCTACGGCGGAATAGGATCATGCGGCATTGCGTACACGCTCCAGATAATAGGCCAGAAGAACATGAATGCAACAAAGGCGACTCTCATACTCTCGCTCGAGAGTGTATTCTCCGCCGTCGGAGGTGCGCTCATTCTCAAGGAGACCATGACGGCAAAGGAAATAACGGGGGCCGTTATTCTCTTTCTTTCCGTAGTATGCGCAGAGCTTCCCGAAAGAAAGAAGATCACTCCTTCTTCAAGGTAACGTAGGTCTTCCCCATACCGCCGTCCTCGGGAAGAGCGAAGCGGTAATCCTCGACATACCTGTTTCTCTTGAGATACATGTGAACTCCCTTCTGGAGTATGCCGTCACCATAGCCGTGTATGATCGAGAATGACGGGAGGCCCGATAAAAGCGCAGCTTCAATCTCGTCGTCGAGGGCCTTCTCGGTCTGGGAGAGTGTGTAGCCTCTGACGTCGATGACGTACTTCGCCTTCTTCTCCCCCGACTGGAAGTGTGATACGTCCACTTTCAGCTCCACCGGATCCGCATGAACCATCTCACGGTTCTTTATCGTCATTCTGAGTCCGTTCTCGAAGGCGACGACGCTGCTTTTGGCGTCCTTTATTTCGACAACCCTTCCCCTTGTCCTTCCGCTTCCGCAGAGAACATCGTCACCGAGAGAGAAGGATAAGGGGGTACCCGCCTCCTCTCTCTCCTCCTTCTCTTCAATCTCCTTCCTGACGTCCTTCTCCTTGTCCTCTATCTTTTTTATGAAGGATTTGACGGCCTTCGTCTTCTCCTTCGTGAGTGTTCCGGTACGGACGGCCTTCACAAGGTTCTCGAGCTCCTTTCTAGATGACGAGAGATATTCGTTGAGATCCCTCCATCCCTCCTTTTCGGCCTCGAGCAGCTTCCTCTCAAGTTCCTTTCTCTCCGTCTCGTACTTCAGTCTTTCCTTCTCCAGGGCCCTCTTTTCAATGGAGATCTCGCTCATCTTCCTGTCGAGTGTGCGGGACTTTGAAAGAAGAGATGTGATGATTGATGCCGACGTCGTACTGGAATCCGAAAGGCTCTCTTCTGCATCGTCTGTGATCTCCCTGGGCATACCCGCCCTCTTTGCCGTGCTGAGGGCATGACTGTCCCCGGGAATTCCCTCGAGAACCCTGTATGTCGGAACACCTGTCTTCATATCGAACTCCATGCTGGCGTTCATCATCAGAGGATTTGTATATGCAAAGCTCTTCACACTGTTGTAGTGGGATGTGCATATCGTAAGTGCCGAGCGGGGGGCAAGGTATTTCAAAACAGAGAGAGAGAGTGCCACACCTTCCCCCGGGTCTGTTCCCGATCCAAGTTCGTCGAGTATGACGAGAGATTTCTCCGTGACGTTCTTCGTTATGTATGCGATGTTCGACATATGCGAGGAGAATGTCGACTCCTCTCTCTCTATGCTCTGTCCGTCCCCTATATCTGTAAAGACGGAGTCGAAGATGGGGAGAGTGCTTCTTTCATCAGCGGGGATGTATGACGAAATCTGATTGAGAAGCGATAACAGTGCTATAGTCTTCATCGTGACGGATTTTCCGCCGCAGTTTGCGCCGCTGAGTACGAGCACCTTCATCGTCGACGGAATATGGACAGATATCGGGACAGCCTTCTTTCCCAATAGCGGATGGACGGCATTGATCAGCCTCACGTCCTCCCCTCTCTCTATATGACGGCAGTTGTTTCTCTTCACCCAGAGAGCAAATGCATAGTGAAAGTTGAACGAGATTACATATTCTGTCATCTTCTCGAGGTACCGGATGATTCCCCTCACGCTTTCACTCGCGTCATGGAGAATCTTTATCTTTTCAAGTCTTATGGCTTCTTCTGCAAGAACAACCCTGTTGTTGAGATCCACAAGTTCGAAGGGCTCGACATATGTCGTGTTTCCGCTCCCGCTCTGCCCCGAGACATAATAAGAGCCGCCCTTCCTGTCCTTCGTGAAGATGGGAATGACGACACGTTCATTTCGGTATAAGGGATTGTCGTTCTGGACTATCTGGCGGTTCGAGGAGATGAAGGACATGGAGTAGCGGTAACGCTCGGCCTTCGTCTCCTCCCTCTTCTTTATGAGAGGCCTCAGCCTCGGGTGTTCGGGATTGACCTCTCCCTCGGGTGTGAGGGAGGAGAGGATGTTCTTCTCAATCTCAGCGAGTTCTCCCGGGTACAGCTCATCCTTCTTCTCGAACAGGGACAGAAGATATGATGAATGGAGAAACTCTCCAGCCCTGTAGATATCCTTCCCGTCGATGTCGCGTCTGGTCTCCTTCACGAAATCGAAGAGAGACGAAAGGGAGGGAAAGTATTCAAGGTGCACTCCCTCATCGAGGCGCGAGATGATTTCGTCAATACGAGTGTAGCGTTCGTCGAGAACGCTCCCGTCCGTCGTCACCCTGTCAAAGGTTATGTATGCCCTGCCCTCATCGGAGAGTGAGTACTTCCTCACATCCTCGAGAATGATGTCGAGCTCGGTATCTTTTACGGTGCGTTCTCTCATTTCCTCCTCCTCTCCCAGCGCGGCCGGATAAGAGAAACGGATTCGAGGGTCTTGAGGTAGCTGAAGTATCTGTCGCCGTTGATCTCCCCTCTTTCGACCTTCTCGGGAACTACGCATCCCTCCTCCCCGTTATGGAGGCAGTCGGGATAGAGGCAGCTGCAGGCTTTGAACTCGGGGAAGGAATCCCTTATAAGTTGGGGATCCTCGATTGGCACCTGTATCTCCCTCACGCCCGGTGTATCGATTATATTGAGGCCGCTCTCCATGAGGAATATCGAATGGTTTGTAGTGTGGCGGCCCCTGTTGTACTTTTCACAGAGTTCGTTTGTTTTCAGCGTCGTACCGAGAAGCGTGTTTATGAGACTCGATTTTCCGACTCCGCTCTGTCCCACGAAGGCCGTAGTCCTGCCCTCGAGCATTTTCTTCAGTCTTTCGATTCCCTGGCCGTCGACGGATGAGACAGCAATACAGGTGTAGCCGAGCTTTTTATAGAGCTCGTATCTCTCCTTCTCGTCCTCTGTCAGGCCGTAATCTATCTTGTTCAGGATAAGAAGAATGTCGCTGTTGAATGTGCAGCAGATCGCCCTGTCGACAAAACGGGGACGGAAGGGAGGAGAGAGCGCGGAGAATACGATGGCAGTAAGATCCTGGTTGGAGCATATCGTCTGGTTTCTGTCCTCCTTGAAGTTGAAGCGGACGAACGAGCTTTTCCTCTCCTCGACCTCTGTTATGAGAGCTTCATCTCTGCTGTAGCATTCGCCGTGGACGTAGTCTCCGACTACAACTGGGTTGTACTCCCCTTCCTTCGTTTTAAGCTTCTTCCCCTTTATCCTCAGGGTGTAGATACCCCCGTCATCCGAAAGTGCCGTATAAAGATTGTTAATTGACTTCAGGATATGGAATCTCATTCGGTCTCCAGTCCCTCACTCGAGAGTATCTTGATAAAGCGCTCCGGAAGAGGAGAGCGGAATACCATCTTCTCACCGGTGCGGGGGTGCGTGAAGACAATCCTTTCGGCGTGGAGCATAAGAGTAGCGTCGCTCCATCTGCGGTCGGGACGTGAATAGATTCTGTCTCCGAGAACAGGATGTCCGATCGACAGAAGGTGGACTCTTATCTGATGGGTGCGTCCCGTGTAGATGCGGAGCCGCAGGAACGCGTAGTCACCGTTCTGCGATACCACCCTGTATTTCGTAAGGGCATCCTTTCCCTCGCTCTTCTTATCGGTGACTGTGAACTTCTTACGGTTGTTCCTGTCGCGATTTATACGGCGCTCGATTGTCCCCTCCGTCAAAGTAAAGAAGCCCTTCGCAATTGCCGCGTAGTATTTTTCATTTGTGTGCTCGCTGAACTCTTTCGAAAGAGCAGTATGAGCTTCCCTGTTCTTTGCGATCACCATGACACCGGAGGTATCTTTATCGAGCCGGTGCACGATTCCCGGTCTCACGGCATCGTCAGATGTCGAGAAGTCTTCGCCGTAAAGAGAAAGGAGTGCATTTGCAACTGTGCCGTCCGTGCATCCCGCTCCGGGGTGTACTGTCATCCCCTGCGCCTTGTCTATGACGAGGATATCTTCATCCTCGTAGATGACAGAGAGAGGGATGTCCTCAGCCTTGAGGCCTTCGAAGACCTCCTCGGTGTACGAGAGCTCCACACTGTCTCCCTCTTTGATGGAAGCAGACTTTTTAGCCCTGACGCCGTTGACGGAAAGCTCGAGTGACGGGAGGGAAAAGACTGAGCGGGGAATATTGAGCACAACGGAAGCCGTCCTGTCAACTCTCCCCGATTGAGGCGATATGAAATGATAGGATCTCTCTTTCGTCAATTCTGCACCCTTCCAAGTATCCAGTCTATGGTTGCGACTGCTATGCTGAGTCCCGTCGCGACCGATAGCGATATTACGGCACTCTTCGCCGCCGATGACCTCTCGATGACGTTCATCCCCTGAAGCGCACTGACAGCCAGTGTCGATATCGGGAGTGTGAAGACGTATGAGCCGAAGAAGAGAATTTCGGCGCGTCTTATCTCATTCGACCATATGGGGAACTCGTCTTCCTCGTATGACTCGTATTCGTACTTTAAAGTCGAATGCTTCAGCGTCTGTGAAAAGAGAGACGATATCGAGAAAGATATGATGAGTATGATGATAAGTGCTTTCTTCACTTTCTCTCTCCGAATATTGCACTGCCGATTCTGACCTCGGTGGAACCGCAGTCAACGGCCTCCTTCCAGTCCCCGCTCATTCCCATGCTCAATACAGTAAGCGGATGGAAGAGGTTTATCTCGTCAAAGAGCTCTTTTGTGTAGCGGAAGGCCTTCTCGTTCTTCTTTCTGTCGCCGCCGAGGGGCCCCACAGTCATAAGGCCGATGAGGTTTATATTATCAAGCGTTCGTGCCTTTCTGACAGCTTCGAAGAGTTCTTCCTTCGTTCTGAATCCCGACTTCTGCTCCTCACCCGAGGAGTTGACCTCGAAGAGGATCTCCATCCTCTTACCGGCCAGTCCCGCTTCAGTGTCTATCTTTTCAAGAAGCTCTATGGAATCGACACTCTCTATTCTGTCGGCATATTCGACTGCCTTCTTCACCTTGTTTCTCTGAAGCTGTCCGATAAGGTAGACCTTCATTCCCTCCGGACGCGGGAAGGTGAATTTCTTCACTATCTCCTGCACCCTGTTCTCGCCGAAGAGTCTTGCGCCTTCTTTGTATGCTTCTATGATATCTTCCACAGGCTTTGTCTTACTTACGGCAAGAAGGACGACGGAGGGATTATAAGCCTTCACTTCATCCCGGACGGCGATGTAATCAGTCATTTTCCTCTCCTCTCTTTCTGTTGATGGCCTTCACTTTATTCCTGTATTCCATCTTCAGTGCCTTCATGCGGGTTCTGTACTCGAGAACAGCGTCCTTTCTCTCCTCGGCCCACTTCTGCATGGATCCGAGCTCACGTTTGATATCCTCACCCTTACCCCGGGCATTCGGGAATGCCGAGAGAATACGGCGGTACGTCAGGCTGAAACGGCTGTTGGAATCGAGGGTTTCCCTTGCCATGCGCGCCCTGTATTCACGCTGCGCTTCGGCCTTTCCAGCCTCTGCATACTCCTTCGCCTTCTCCTCGATCTCCCTCGCCTTCTCGACGGCATCCTTGAGGGCCTTCTTGAATGCGTTCATCTTTATGACGGAGAGCGTGAGGTCCACGGCGAAGAGAAGACGCAGAACATCGGCAAGGTAGTACTGCATGACATAGGGAACAAGGTCGATCAGAGAATCTATCCAGGGCTGAACAAGGTACACGAGAGATATGCTCATCACACCGAAGAGCGTTGAATTGAGAAGACATACCCTCCCGTTTATGTTGCAGAAATGCTTCGAGTAGTCCCAGAGCTTTATCGAGAATATCTTCTCGAGTCCCCAGCTTCCTATGTATTCGACAATGGATGTAAGTATGACCCCGAGAATGAAGACAAGCACGGGATATGACTTGAGGGGAATGAGGAATATGTTGACAATAAGGCCGCCGAAGCCGTATATCGGAAGCCAGGGGCCGTACAGGAAGCCTCTGTTTACCAGACGTCGTTTTCCGACGGAACAGTAGACGACTTCACAAATGTAGCCGATGAATGCATAGATGACGAATGTTAAAGTATAACGGGTCAGAAATTCCTCTGTCACAATCCACCTCGCACTTTAGGATAATCAATTTGTTCTCATATGTCGATAACGGGGTGAAAAAAGACCAGGCTCAACCTGGCTTGAAAGTGGAGGATACAAGGATTGAACTTGTGACATCCTGCTTGTAAGGCAGGCGCTCTCCCGCTGAGCTAATCCTCCATAAAAAAAAGTTTGCGGTCGAGAGAACTCGAATCTCCAAGCCCGTTAAAGCACTAGCACCTCAAGCTAGCGTGTCTACCAATTCCACCACGGCCGCAAGACAACAACGATATATTAGGTATTTAGGATGATAGTGTCAACAGAAACGACAAAATTTTCTTCTTTTTTATAACTTCTTCCTTTATAAGGAATAAGAGGAGAGCCTTAATTCAGCTCTCCTCGCAATTCCTTACCCGGCCGTAACTTATTTAACTGTCGGATCACTGAAGTCCTGGTAGTCTATGTCGGGGAATATCGCATTGCGCTTCTCCGCATTGATAAGCCATTCGGTATTGACCGTATTGCGGCTCATGGAGACGTTGACGACGTTGAATGATGATATGTGATCCTCGATCCTTTTCCTGGCGTAGCTCACGGAAGTGTTCTCATGCATTATGCTCGGCCAGTCGGATGCCATCGCAAGAAGGAGTTCTCTTAAAGACTGGTTTAAAAACCTTCTCTTGAGTGTACCCTGGTTGGGGAATCTCTCCGTAAGGCGGTGCATTCTCTCGATAGCCTTGAAGAGATGGGGATAAATGAATGAGTTCGATGCATCAAGCCAGCTGTCTGCTCCGCCGTGACGGCCCCAGCTCGATTCGTTGATCGGGATGTTGTCATACTCGCCGGGCGTGTTGATGATGGACGACGGATAGTCCATACGGTAGTTCTCACTGTCGGAAGCGAGTGCTCTTATGAGAGTTTCGAGGAAGTAGATTCCCTCATACCATCTGTGGCCGAAGAGCTCGGCGTCGAAGGGCAGCGTGAACACATGATCCTTTATGCCGCATGCATCAAGGAGGGTTCCCTTCTTTCTTATATTGTAGAGGAAGTTGTCAACATGGAGTGACGCCTTCTCCTGTGCCTTCTCGAGGGAGTAGAAGTTCTTGTTCTCGTCCTTAGAGGTGATGGCATAATACTTGTAGCCGGTGAAGACCCTGAGAGCAGGTTCATGCATGTAGGGTCTCACATACTCCATCGGCAGGTAGTACCCGATATCGCGGTAGAATTCACGGTAGTCGCTGTCACAGGGATAGCCTGTCTTGTTCGACCATATGAGAGAAGACAGTGACCAGTCGCCGGGAAATGCATAGAGTCCGGATGGAAGATGGAGGGGTCTGAAGCCTCCGTAGAGGGACTTTTCAGGCGATGTGACGGGACAGTGGGATGCGCAGTTTATCCACTTAATACCGTTATTCGTCAGAAAGTCGTCGACTCCAGGATAGTAGCCGCCCTCTGGAAGCCAGAAGCCCGCCGGGTCCTGGCCGAATATCTGACGGTGTGTCTTGACGCCGACGGCAATCTGGGCGTTCTCGGCACACGGGAACTCCTTGAAGAGAGGAAGGAAGGCATGGGTTGCGGCAGAAGAGACAAGCTCGATTCTCCCCATCTCGCTGAGGTTCTTGAAAGCAAGGAGTATGTTTCTGCCGTATGCTTCATATACATCGAGGTTTCTCTTGGTCTCGGAGAGATAGTGCTCGGCCATGCGGTGGCACTCCCTGTCCTCCCTGAGCGTTCTCTCGACTTCCTTCTCACCCAGTTCTATGTGCCTGAGCATGTAGCTGACGAATCTCTCCTGCAGCGGTTCGTCTGTCAGCATAGTCGAAAGTGTCGGTGAGAAGCACATCGAGATACGGAAGGGAACACGGTCGTCCTCAAGTCTGCTGAGCATCCTCAGAAGGGGTATGTATGTTTCGTTTATTGCCTCATAGAGCCAGTCCTCTTCGAGGAACTTCTCGTATTCGAGATGCCTTACATAGGGCTGATGGGCATGGAGAATGATGTTTATGGTATTCATTTACGGTAATCCTCCTCCCTGTATAGACTGTTGATCTGCTGGGCAGTCCTGTTGTCTATAAGCTCTCCCGTCTTTGTCGTGAGACACGAAAGGTACACTTTGAAGAGAGTGTCGTTCTTCTTCATCTCCTCACCGTGATCGAGCCAGTATGATGAAGGAAGAGAAAGTGCATTCGACTGAACAATGAGGTCTCTTTTTCCGTCGGGAGTCTCGACATAGAGGGAGACGAAACAGCTTACGGCATCGCGGGAGAAGCCGATGTTCCACGTCGTGTCGTCATCGCCGACGAGGATGTCGTAATTCTCCTTTCTCCCTTCCCTGTCGGTCATCGTGACAACAAGGATCACAGAGCCCTTCTTTTCTTCGATTGCCTCAGCCTCGATCGACGAAATTGACCAGAAGACATATCCCCAGTCTGAATTCTTGAAAATAAAATGGATGAATGTGTCATGATATGACTCGGGAAGAGCCTCGGATCCCGGAAGTCCGTTGATGAGATCGGAGTGATTGGCGTTGTCGGAAAGCGAAGAGACATTCTTCACGTTTACCGTTCTCGCAATGCCGTCGTCGGATTCGGAGTTCGATCTCTCCTCTTCGGCCTTTTCGGTAAGACTCGCTATGAGCTCATCCCTATCCATCTCCCCGTAGTCTTCAATCTTCTCCTGCTGGGCAAGATTCAAGAGCTCGGAGGTAGTCAGTCCCTCAAGATTAACCGGTACCATTCTATATATTCTCTCCACCATAACTTTAATTAAAATCCGTGCAGTTAGTCAACGAATCAGGGGTGAACCGTCAAAAAGAGTCGTTTTTTACACATTTTATGTATAAACGACCCTCCCGGTTCTGTAAACATAAAGAGAATAAGCCGTAAAAGTGAAAAAACGCATTATAAAGTGTAAAAACCGCGGATTGTTAAACCGATTTATGATATACTGTCCTCCGTTATGAAAACATCACTCATATTACACGGCCATTTCTACCAGCCCCCGAGGGAGAATCCGTCGACGGGAATAATCGCCCTGCAGAAGAGCGCAGCCCCCTTTACTGACTGGAATGAGAAGATATATGCGTCATGCTACCTGGCTAACATGACATCACGCTACCTCGACGAATGCGGAAGGGTTCTGTCGATTACCAACAACTACAGCCACATATCATTCAACTTCGGCCCCACCCTCCTCCAGTGGGCGGAAAATATACACCCCGAACTTATCGAGGGACTGAGGGAGGCCGACAGACAATCGAAGAAAAGACTCGGGCACGGCAATGCAATGGCCCAGAGCTTCAATCACACAATACTCCCGCTCGACAGCCCGGAGAGGGCTAAGTGCCAGATAGAATGGGGAATCGAGGACTTCATAAAATACTTCGGACGGGACCCCGAGGGCATGTGGCTTCCCGAGTGCGCCGTCAACGAGAGCGTTGTCGATATGCTTTCTGAAAGCGGAATCAAGTTCATCATCCTCTCGCCATGGCAGGCTGAGAGCGTCGAAGAAGAGGACGGATTGATGAGAGATCTCTCCTCCTCTCCCGCCCCGTCGCTCAAGCCCTATATCCTCACGGGAGAGAGAGGGGGTGAGATTGCGGCATTCTTCTATGATGCGCCCCTCGCATCCTCGATTTCATTCGGTCATGCCCTGAGGAGCGCCGACAGCCTCTATTCAACACTCCTCGGATACAGAGCCGATGGACGGGAGCTCATACATACCGCAACGGACGGCGAGATATACGGTCACCATGAAAGCTACGGCGACATGGCACTTGCGGCCCTTATACGGAAGGTCGGGGAGAGGGACGATTTCATTCTCGACAACTATGCTTCGTTCCTCGAAAGTCACCCTGCCCGTCTTCATGCGACGCTCAGAAAGGGCGATGAGAGGAAAGGAACAAGCTGGTCGTGTGCACACGGCGTGGGACGCTGGATGAGAGACTGCGGCTGCCACACAGGCGGAAGCGAGGGATGGAACCAGAAGTGGAGAACATCTCTCAGAAGAGCGCTCGACAATCTCTACGACAGGGTCTATTCGATATTCACCTCTGAAACGGAAAGAATATTCAAAGGTAAAGTCAAAGCCGGAGAGCTTCTTTTTTCTGCCGGAAGGGTCTTCTCCGGAAGAACGGGAATGAAGGCCTTCCTTGGAGAGTATAACCTCCCCAGGGAGGACGAAAAGGAAGCTGCGGAGATTCTATGCGGCATGAAGTACATGCACTACGCATTCACATCCTGCGGTTTCTTCTTCTCCGACATATCGGGACTCGAGCCGAGACAGGATATCAAGTACGCACTGAGGGCTCTCGCGATATTCCAGAACTACACCGATGATATACTCGCTATCCCCTTCCTCAACGACCTCAGGGAGGCGAAGAGCAACATCAGAGAGTACGGCGACGGGGCACTCATCGCAAAGAAGGAGATGGAGGGACTCGAGGGAGAGACGGAGGCATGTGTCTATTTCTATCTCAACATGAAGCTTGCTCCGGAGAGTGAAT
The DNA here is from genome assembly GCA_963626925.1 of Clostridium sp. AM49-4BH. Taxonomy (GTDB): domain Bacteria; phylum Spirochaetota; class Spirochaetia; order Sphaerochaetales; family Sphaerochaetaceae; genus Ornithospirochaeta. The sequence continues at coordinate 12,215 of CAVFZO010000047.1, forward strand.
GGAAGAACCAGTACGGCTTCTTCCACCTTGACTCTCTCTCAGTCGATGATGACAGAATAGAGCTCTCGCTGACAAACGAGTCAACAGAAGTAAAGTCACTCTTCCGCATCCTCGAGAACAGCGAGATAGACAAGGGTATAAACCTCTTCATAACCAAGGTCACTCCCAGAGGAACGAAGAACGAGATTTTCAACATCACATCATCATCGCTTCCGAAGCGTATGATAAACGATGCCTACACCTGGATTGACGAGAAGATGATCTCGATCGATGATACAATGCTCATCGAGAAGACGAAGTCGATCAGAATGTATGCAATGCTGCTGTCCCGTAGCGGCAGGCTGGATATGGATTCAAGACTCATCGAGAACCTCGGCGAGGCATTGAGGCTTGCCCGTGCGCTTGTCTACTCACACAAGAGGATCGATTATGTTGCACGCCTCGACAATATCCTCGATCTGACATACTTCATACTCGAGTACGGAAGGGATGGAGAGAAGAAAGTCGTCGACTCCGTCGTGGCACTCTGCATATCGAAACTGTCGCTTCTCATCGTACGCGACGGCCTTACTGAGGAGCTCATGGAGCTCACCGTGAAGGGAATCAGTGCCCTGAGGGGTATCGGAAAGGAGCCGGATCTGAGAGAGCTCCAGGACGCAGTCTACCCCTACTACATCTCAAAGGGAGAAAAGAACGCAGAGGAAAGAGAGGTCTTCTCGACTCTCAATTTCCACTGAGCAGCTCCCGGGCGTGTCTGAGGGAAATATCGGTGACATCGCCCGAGAGAAGACGGGCCATCTCCCTCACTCTCTCCTCACCTTCAACCTCCCGTATTGTGGATACTGTCCTTCCTCCGGAGGTTTTCTTCTCGACGAGGAAGTGACTCGAGGCACGGGATGCTATCTGCGCAAGGTGCGTTATCGTGATGACCTGGCTCTTTCTCGAGAGCGTCCTTAGTTCTTCAGCGACGTACTGTGCCACGACTCCACCCAGTCCCGTGTCGATTTCATCGAAGAGAAGAGTCTCGATTCCGCCCCCGTCGGAGAGCTGGGCCTTTATTGCAAGCATTATCCTGCTGAGCTCTCCCCCCGATGCCGTGTTCTGTATAAGAGAGGTCTTCTCCCCCCTGTTCGGGGCTATCAGATACTCGATCTCGTCTCCTCCGTACTGTGTAAGTCCGGACGGTGTCACTTTGACTGTGAAGACTGCGTTTTCCATTCCGAGCTTATGAAGCGTAAGCTCGATACGGCGCGAAAACTCCTCGGCACCCTTACGTCTTTTTTCACTTAAAAGTGAAGCCTTCTTTTCAGTTTCTGCTCTGAGAGATGAGACCTTCTTTTCCAGCCGGGCAATCCTATCCGAGCTGTCTTCAATAAGGGAGAGCTTCTCCCTGTATTCATCTGCAGTTCTGAGTGCTTCTTCGACAGAACCTCCGTAGCGCCTCTTGAGGCGCTGTATCGTACTGAGGCGCTGGTTCATCTCTTCGATCTCGCCCTCCGAGAACGTGAGCGATGATGTATACTGTCTCATCGTTTCATAGATGTCGTCTATCTCGATTGATGCACTTTCGAGGCGAGAGGATAAAGCGTCAAGGGACGGGTCCTTCTTTTCTGCCTTCATCAATGCACTCTGACTCTGCGCTATGAGGGAGGAGGCACTTCTGAGGTCGTCAGATGAGGAGGAGAGATTTTCAATGAGAAACTCGCTCTCGCTCTCGCGCTTCAGAGCGTCCCTGAGCTCTTCCTCCTCGCCTTCTCTCAGTCCTGCCTTCTCGATTTCTGAGAGGCAGTATGACATGTAGTCGGCTTCCTCCTTCCCGGATGCTATAAGCTCTTTAGTCTTCTCGAGTTCCTTTTCAGCCTCCACAAGGGAGAGGTAGCTTTTTCTGTAATCCTCGAGTAAAAGACCGGAGGAAGCATATGAGTCGAGTAATTCCCGCAGCACCTGCGGCTTCATCAATGAGTGGTGGGCATGCTGGGATGAAAAGTCGACAAGCTCCTCACCGAGTTCCATGCCGTCCTTTATCGAAATGGGAGAGCCGTTGACAGAGTAGAGGCTCCTCCCCTCCGCTTTGATTACGCGGCGTATGATGATATTACCGTCATCGAAGGGAATGTCGCGGGATCTGCACCAGGCCCTGACCGAATCCGAAGAGGTATGGAATGTTCCCGATATCTCGGCTCTGTCGGCCCCCTTTCTGACATCCTCCCTGTCGCCCTTGGCTCCCAGCAGCAGCGAAAGCGCCCCCAGTATTATGGACTTACCGGATCCTGTTTCTCCTGTTATCGTAACGAGTCCGGAGGAAAAGATTAAATCGAGGCTGTCGATCAGAACATAGTTGCTGACGTGAAGAGAATCAATCATGTTTCACCATTTCCCCGCCCCAGTGGAGCTTGTCTCTGATGACCTCCGTGAAGTTACGCTTCGAGGAGTGGATCACCCTGAGTTTTCTTCTGTTCATACGGCAGACAATCCTGTCCATCTCCTCAAGCTCATAGTAGAGCTGGCCGTCGACGGAGAGACAGATATCTGTCCTCTGGTTCTCCCTCACTTCAAGAAGGATCGTCTTGTCACCTGTGACAAGGGGCCGGTTCGAGAGTGCGAAGGGACAGATAGGGGTTATTACGAGGGCCTTCATCGCATAGTCGAGAATGGGACCGCCGGAGGCAAGCGAATAGCCTGTAGAGCCGGTGGGAGTTGCGACTATCATGCCGTCGGAGCGGAAATTGCCGGCAAAGGTGTCGTCGATTGAAAGCCTCAGTGATACGACCTTGGCAAGCCCGGATGAGCTGATTACTGCCTCGTTGAGTGCATCGGCCTCGAATACACGTCTCCCGCCTCTCTGCACATAGACCTTCAGCATAAGACGGTCTGTGTAATTCTTACCCGTCTCAAGATAGAGGGAGAGGGCCTCCTTCCACTCCGAAAGCTCGATTTCCGTTATGTAACCGAAAGTTCCGAGGTTTATCGGAAGGACGGTTATTCCCCTTTTTATACAGGAGCGCGCACAGCAGAGCACCGTACCGTCACCGCCGAGCGGGATTACGAGATCGGTATCAGACGGCAGTATTATATTCAGATTCTCCGTGGAGTCGATGAGTATCGTAACGGCATTTATTGAGAGAGAAGCGAGATGCTCCTCGATCTCGAGTGATATCCTCTTGCTTCCGTTCTTGATTCTCGGTGTTATGATCACCGCTTTTCTTATCACAGGTCTGCACATAACAACGCTACCTCATTATTCCTATGACTTTCTGTACTGTCTGTATCTCAGCATTTGAAAGGAACGGATAGAGAGGGAAAGAGACAGCGCGCGAGAGGTACGGGAATGCATTGGGGAAGCGGTCATACCTCTCCTGATAGCGGCTTCCGACAGCCTTCGAGAATGTCTTTCTCACTGTTACCGAATACTTCTTCGCCACTTCCACAACATCGTCGGGTCTGTCCTGCGTTATGCACGAGAACCCGTACCCATTAGAAACAAATTCCGTTCCTCCCATTCCGAAGACCTTTACTCTCCCCTTCCTTCTTGCTTCATCTGCATAGAGATTATATATATTGGATCTTCTGAGTACGATGGACTCGAGCTTCAAGAGCTGCACGATACCGAGAGCGGCATTGAGGTCCGGCAGTTCTATGTACGGATTGACGTCCTTCTTCATTATCTCGACTGTCTCCTCGTTGTCGCACATAAGGAGAGCGCCCCCTGCAGTGGAGACAATAGAATCCTCCTCAGTCGAGGCAATTACAATGTTTCCGATTCTCCCGGGACCCATTCCTCCGAATGAAGATCCGACAGACTGTGTGATGTCTTCGATGATCGGAAGTCCCAGTTCCCTGTACCTGTCACCGTCGGATGGAATATTACCAAGTGGATGAAAGAGAACAAGCGCCTTTACGCCCTCATCAAGAACAGCGGCCACAGCCTCTGCCGACGGCATCATTTCGTCATCGACGTCGACAAGCACGCTTTTAAGGGAAAGCCTTTTCATGGCATCAAGGTAAACCAGCGGTGTGAATACCGACATGACGACAGCGTCCCCTTCCAAGAGGCCCAGTGCATGGAATGCTTCTGCGATAGCATCTATATATGACCTGAGTGCAACTCCGTCACGCTTTGAGGTATACTGTGAGAACGCCTTCACGAACGCCCTCTTCTTCTCTCCCGGGCCGATCTTCTCGTCGACCATCGTCTGCAGAACAGCATCCATATCCTTACGGAACAGAGCAGGTTTGAAAAAAGGTATCTGAGCCATGTGACTACTATATCATAAAGGGAGGAAATCTTCGATAAATAAAATGTACCTGTTTCTTTCTTTTCTCAGTTATCAAAAGTGATTTATTTATACAAGACAGAACAAATACAGCCGAAGTTTTAACTCTTGCTTTTCCTGCTTTCTTCTTTCTTCCGCATTACAATAAAAAAAAACAGGCAGCGCCCTACTCTCCCGAAGACAAGCCTCAGTACCATCGGCGAAGAAGCGTTTTACTTCCGTGTTCGGGATGGGAACGGGTA
>CAVFZO010000048.1:0-16412 GCA_963626925.1 Clostridium sp. AM49-4BH
CCCTGCAGGTCGAGCGTGAAGTTGAGAATGCTGTCATCCTTCTCGTCGATGTCGATGAAGGAGGAGAGAGGAGGCATCCTTCTCACTATAAGGTTCTTGATACTGTCGGAGACATTGACTTCTCCGATTTCCATCAGGAGAGGAAGCCTGTTCCGGATAAAATCGTATTTTTCGCCATCTGTGGATGCCGCCTTCCATCTGTTGTGGAGGTATACATTTCCGTTGAAGAAGGAATCGAGCGTTTCTGCGATGTCCTCCAGATAACTCTGATACTTTCCTTTGTTGAGGCTGTAGTAACAGGAGGGATAGACGGTATAAGTATCGCCTTCATATATCATTGATGCACGGCATGTGATGTTTCCTTCTTCGCTGTCTATGTAGAGTACAGTCTTCGGAGCTTCCTTGAGTGTTCCTTCGAGCATGTCAGCGGCGTTGTCTTCAACTCTTCCGTGACGCCTCAGATCCGGCAGCACCCTCTGATAGAAGTTGTCGAGGTATTTTCTTCCGACTGTGAAGGAGAACTTTCCGCCGGCATCAGCGACATCTATAAGAGATGCAGCGGATCCCAGCCGCCTCTTGTCCGTTCTCAGGAATTCTCCACCCTCGAACCAGTAGATATATCCCGCGCCGCTGTAGCTTCCCGTTATCCGGCCGGAGACTTCGACTGCGACGACTTCATTTCTGTCGACGACGGGCTCGATGCTGAGCGACAGCGATGAATCGGTTTCGCGGAAGGCGGTGACGGGTTTCTCTATGTAGAGGACTGTGCTGTCCTGCATAATTGTGAAGAAGTCATCTAAGAACCGTGATATCTTTATCTCGCTCTTTTTCCATGAATATCTGGAGTAATAGTTGTTGTTATGTCTGTTGTAGTCGTTTTCGGCAATGGTGACGAGCTTGAGCACAGCCTCGGAGCGTGCTGTCAGCTCCGCCCTGCTGAAGTCCGCCGTGCAGAGAGAACTGAGGGTGAGGGTGCCCTTGTCCCGTACGGCCGAGGCAAGCTTCACGACATCCTTGACCTTGTAGTACTTTCCTCCGTCGACTGAGAGCCTCAGCTCGGCTCTGAGACCGCCGCTTTCGTGGTCGGAGAAAATCGTTGTTTCGATATCTACGGGATATTTTCTCCCGCTCGTCTCCACATCCGGAACCATCTTCTCCTTTCTGAATGCATCAATCAGAGTTTCGGCCTTTTTGTCTGTATAGTCCAGGTAATCCCTGTTGTTTTCGATGTACTCGGCAAGCGATAGAAGGACTGCAGTCTTATGCACACAGAGTTCGTACACTCCGTCCTCATTCTCCGCCGTCTTCCTGCAGAGCTCGTATTTCTTTGACGGGTCTCTGTAGCTGTACCATGAATAGGGTTCTGTACAGGTGATGGATCTGATTCCGTTTCTCCCGAGCTTTATGCTGACCTTCCTCGTCACTTCTCCGTCGTCATCGACATATGCCGTATACAGGATATGCCTTCCGCCGTCCTCGCATTCGGTGATGTCGACATTTCTGACGTCTCTGTTGTCGTAAAGCCTTTCAGCCTTCCTGAGGGTTTCCTTTGTCGGCATGTAATGATTGAGAGAATCACCGAAGGAGAGATAGTGGGGCTTTCCGTCATCGTTGAACGGAACGGGTGTATATTTCTTCGGCTTTTCTGCTCTCTTCTCTCCGCTCTGTGGCTTTTCACCTCTGTTTTCCGCAACGGAATAGAGGAGGGCTGCAATGTGTTTGCAGTAAGTGACCTTCTTATGGTATTGACACGAGCAGCTGACGTCTTTCAGCTCTCCGTTTCCGTCGAGGGTGACAGATGTGAGGCATACGTCAGACGTGTCGGAGATACTTGCCGTGAATGTTGTGATACCGCCGCCGCTCTGAGAGGCGGTAGATATGACGCTGCCGTCGTCGAAGAGGGCTTTTCCCCGTACGAGCATTGTGTTGGTGAAGAGGTTTTTCCAGCTGGACATGTCTATGATGGTACATGGAAAAGGGATGGAAATTCCATCACTTAAAGAGCGGATTTTCATTTTTCCCCGTTATATTTGATCTCTCCGACTTCCGTCTTTTCTCTCCTCTTCCGATGAACATACGGTCTTCCTGCTGCAGCATCATAGAGGATGGCAGTACTGCCGGCAGTTCACTGAACAGAAATTCACTGAATAACAACCCGGCAATGGAGTCGTGACTCATATCTGTCTTCCGTCATCCGGAGCAAGTCTTTTCAGGAGGATGAAAGGAAGACTTTTTCTGCTTTGTGTCCGATGATTTGGACACTTTGTCGAGACAATCAGTGTAAGGATAGTACGGAGGCGCGGCTTCCGGACTCCTCATAAGTATGAGATCAAGGAGGATTTGATATGCTTGCACTTGCGATTATCCTGGCTGTTGTCGGGATTGTGATGATTTTCTTCAGTCTGACCGGGTATACGGACATGTGGGGGCGTCCCTACGCCGGAATTCCGGCAGGAGCGATTATCGGGACCATCTTCGTAATTGTGTCGGTAATACTCTTTGTTGTCCGATTCGTCTTCATGTAGACGGGCATAAGGCGGGGCAGCGGCTGCTTTCCCGCTTTCTCTGTTTATTCTTTCCGGGGATTTTGAAGCTACTATACTCGACAGACTCGACAGACTCGACAGAGCCTTGTCGAGGACTAGACAAAAATAATGTCGAGAGCTGGACGAACAGCGTCTTATGTCATACAATCCGGGTGAGGATGTTATGGCTTTACCGATAAATATTCAAGAATTGCTCGAGCAGAGAGTTGTAGAATCTACACGTATAGAATACAAAACCGGGTTGAATCCTGCAGCAATAATCAGAACTCTATGTGCCTTTGCCAACGATATCGACAACACCGGCGGAGGGTACATCATCATCGGAGTTGAAGAAGAGAAGGGCAGGCCTAAATTCCCTTTGAAGGGAGTAGCGCCTTCTTCTGTGGAAGATATTCAAAAGAAACTGTTTGAATACTGTCATTCCATCGAACCTCTTTATGAACCAGTTTCGGAACCTGTGAAGTATTTTGACTCTTCAGATAACAGAGAGAAGGAACTTATCGTTATCTGGGCTCCTGCGGGATATGGAAGACCTTACAAAGCTCCGAAGGACGTCATGAATCCGAAGAGCATAAAGGAATACTTCATAAGAAAGTTTTCTTCGAGTGCTGCCGCCTCCCAGCTGGAAATGAAGGAGCTTTTCTATATTTCTTCATCTATTCCGTTTGATGACAGAGCTTGTCTTCCTGCGTCTATCGAAGATCTCAGCAGAGAACAGATAAGAGCATTCCTATATGAAAGCGGAAGCAGAATGTATTCAGCTTCTGATGAGAGTTCTCTTATCTCTCTCGCCCGGGATATGAGGCTTATATCAGGAAGCCCGGAGAATATGAAGCCTCTCAATGTCGGTATCCTAATGTTCTCCGACAAAACACAGAAGTATTTCCCCTATGCCCGTATCGAGCTTGTCCATATTACCGACCCTACCGGAACCAACATGATTGAAAAGGTTTTTACGGGGACGCTTCAGAATCAGCTGCGGACGGCACTGCAGTATATAAAGGACATCATAATCGAGGAGGTCGTCATAAAACATCCGGATAAAGCTGAAGCAGAGAGGATCTTCAACTACCCGTATGAAGCTGTCGAGGAGATTCTGACCAATGCGGTGTACCACAGGTCTTATCAGAGACAGGAGCCGATAACAGTCAGGGTGGAGAAGATGTCGATAGAGATTACTTCGACCCCCGGTTTTGACAGGAGTATCTCCGATGACGCAATAAGAAACTATAATCTCAGAGGAAGAGTCTATCGTAACAGAAGAATAGGGGATTTCCTCAAGGAACTTCATCTGACGGAAGGGAGGAATACAGGTTTTCCGAACGCATTTGCCGCTCTGGAAAGAAACGGATCCGGAAAGCCGGAGTTCCTGATGAATGATGAGCGCGATTATCTCAGCGTCGTAATCCCCATACATCCGAATTTCAACTCTTCATCGAGAACTGCCAAGGATGATCAGTTTGATGATAAAGTGATTTCAGCTCTGGATGAGCCTAAGACTCTGACACAGCTTGCATCCGGTCTGGGGTACAAGGGTATCAGCAGGAAACTGAGGAAAACGGTTGATATTCTTCTTGCTGAAGGAAGGATTGAAGGCTTCATCGGAGAGGGGCGTATAAAATACAGGAAGAGACGGGGCTGAACTGCAGGATGTTGAATATGTACGTCGTCCACATCCTCAGGCGTTAATGAGAGTTTGTCGGAATACAAAGTGCAGTCCGGTCAATTGGATTTCACCTATGAAAGTCTCCCGAAAGATTTGATAATACCTCTATAAATATGCAAGGAGAAAGGACAATTGAATTATCCGACATTTCTTAAAGAAGTAGATGCAGCAGTCTCCCGCGGCAGTAAAGAGCAGCTTTCCGCATTCATCCACGAAATAGCAAGAACACTTCCGGAAGAGGGACGCAGAGGTTTTCTCGATACGCTCGGATCATACCTCTCCGCTCAGGCGGAAGCGAAGAAGGAAAGGAAAGAGAATCTTGATGCTGAAATCAAGGCCGTCGTCGAAGAGCTCGATGAAATCATCAGCGGGGAGAGAATGCTCGGCAGTGAGTACAACGAAATGTGGGATGACTGGGACGACGACGCGGAGGATGAAATCATTTTCCATGATCCGGAAGAGATTCTTCCTGATATCAAACACGCCCTCTCTCTGATGTATAAAGCTCTTGACAGGGAAGAGTACAGAGCCGGGGCTGTCTTGGCAGAGAAGCTCTCTGAACTCCGCGTCGAAGTCGGAGGAGACTATTACGGTGATCCTTTGAGCATTGCCGATCTCATCTACTACAATCTTGTCAGCGGAGACATCGACACTATAGTAAGAAATGCCCTCTATTTGGAATACATGGGAAATGAAGAGGCAGAACGTGCCGGGGCCATGGTAAGGATAATGTGTTCTTTCAGGCATTACTCCATCACCCTCGAATCCCTTCTGGAGACGGCCCGTGACGAGATGGATGTATCCTCGCTTCTGCCGTCGTGGATCGAGGCTCTTGCAGAAAGAAACGCTGAAGATGTGGACAAGCTTCTTGAGGAAGCCGTATCCATGCTCGGCGACAGCGCATCCGTTCTCGACTACGCCTCACGCTATGCCTCATCGCATCCCGTCATCTACCGCAATATTCTGAAAAACGGAAAGGAGAAGGATTTTCCGATGCCTCTTCTCGATATCGGCCTGAAGGCGATAGACGAGATTCCTGTCGACGGGAAGATCAGAGATGAAGTGTGTCTTCTTACTGCCTCCCTGGCTGTGCGTGAAGGGAAGAAGGAGATTATGGAGAAGTGCTGGTTCGAGGCATTCCGGTCAAAGCCGGGCGTCGTGAATTACCTCAGGCTCAGGCTTCTCTCTTCATCCTGGAAAAGCATTTCGGAAAAAGTGGAAAGAATCTACCGTGAGCACTGCCGCTCTTCGTCTTTTTTCTCGGAGAAGGAGCCTTTTGCCGCAATGCTCTTCTTCGACATGCATTTCGATGAGGTAGTGGAGAAGTTCATGAATCCCAAAGAAGGTCTCGGATGGTCATACACATTCATGAAACCGGGAATCGCGTTCTTCCTCATGCTCCTTTCTGACGGTGCCCGTGGAAAGGGGATGGAAGATATGCTCAGCCTTGCCCGTACAGCTTCGTCGTTTTCAGCAGCCGCTTTCACAGCGGGAACGGACGAAAAGAAAGGTGCGGATGACAAAGTCCTATTCTCGGAATGCTTCGGCATGTGGAAGAGGGATGTTCATCTTGACGAAGAAACAGCATCAAAAATCCTTGACAGATTGGAGAAGTGGATAGACCTCCGCATCTCGGCAATCATGGATGCGAACAAGCGTAAATACTATGACGAGTGTGCATCGTTTATTGCGGCACTCGGGGAAGTCGTGGAGTCGCGCGGGACGGCAGGCGGAAAGGAGATGATAATGCAGGGTTACAGGGAGAAGTATAACCGCAGGCATTCCTTCCATGATTCACTGAGAAGATACGGCATGAGAAGGTAACTTTGAGCGGAGATTCTATTTTGTCCGGAAGACCGAGGGAAGTCTGCCGTAGCGTCTCTTGAAAGCACGTCTGAATGTCTGGGGGTTGGTGTAGCCGCATTCAAGAGCGACGGCGTTTATTGCTTTTCCGTCCCCGCTCATGAGTGCTGTCACCGCCTTTTCGAGCCTGTATTCCTCAAGATAGTCGGCGAATGTCCTTCCGATACGGGTCAGCATGAAGTGATAGAGGAAGTTCTCCTTCATCCCCAGATCTCCGGCAGCTCTTGAGAGATTGAGTGACGGATCGGGATAATTTCTTTCTATGTATGCTGTGATTGCATCGACAGTCTCTTTTTCGGCTTCCGTCTTCGACTGTCTCTTCTCTCCCGCCTCACTGAGAAAGAAGAGACGTACGTCGTTGAATGATGTAAAGGCTGAGGGTATTCTGTCTGCTCCTCTTTTAATGGTGTACCGTACGGCACAGAGGTGGAGTCTGGAGAGAAGCTTCTTCGTGTTTTCGGGACTGAGGCTCTCTTTTGTGCAGTTTTCGTTCCGGATAAGATCGATTATCCTCTCTGTTTCTTCTGTATCATTGGAGGCGGCTGCGGCAAGAAGTGCCTTCTCCATATCGGGAGTGAAGACGGGTTTTCCGCTCCGCTTTGCCGCCTCGTCATAATCGATGTAGACATCTCCTGCGGCGGAACAATCTAGGAGGAGAGAAGTGAGGCTGCATTCGTTGACGGCCTTTCTCAGTCCATCCAGGTCACTCTTCACGCCCGATGAAATGACTGCGAAGCCGAATGGCAGCATTTTCCCGAGTTTCTCTCTGAAGATGCGTATGTTCCTTTCGAGTAAGGTTTCGCATTCATTCCATGTGAGCACCCATGTTCCCATGATATGGTCCATGATTGTATGACCCCTTCCGCCGAATGACTCTCCCAGCTCCCTCTCTGTCACTATACGGAGAAAATCGAGGGTGTCGGGATCTGACGGAGTCTCTCCTCTGATGATTATCTTCAGAAGTTTCCACTTATCGCCGTTCTTCCACGGCGGGCCGTGGATTACATCGAGTAGGGCCTCGAGTTCTCCGTCCGTCTGCCCTGTGGAGTGGATGTAGCGCCTGAAAACGATATCGTAGCGGAAGGGAAGTGTTTTTTCCCCGGTTCCTTCATTTCTCCGCTCATCCCTGAGTATTGCGGAAACGGTTTCGGCAACAAGGCGGTCGGAGAAGCCGCCGGCGGTATTCCCGAGGAGGTCCTTCAGCCTGTTCCAGTGTCTTCTGCTCTTCAGAAGGTGGAAGAACCCGAAGAGAAGTGAAGACGAAAGAAGGATGAGGAGGAAGAATGTCATGATGAAGACTGAGGGAATCTGATCGGGGAGGATAGTGTTCTTCGTGACCGCACAGATATATCTGAGGCCTGTGGCGGGGCCTGTTATGACAGATATTGAGTATCTCTTTCCACCGATTCCGACATTGTCGTGATAGCCGTCGTGAAGGGAGAGGGCTGCCATGTGTTCCTCTGTCGTTTCCGGGACTGAGGATGAGATGATTCCGTTTGCCGTATCGCTAATCAGAAACCATCCGTCTCTGCCGTTGAATATGGATTTGATGCTCTTTTCGAGGTAATCGGCCTTCAGAAGCAGCATGATCTTTCCTCTGTTTGCACTCTGATAAGAAAGCGGCGATATCTGTATGTAGGGGACGACCCTTACGCTTCTGTTGTCGATGACGGCAGTGACTGAGGGGAGGAACCCCGATGTTTTCTGCGTCAGGTAGAAGGATCTGAACTGCAGTGCGGACATCCCGTCTATGCGGAAAATCGGATACATTCTTTCGATGTCGAAGAAGAGATTGGTCGAGTTCATCAGATAATCGCTTGTCTTCGAGTATATGAGGATGTCGGCGATGATGGGGTTCACGTTCTTTCCTGCCGGAAGCTTCCAGAGTATGTCGATCATCGTCTGGATATCACTCGATCCCGGATCAAGCCCTTTCTGATGGATGAACTTCGAAACTTCAGGATCGAGGGCGAGCATCTGCCCAAGCTTTACCGCCCTGTCTATGTTGTTGTCCGCAATCGTCACCAATGATGATACGAGAAAATGGCTTCTCTGAGCTCTCTCCCTCTCGCTCTCTCTGAAGAGCCAAATCTGTGAAACGCAGAGAAAGAGAAGACAGAGTGCGGCAAAGGCCGGTATGACAATGGATGATCTCGTGCCCGGAATGCGTTTTCTCATGTAAGGAGATTGTATCATGTTTTAGTGGAAGACTGCTTCTGATCTATGATATAGTTTTGACATGAAAAGAGTTGCTTTTTGCATATTGGCCGTCGTCTCAGTCATCTGTCTCCTTTCCTCGTGTGCGACAACGGAGGCGGAGAGCACCCGCTTTCCCTCCTCCTGGGAGGGAAAATGTCTCACTCGTGACGGGAAGGCTGTGAAGCTCGACTCTGAGTACTATCTCATATACTATGCCGCTTCATGGTGTCCCTACTGCATGGAGTATCAGGAGACGCTGAAGGAGACTGTGCACCGCCTGAGGCGAATGTACGGGAATGTAATGTTCATATTCGCCGGACACGAGAGGGACATGAGCGACGAGGATCTTCTTTCCTTCCTCGAAGAGGGAGACTACGACTTTCCGTATGTTCCTGTCCGTTACCGGGAGGAGACGGGGATCATGAAGCTTGTATCCGTCCCGAAGTTCTGGATACCGGGATTCGTGCTTCTCGACAGAGAGGGAAGGGTCCTCTCGTCATCTAGCGGTGAGACGAAGGACGATTACTACCGTGACAGGCCTCTTTCCTACTATGAGGGGCTCCAGATCTGCGATTGTATCGCGGAAGGAGTGTGAAGAAAAACCGCCCGGCGGCGTGCCGGACGGTAATACTCTTCGTTTTCCGTCATTTCCCGTACTGCCTGTTGTATGCAGTCTGCATACTCTCGATGCATGTCTTCAGTCCGAGCTTCTCGAGATTCGCCACATATTCGTTCCATACGGCGTCGTTGTTGACGTCGAGCGTACCGACCATGAACTTGACGGCACTCTGGCGGATGTAGTTGGCAAGTTCAACCCTGATTGTGTTGTACTTCTCGTTCTCCTCCGCCGTGTACTTCAGCGTCGGCACCTGGTACTCGGTGTGCGAATACGGCTTGTAGAGCTCAGCTGTCTCGTCATAGAGTGTCTTCTCGTTGTTGGCTGCAAGATAATATGACGGATTGTCCTTTGTCACCGGCGACTGTGCCAGTCCGTTCTTGAGCCTGTAGGAGAAGGAACCGCAGAGAACCTGTATCCAGGTAACGTTCTGGGGATCCTTGTCGTTCCAGAGTATCTTCTCCTGCCAGACGGCAGCTTCTCCGTCAAGACCGACCTGTCCCTTCTCAGCCCATGTCCATGCCGTGCCCTCGAATCCGTTTCTCTGTTCGAGCAGACCCTGCTCCGTGAACATGTAGTCGAAGTATCTGATGATTGCATCTGCATATCTGCTCTTTGATGATATCACAAGAGCACCGGCACCCGGAACCTGGAAGAAGTTTGCAGCCTCCTGTACTCCGTCGGGGCCCCTCAGAGGAGCGATGGCTCTGTAGGACTTGAAGCGTTCGCCGCCGATTGCCGTGAACTGTCCTCTCCAGCCTCCCGTTGCAAAGCCGACTGTCGGCTCGGCAGAGCTCTCCACGAGCTGTGTCAGCTGGTTGGAATCCTGTGTGAATGAACCGTTGTAGATCAGGCCTTCCCTGTAGAGCTTCGCGATATATGCCAGGCCCTTTCTGTATGCGTCCTTGTTGACGATGGTGTCCACAGCCGATCCGTTCATGATGAAGCCCAGTCCGCTTGTCGAGCTTGAATTGATGTCGGTCACAAGGTCGCAGTAGATGAATGCGTTGAGAAGATATCTCTCGAGGTTGTCGCTCCATCCGATGATGGATCCGGCAAGCGGTATCTCGTCATTCTTTCCGTTGCCGTTCGGGTCTTTCGTCTTGATAGCCTTCAGCACTTCATAGAACTCGTCTGTCGTCGTGGGAACGCTGAGTCCCAGTGCGTCCAGAAACGGCTGGTAGACGAACATCTTCGCCTGGTTCGAGCAGTGGAAGCATCCCTCGAGACGCGGCAGCGAATAGATGTTGCCGTCGATGTTCGTCATATAGCCCTGAGAGCCGGGGAAGTCTTCGAGAGCCTTCATCATGTTGGGCATCCATTCCTCTGAATAGTACTTGTTCAGCGGGAGGAAGAGATGCTCCTGGGAGCCGTATGTCGCCTCGAGGTCTCCCGAGATTCCGAAACCCAGGAAAGCGTCGGGGTAGTCGCCGGATGCCAGCGTCAGCGCCAGCTTCTCCTTCGCCGTCTGTTCCGGTACCATGATGAAGTTGACATTGACGTTAGTCTTTTCGGCCATGTATGCCGAGAATTCATTGGTGTTGAAATCTTCGACGCACGGAGCCTGGACGACCATGATGTCGACTGTGATCGGAGTCGTGACGATGGGGTAGGTGCCGTTCGGGGTATACTCCACTTCTGTCATCTTCTCCTTTGCACTCTGTGCAAAAAGCATCGTTGAAATAATCATTGCAACGACAATCAAAGCGATGATTCTTTTCATAAAAACCTCCATTTGTTTTTATCTGGAAAGGCTCCTCAGCCTTTTACCGAACCGACAAGAACGCCCTTTATAAAGAAGCGCTGCACAAAGGGATAAGCCACGAGAAGCGGAAGACTTGCCACGACTATCACGGCATACCTCACAGTCTGACTCAGTCCCTGATACTTCGCTGCAGCGACAGTATCTGTCATCATGCTCGGGGTGGAGCTGTTGACGATCAGGATGTTCCGGAGAACTATCTGCAGAGGATAGAGATTCCTGTCCTGCAGATAGAGAAGTGCATCCATGTATTTGTTCCACTGTGCAACTGCGTAGAAGAGGGCGAGGACGGCCACGATGGCTCCCGAAAGGGGGAAGACGATTTCGAAGAGGAATCTGATATCGGAGCATCCGTCGATCTGCGCCGCATCATAGAGCTCGTCGGAGATGTTCTGCTCGAGAAATGTCCGTGTAATGATTACATTCCAAACCGAGACGGCATTCGGAAGGACCATAGCCCACACCGAGTTGTAGAGGCCGAGGTTCTTCACCACAAGGTAGAGCGGGATCATGCCCCCGGAGAAGAGCATCGTGACGAGAATGAGCTTCGTTACAGTCTTTCTTCCGTAGAACTCCTTCCTCGAGAGCGGAAAGGCCAGGAACATGGTGAGTAGAACAGATATCACAGTTCCGAGAAGGACATAGAGAAGGGAGTTGCGGTACCCCGTGAGGATGTCCTTGTTCCTGAAGACCGCCCTGTATGCCTCCACATCAGGGTCGACCGGCCAGAGCCACACCCTGTTCTGTACAACCTTCTGTGCGTTGCTGAAGGAAGAGGAGAGGATGTAGACGAGGGGATAGAGGACGATGACGAAGAAGAAGACCAGAAATGCGGTGTTGACGATGGTGAAGATTCTGTCGGCACCCGATTCTCGTACCTTCAAGATTCTTTTCCTTACCATAGGCCTCCCTCCTTCGATACTGTCTTCGAGAGTTTGTTGAACAGGAGGATGAGGGTTATGTTTATAACCGAATTCAGCAGGTCGATGGCCGTAGAGTAGGCGAAGTCACTGCCGATGAGCCCCATCTTGTATACGTATGTCGACATAATCTCGGAGGATTCGAGGTTCAGAGGGTTCTGCATGAGGAAGACCTTCTCGAATCCCAGACTCATCACGTATCCCATGTTGAGTATAAACATGGTCACGATCGTTCCTCTTATCGAGGGAAGATCGACGTGCCATATCTTCTGCCATCTGTTGACGCCGTCGACTCTCGCCGCCTCATAGAGGTCCTGGCTTATTCCCGTCAGTGCCGCGAGGTATATGATTGCGTTGTATCCCGTGTTCTGCCAGATTGCCGACCAGACATATATGTGCTTGAAGAGCTTCGCGTTTCCCATGTAGTTCATGCTCTCGAGGCCGCAGAGCCTCCTCAGGGCATTGAAGAGGCCGATTGCCGGATCGAGGAACTGCATGAGTATCGATACCATGACGACCGTCGAAATGAAGTACGGGGCATAGGTTACAAGCTGCACCGTCTTTCTCCATCTCTTCGAACGGCATTCGTTGAGGGAGATGGCAAGGATCACGGCGACGGGAATGGATGCGGCTATGGCATACATGCTGATGGAGAATGTGTTCCACATCGTCCTGAGTGCCGAGGGATTGGAGAAGAACTTCACGAACTGTCCGAATCCGTAATTTCCGGCCCACAGGCTTCCCCTGATTCCCCTCGTCGGAGAATAGCGCTGTTTGAATGCCAGGAGGATTCCGTACATCGGAGCGTAGCGGAAGACCAGAAAGAAGACAAGCGGAAGCGCCGTGATGAGGTAGAACTGCCAGTGCTTCCCCGCCTTTTTCAGAATGTGGTTGAGCTTCGGGGAGAAAACATTCTTCTTCATGAGTCAATAATCCGGGAGCAGGGAAGGAGTCGAAAGCGTTGATTTTCGAAAGGAAGGTACAAGGATGGAAACTGAAGGGTCTTTTATCTGAAAGGAAATAAAGCTTTCAAAAAACGACGCCTGATTTGTCTTCCGGAGTATACAGCACAGTTCCCTCAAGAACGAAAATACTCTTTCTCTCCAGCATCTCTGCCTTATAATCGGAATCATGAAAAGAGAGTGGATCAGCAGAGAAGAAAAAGAAGCCGTGGAGAAATGGCTCGGTCTGAAGTACGGTTTGTTTATTCATTACGGACTCTATTCCCTCTGCGGAGGTGTATGGGACGGAAAGATTGTCGAAAAGGGCTACAGTGAGCAGATACTCTCCCACGGCCCGGTTCCCCAGGCTGACTACGAGGCTCTCATGGAGAGCTTTACGGCAGAAGCATTTGACGCGGGAGCAATATGTGAGCTTGCTCTCGAAGCCGGCATGAAGTACATTGTCATGGTCTCCAAACATCACGACGGTTTCTGTCTCTTCGACACAAAGACCACAGCCTACAACAGTGTGAATGCCCCCGCAGGGAGGGACCTTGTTAGGGAGCTCTCTGATGAGTGCAGGAGAAAGGGACTGGGATTCGGTATCTATTTTTCGTGGATCGACTGGCACTTTCCTCTTGCGGTTCCGATAAGCGACCACAATTCCGATATCATCACAGATGAACACATGGAGTACAACATGGCCCAGCTTGAGGAGCTCCTTTCATCATACGGAGATGTATGCGAGCTCTGGATGGACATGGGTGCACCGACAGAAGAGCAGTCAGAGCGTGTCTATGAGATGGCACATACTCTCCAGAGTTCAATCATGGTCAACGGACGTGTGTGGAACGACCGTGGCGACTTTGTGACTATGGGCGACAACTGCTATCCGGAGTGCACGCTCGACGTGCCCTGGCAGACTCCGGCAACCATCTACCACTCAACCTGGGGATACCGCAGCTGGCAGAAGAGGGAGAATCCAGGAGAAAAGATTGAGGAGATTGCTCTCAGTGTAAAGGGCGTTGTTGAAAGAGGAGGAAACTACCTCCTGAACATCGGTCTCAGAGGTGACGGAAGCGTCGTGGAATTCGAGCGTGACGTAATCAGGGGTGCGGGGAGGCTTTTCGAAAAGGAGGGAGGACTTCTGAGAAAGGAAAATCCGAGGACTTTTCATCCTCTTTCCGTTCTCTCCCGGGCAGACGCAACCGAGCTCTCCCGATACAGCGGAAGGGAATACTACTCGCTGAAGGGTATCGTCACGGGATGGAGGTGGAATGTTCTCATCGAGGATGACGGTGACTACATTCTGTCATATGAACTCGACGAGCCTTTGAAAGAGGAATTGAAGATGTGTATCGAAACAGATGAAGACACATTCGTCTTTTCGATGAAGAGGGGAGAATCCGGCGGTGTAGTTTCATCCTCCGTCCGGCTTTCCGCGGGGCGTGAGATGGTTGTCTTCCACACTCCCGGTGCTCCTATGAAAAGGCCAGAAGCCGTTATTGGAAACTTCAGAATAAAACTTACAAAGAGAAAGGATTAACAAAATGAAAGGAAAGATAATCGAAATCTGTCTTGAATCGGCATCGTCTGTGCTCAGAGCAGAGGAAGGGGGAGCCGGCAGAGTGGAACTCTGCAGCGATCTCTTCGAGGGCGGACTGACACCGTCAGTCGGTACCTTCCGCAGGGCAAGAAAGCTCTCATCGCTTCCCATCAGCGTCATGATAAGACCCCGCGGCGGGGATTTCTGCTATTCGGACGACGAGTTTGATGTGATGATGGAGGATGTGAAGGTTTTCAAAGATGAGGGGGCCGAAAGCGTTGTCTTCGGTATTCTGACGCCTCAGGGAGATGTCGACTATGAAAGGTGTCGTCTTCTGAGGGAAGCATCGCGTCCGATGGAGGCGACTTTCCACAGGGCTTTCGATATGACACGTAATGCATTTTCGTCTCTTGAGCGCATCATAGAGCTCGGTTTTGACCGTATTCTTTCAAGCGGACAGGAGGCTACGGTCGCAGAGGGGGCGGATCTGCTCTCTTCTCTTGTGAAGGCTGCGGGGGAGAGGATCATCGTTATGCCGGGCTGTGGAATTACGGAGAGGAATTTCAAGAAACTCGATGGGAAGATAGGCGCAAAGGAATACCATGTATATCTTCCGGGAGAGAGAGCATCAAGGATGACATTCCATCCGGGGCACATCTACATGGGAGGAATGCTCCGGCAGAGCGAGTTCCTGCTCACGGAGACAGATTCCTCCCGTGTGAGGAATATAGTCGAGATGGCAGGAGAGGGAAGGTAATGAAAAAGAGAGTATTCACAGGTGGCTTCCACCACGAATCCGATACTTTCAACCCGATTATCACGGGAAAGGAAGACATACGTGTCACAAGAGGAGACGAGCTTTTGAAAATGGGAGGAAAGAGCTCCATCTGCGGAGTTGTCGAGACTCTTCTCGCCTCAGGCTATGAGGTTGTGCCCGGACTTTTCGCCCGTGCAGTGCCGAACGGCGAATGGGACAGGGATTATTTTATGCTCCTCAAGGATGAGTTCATTCAGGATTTGAAGGCGGCACTCCCCGTAGATGCACTCTGCCTGAGTCTTCACGGCTCCATGCGTGTTGAGAATCTGGGGGAAGCCGAAGGATATCTTCTCGAGGAAATCAGAGCCGTCGTTCCGGATATCCCTGTAATAACGACGCTCGACATGCATGCGACGGTGACAGGGAGAATGATGGATAATGCAGACTGCTTTGTCGGCTACAAGTGCGCTCCTCATACAGACACCTACGAGACCGGGATACACGCGGCCGAAATCACGAAACGTGTACTTGAAGAGGGCGTCAGGCCCCGAATGGCGGCTGTGCATCTGCCTTTTCTTCTTGCCGGCGAGCAGTCCGAGACGAGTGTCGAACCCATGAAGAGCCTTACGGACCTCCTACGTGAATACGAAAGAAAACCCCATATAATGGCGGCTTCATACCTTCTGGGATTTCCGTGGGCCGATGTCAGCGAAAACGGAGTTACAGCTCTTGTTGTTACAGACGACAAAGAGGAAAG
The DNA here is from genome assembly GCA_963626925.1 of Clostridium sp. AM49-4BH. Classification (GTDB taxonomy): domain Bacteria; phylum Spirochaetota; class Spirochaetia; order Sphaerochaetales; family Sphaerochaetaceae; genus Ornithospirochaeta. The sequence goes on from CAVFZO010000048.1 coordinate 15,574, forward strand.
CGCGGAGAGAGAAGCAATGGAGCTGGGGCGCATCTTCTGGGAGCGGCGATGTGAATTCCGGTTCTACAACAGGACGATGGAAGTTAGTGATGCCCTGGACTGGACAGTAAAGACCATCTCGGAGGGTGAATGGCCTGTCGTACTCTCTGACAGCGGAGACAACCCGACAGCGGGCTCCTCCGGGGACGTGACGAGCTTCCTCAAGGCTATTATCGCAGACGGCCGTCTTACCGCCCTCGATCCTCCGCTTCTCTATCAGGGATTCTACGATCCCTCTTTCTGCGCTCTTGCCGTCGCGGCCGGGGAGGGAGGAAGAGTGCACGGTAATCTCGGAGCCTCATTCGACAGAAAGACAAGTACACCCATCGCTCTCGAGGGTACAGTGAAGGCCGTAAGACGAAACTGGGAGGACGCCGGAGGAGCGGATCTCGCCCTTGTATCTGCCTTCGGCGTCGACATTGTAGTGACAAATAAACATGTGGGATGCTATGACCCCGGGATGATGAGGGCGCTCGGCGTAGAGCCGGAGAAGAGAAGTGCGATAGTCGTCAAACTCGGCTATCTCGAGCCTGAGATAAGGGCGATAGCACGTTCTTCCGTCATGGTGCTTACAGACGGAAGTACGAACGAGATCTTCTCCCGGCTTCCGTACAGAAACATCACCCGACCCGTCTATCCTCTTGATCCCGATACGGAATGTACGTTCTCCTTCATCGGAAAACGACATCCGGAAAATGTGTAAGCCACCTGATTTAACCTTATTTTTGATTTATAACACATGTAAACCTGAATTTCTTCCGTGTTGACACGAAAACTATTTAACTGACATTATTTTTCTG
>CAVFZO010000049.1:0-15878 GCA_963626925.1 Clostridium sp. AM49-4BH
CGATTTTATCAACTCCTTCTTTTTTGAAAAAGCGGAGAGACGGTATTAGAGTAAAAAAGAGTCTCCCTGTACCGACACAATGGAGACAACTTGTTCTTGCCCGCCCTCCTGATATGTGCTAATTTCCTTCTGTTTGAGTGGCAGAGCCACTGTAAGAGAGGACAATATGCCGAAGTATGATGTCGTTGTCGTCGGTGCGGGAAATGCGGGACTTGTCGCAGCACTTGAATGCCGCAGGGCGGGAAAGAAGACCCTTCTCATCGAACAGAACAACCTTCCGGGAGGATGTGCAACAAGCTTTGTGCGGGGAAGGTTCGAAATAGAACCGTCACTTCACGAGCTCTGTGATTACGGCCCGGCGGACAATCCCGGAGGCGTGAGAAGGCTCCTGGACGAGCTTGGAGTGGAGTTGAACTGGATCGAAATTCCCGACTGCTACCGCGTCGTAACAAAATACACCGACGGCGGAGATATGGACGTCACCATGCCTGCCGGAATCGACAACTTCATCGCCGCCATGGAGAAATATGTTCCGGGATCGAGGGAGAAGATGACAGACCTCTTCGATCTTTTCCGGGAGGTGATGGACGGACTGGCATACATAACAGGAAGCAGAGGAAAGGCGGAAAGCAGCGTTCTCATGGCAAAGTACCCCAACCTTCTGAGAACGGGTTCCTACTCCGTGAAGAAGGTCTTCGATGCCATGAAGCTTCCACTTCGCTGCCAGGATATACTCGCAACATACTGGAGCTATCTCGGAGTCGACCTCGAGCACCTCTCCTTCGTCCACTACACGGCAATGGTCCATACATATATATCGCGCGGCGCATATATTCCGGCACACACATCCCACGAGCTTTCGACTGCGATGGTCGAGAGATTCAGAGAGCTCGGCGGTGAGATATGGTTCAACTGCAGAGCAGAGAAGTTCCTCTTCGACGGCGGCAGGATTAAGGGCATAAAGACAAATCTCGGCGAGATCGAGACGGACTACGTCCTTGCAAACATCAATCCCGATATAATATACGGAAAGATGATGCCGCACTCTCTTGTTCCGGCGCGTGAGAAGAAGCTCAGCGCTGCACGCGGCGGCGTCTTCGGAGGACGCATGTACACAGCATACTTCTGCCTCGACAGGACGGCGGAGGAGCTCGGGATCAGGGACTACTCCATATTCCTTCCCGGAACTGCAGATTCCGCCGTTGAATACAGAAACATGATGAACGGGATGGAAACGAACGACTTCTCGATCTTCCTCTGCTACAACATCGCCAATCCCTCCTTCTCACCCGAAGGGACATGCGTATGCTCTTTTACGACTTTCGGCTCCCCGGATGACTGGAACGGCCTCGAAGAGAAGGATTACTTCCGCTTCAAGACGGAAGGGGCGAAGAAATTCCTGAAATCCCTGAAAGATAAGACCGGAATTGTACTCGAGGGCCACATCGAGGAGATGGAGGTAAGCTCCCCCTGGACCTTCTGCCGCTATCTCGGAGTTCCCGAAGGCTCGGTCTACGGCTATGAGACGAGGGACTGGGACGGTTTGATTGCAAGGATGATGATGGTCGGCTCCGATTATCCTGTAAAGGGCCTCAGGCCCATCGGAACGTCCGGGCCACGGGGCGACGGCTACTCGTCGACGATGATGAGCGGCCTCGAGATGGCACGAAGTGCTCTCTCAGATATGAAAAAGACGGGAGGTGAAGATAATGGCACTCAAAGTTAAGGTCTCTCCGGTGGGACTCGCAGACATGCTGAAGTTCAAGAACCTGGCAAAGACACGGGAGAAAGTCATCGAGAGGGCCCCGGAGAAGGAAATAACGGGAACCTTTGCCATGAATACGAATGCAGAGCATCTCCATCCCGGCATCCTCCACCTCGTCATAGCCGACATAATCGAACACGGAAACGCAGCGTCGAAGACATATGTGCTGACCCGTCCCGACGGAAAGCCCCTCCCCTTCTTCCGTGCCGGACAGTACCTCTCCGTCAAAATGAATATCGGAAAGAGTGCAGTCACACGTGCCTACTCCCTCTCCTCCTCCCCCCTTGATGCACTCAAAGGGCGCTATGAGATAACGGTACGCTCAAACCCGGGAGGCTTTGTAGCAGAAAGAATCCTCTCTGACTGGAAGAAAGGAGACAGTGTTGTCACAACAGAGCCCCAGGGGCAGTTCTACTACGAGGACCTCAGGGACGAGAAGACTGTCATCGCTCTCGCGGGGGGATCCGGTATAACACCGTTCCTGTCGATGGCGAAGGCGATAAGGGACGGAGTCGAGAATTTCTCCCTCACCCTCCTCTACGGTTCGAGAACGGAGAGCTCGATTCTCTTCAGGGACGAACTCGAAGAAATTACTTCCGTCTGTCCTTCCGTCAAGGTCATCCATGTCCTCTCCGATGAGGATATTGAAGGCCGGGAAAAGGGATTCATCACATCCGGTCTTATAAAGAAGTATGCGCCGGAGGACGGAGAGTATTCCGTCTTCCTCTGCGGGCCGGAGGCTATGTACAGATTTGTCAAATCCGAGATCGAAAAGCTCGCTCTGCCGGCTCGTCTCTTCAGACACAAGATGACAGACGTCACGAAGACACCGTGGGAAAGTGACGACTACCCTGCAGAGGCGAAGGACAGGATATTCACAATCTCGGTCAAACAGGGGCCTGATGAATACACAGTCAGGGCGGAAGCCGGAGAGACTGTCCTCACAGCCCTCGAGAGAGCCGGGATAAAATCCCCCTCACGCTGCCGCTCGGGAGAATGCGGATGGTGCCGCTCGCGCCTCCTTTCGGGCTCTGTCTATATCCCGGAGGAGAACGAGGGACGGCGCTGGGCAGATAAGAAGTACGGCTACATACATCCATGCGCATCGTTTGCGGTGTCCGATCTCGTGATAGAGGTTCCCGGCGGATACTGGTGATTGCCGGACGGCAGCCGATAAGGGCGGATGAAGGTGTCCGCCTTTTTCAATGTGGTTCAGCCACAGTCATGATAAACGACAGTCTTTCCTTGAAAAACGGAGTGATTCCGGAGCTCTGGTTCTGTTTTTTGTTGTCACACTTGCTTTTGCAATTATGATGGATTAAAATCGGAGAAGAGGAAAAAGGAGGAGAGAAAGATGGCAGGTAAGGAAAGCCTTAAATCAACCTTTGTAGAAATAATCAAATCGAGAATACTTTCAGGTGCCCTCAAACCCGGGGACAAACTGCCTCCCGAGAGAAATCTTGCAAAGGAGGAGGGCATGAGCAGGGGCTCCATCAATCAGGGAGTTCTGGACCTCGAAAGGATGGGCTTCGTCACGATAGTCCCGCGTAAGGGAACGTACGTCACAGATTATGCAAAGAGGGCGACGCCCGAGACTCTAGGCGCCATCATGAGCTATGACTCATCGCTCATAGCTCCTGAAATCTTCAGGGATTTCATGGATCTGAGAATCCTCGTCGAAAGAGAGTGCGTGAGACTCTGCTGTCTCAAGGTTACCGAAGAGGGAATGAAGGAACTCGAGAAGAAGACAAAAGGAATTCTCTCCGCTCCCGATCCGGAGAGAGCTTCAGATGCCATCTATGAATACCACAGATGCATTGCCGAAATAAGCGGCAACGGCGCTTACTACATGGTATTCCAGAGTTTCGAGAAGATGATCCGTAACCTCATAAGGGAACACTACCAAAACCGTGATGAACTCGAGGAGAGCATCCCGATGTACCGCGCTCTCACCGAGGCCTTAAAGAGGCGCGACGCATATGAGGCCGACATCTCGATACAGAACATCCTCTCGCGTGCATCGGAATACCTCGATGCACACCTGAAGGAAAAAGAAAAGAGAGAATAAATGGTGCAGATACGGTCGAGGGCTCCCTTCCGGAGCCCCCTTTCTTACATCATCGACGAGCCGCCGGTGACTATCCAGCATGCAAGAGAGGCAATAAGGAGAGCCCCCGTATAGACGGAGCCGGTTCTGCGGTATGCATATGTTCCAAGGAGACTGAAGACGACGACCTGGGGCACAAAGAGAATCAGAAGCGACATGAACGGGCCTCCGAACGTGGAGCCGAAGAGCACATCGGCGCCGGGTCCTATATCTAAAAAGAACGGAATGTATTCGATGAGGACGATGATGAGAATTCCTCCGACCATCATCAATGCATTCCTCCACCATGATGACCAGAAGCCCTTCGCCCCTTCCGTGTAGAGGGCCTTTGTTCTCGAAGAGGCCATTATCCTGCTGTTGTTGAGGATGAAGAAAAGTGCGAATACCGGGAAGTACACGAAGAACTGTCCGAACCTTGCCCGGTCGAATGTGCGGAAGAACGGCCATATGAATCTGAAGTCGAGGAGGTACACTTTCTCACAGATGAGGAGGATTATGTACATGTAGACGAGGATACAGAGAACAAGAAGAGCCGACAGGCCTAGAAGAGACCAGCTTATTCTGCCGCCGTCATCCTTCGTCGAAAGCCCCATATCGTAGAAGGAGTCTCTCCTCCCCTTCTTTCTGTTCTTTCTGAGGGAGATGACAGTCATTATTACCATTATTACAATCAGAAGAAGATACCAGGCCAGAAATCCGTTTCCGACCGTCATGCGGAAGATCTTCTCGGGAAGTGGCAGAAGACCGTGTCCGAGCTGTGTCATGAAGGGGTATGTCGACGCCGCGATGAGCATCGTAATAACAGCTCCTTTCCACCACTTACCGTTGGTTTTTGCATACTCTGCAGGAGGAAGAGGCTGTTTTATGCCTCTGAAAAAAGGAGTCTCGAGAAGAATGTTCATAAGAGGAAGTGTACTGAATACTGCAGAAAGCATCGCTACAAGCACCAGCACTTCCTTGTACATTGCTATGTGATTGTCAGGAGAGAGTGATGTGGGGAGTGAGACAGCGGAGTCTATCCATCCGATAGCTGTACTGAGGCCGTGACTGTTATGCGTTGTGAGACGGTGATTGGTATATAAAAGCTCCATACGCCTTGCGCTTCCCTCATCAAAGGAGCCGTATGTTCTGTTCCACTCCCCGCTGCCGCCTCCTGTGCCGAGAAACTCCCGTCTGAGATCACTTTCGAGAAGAGAATCGTCCACAACCCTCCTGTAATCTCTGAAGTAGCTGAACTCATCCCACTTAGCCTGCAGGAGAAGAACGTTGTTGAAGGAGATTGAAGAAGCGTCGTAGGCACTCTCTCTGAAGAGCTCGCCGCACTGCAGCACGACAGCCTTCGGTGCGATATCTGTCCCGGAGAAGAGAGCGGCGACAGACCAGCTCGACCATGTCCCCATCGAGTGTCCCGACACCACCATTCTCGAAGAATCAACATTGGGTAGTGTTGAAAGAAAGGCATAGGCATAGCAGCCGCCGGCAGAGCTGTCAGTAAGGACGTTGCCGTCACTGTCTGTCGTATAGTGCCCGTCGAAGAACGAGAGGTTCGAGAAGTTCATCAGAACCTTGTATCTTGTCTGACCGCTGATGACCTTGAAAGTGCCGTCCTCCTCACTGTCCTCGCCGTAATTGACTGTGACCTTGTGGTTGACGTAGCCGCGGCTTATAAGCCCTGCCCTGCTCGAGCCGTGTCCGTACTCGTCGAGAGAGAGAACAACACAGCCGCGCCGTGCCAGCTCGATGGCGTAGTATGCATTTGTTTCGTGGTCGTTCTGATAGCCGTGGAGAAGAAGAACGCCCGGTGCGGGATTCTCCTCCGTTGCACTTTCCGGAGTATAGAGCTTGTAGCTGAGATCTCCCACGTCGGTTTCAATCCAGCCCTCCGTCACATCGACTTTTCCGTTTCCGGTCTGAATCTTCCCCGCTGCAGTCATGGCTGAGAAGATGACGAGAAGCAGAACGGCGAGAACAAGAAATGACCTCTTTGTTCCTTCTTTCATGTTTCCTCCTTTTAATGTGGCGGGCCACAAAGTTTTCCCTTTTATTTTTGATGATATTATCAGGCGAGAAGTATCGTAAGGGCAATGAGAAGCTGTCCTACATAATAAGAGAGGAGATTGACAGCCCTGAGAGGCTTTATCTTACGGCCGAAACTGTAGTAGATCATGATGAAGTCACTGACGACGAAGAGAAGAGCGCCTGTTGTGAAGACTGCTTCACAGCCTCCTCCCCCGTTCATGAAGAGAAGTACGAGGGACGATGAGAACATCGCGATTACGACAACAAGGTAGACCCAGCCGAATATCCTGAGACCTCTGCTCGGGGCCGATATCCTCTTCATGAGAGGCGGAATGGACAGAAGCGAGAGGACTGCGGTGACGAGAGAGGCATAGCCGAGGACGGAAGCATCACGGTTCAGAAGCGATGCGATATACAGAAAATGCCCCGAGAGGAAAAAAAGAATACCCATGGCGAATATCTTCATCGACTTTGAGCCCTCAAAGCAGTTTCTGAGGTTCAGGAAGATATCGCCGAGCATGCCCAGTACGAGGCCGGAGAGAACGAGAGCGCCGAATGTACTTGCGTTCTCCAGATAGCATATAAGACCGAAGAGCACGAAGAAAAGGGATGCCGTTCCCTTGAGAGCAGTGGCCTGAGCCATCTTCCCCTCATACTCCGTCTTTATGAACCAAATATCCACCGCAATCCCGATAAGTGCGCAAGCAACAAGATAAGCTGACACAGCCAGACCTCCTCTTTAATTCTGAAGCATCGGTGAGGAATGTCAAATACATTCGAATATATGTCAAATTCTTAACAATTCATGAAGATTGCATAAATTAAACATCTCACCCTCTTCCCCTTCACGCTTACTATTGCTAGAATGCCGCGGATAGGAGAAAAGAATAATGAAGAAATTATCCGCCCTTTTGATAATCATGATGGCTGCCCTTCTCGCTTTAAGCGCAGGTACACTCCCCGATGAGGTTCTCACAGTAAGAGCTGTCGGCGACTACAGAAAGATGACATCAACACGTGGAAGTACAACATCCGTCAACAAGCTCAGCGGTGCCGGCTTTGCATTCGACTATGACTACTACCTCAACAACTACGTAGGTCTCTTCACAAACGTCGGCCTGACAGTTCCTCTCAAGAGCGACGTCGACGGCAAGTCCCAGGCATTCGAGTACAGAGACTTCCCTGTCTATACACAGTTCGGTATGGTAGGAAGAATCCCTCTCTCCAACACAGCAGGTCTCGATCTCAGACTGGGCTTCGGGGTCACGTATGACAAAGCTACAAACTACGGTTCATCCACGATTATCGACACATCAGATGCATACTACATCATCTACAGCAATTATACGATTTCAAAGGTTGAACTCCAGACTGTCGCCGGCCTCGGCTTCTATACGAACTTCGACAGCATGGGCTCGTTCGGAATAAGGGCAGGCGCCAACGTTGCAGCAACATTCTACACAGGTATCTACAGAGAAGGCTCCAGATATTCAACAGAAGTGGCAGACCTCAAGAGAGTGGGATATGAAGTACAGCCTTATGTCGGGTTCACATTCGGCTTCAACAACTACTGAGAGCATCAGCTCATCAGGTGCAGCCTCCGAATGCGGGGGCTGTTATTTTTTCGATGTATTCCTCATCCACCCTTTTCGTCAGCCATACGCCGTTCTTCGAGATGAAGAAAGGAATACCGTCAGCCCTCATCCTCGCCGAGTCGACAATAAAGACGACAGCTCTTCCGTGCCTCGAGCCGACAGAGAGAGCCGTATCATAGGAGGTGGAGAGATGAACATAGAGGCGTGACTTCGGAATAAGACCTTCCCTCTCGATGGAGGAAACGAACTTCTCCCCCGTCCCGTGATAAAGGATATCGGGAGGGAGAGCCTCCTCGAGACCGACATCAACGGGAATGGAATGGCCCTGGTTCGCCCTTATCAGAGTCCTGTCGTCGTTGAATGAAAAACGGCTCTTGTTGTCGAGGCGTACAATCTCCTCAAGAAAAGCCTTTGTGATTTTGAGCTTTTTGATGAGCTCATCAACATCCGCCCATCCGTTCCCGTCGACACACATGCCGACGACGGAGGGGTTATGACGAAGAATAAGAGCAATGAACTTCCCCGTCGAAATCCTGTCTGAGGTATCGAATGTGCGCTTCTTCTTACCGTCTCTGACTTCCATAATCCCCTCCGGGAAAGAGTATATCACAAAAGAAAGGGAGACGTTATTCCTGAAAAAGGCTCAGAACCGGAGTTTTGAACAGATTACAGCAACAGCATAAAACAGCCATTTTTCGACAGAATTATTTTTCTGCAGATTACGCATAAACGCGGGATGTCGCACTGACGGACACGAAAGATGTCAAAACAGGACAGTTTCTCCTCTATGTACAAAGAATGCATGAAAGGAAGTGGCATAACATTTCTCTTATATATAAGAGGAATGTACAGCAGCGTAAGAACAAGAAAAGCTCTTATGAAAGGGAGAACAAAAAAAGGAAAATAATTCACCATTCAGCGGAATCTCTTAAAACTTAATAAAGAAACACAAATCAGTCGAAGAAGACTCCAATGAATGATGAAAATGCCGCTCGAAATACTAACACAAACGGCAACTTTATTGAAGAAGGCTGAACTAACTAATGAAAGGGCCTTCACGGGATAAACTGTGAAGGTTATGTTTGGCCGTTTAAAAAACGCGGCAGTAAAAAAGTAAGTGTCAAACTCCGGACTTTACTGGTGTCATTGGTTCCATGTTGAAAAAAGGTGACATACGGTGTATTCATCATGAAGAGGCATCTCAACGTTGGATATGCCGGCAGGATAACAATTCCCAGTACTTTCTTCTCTCAATTGAAATCGCCTCAAAGTTAAACTGTATAAGACTGATTTATCGTTTTTTAGTTTCACAGTTGTTGTTATTTTCCGGTGTTGAAACATAACAGTTCTCCACGGTTCTCTTGAAACAGACTACCGGTTCACCACCCAGCGCGGGGGTTCACACATAACAGGCCACCATTCTTTATGCCATATCATTGTTAATACTTATAATAGTCTTTATATTCCTATATAGGAATTAAAATAGCATGATAAATAATATCAAAACCTATTGAAGGTATCAGATCCAGAATTTATTCACGATATAATTCACTCTCAGGAATGATTGAAAAAAGACGGAGCCATGATACCCCGCCTATCATGTTTATCTCTTTATATAACAATCAGATGTTCTCCATTGTCATTCCGTTTCCGGCAAGGCCTTCGAAATCCTTTCTGAAGACCTCGACGGCACTCTCGATCTCCCTGTTCTTCACAAGGCCGTCGATTACTGACGGAGAGAGCGTTACGGCACCTATGCCGTATTCGCAGAGCTCTAATACCTGCATGGAATTTTTGAAGGATGCTGCCAGTATCTGGGTCTTATAGCCGTGATTTTCGTAGATGTCCTGCATCCTCTTGACCTCCGCGACTCCGTCATAGCCGAGATTGTCTATGCGGTTGACATATGGGGCTATGTAGAGAGCACCGCACTTTGCCGCTAGATATGCCTGGAGAGGAGTGTAGACAGCCGTCCCCGTAACTTTGTAACCCATGTCGGAGAGAGTCTTCATGGCCTTGAATCCTTCCCTGACTGCGGGAATCTTGATGTACGTCTCATGGCCGAGCTCGCTTATAATCCGCTTTGCGTCCCTGACAATCCCGTCTGCCGTAGAAGCGACGGTCTGGACGTGGAGATCTCCGTCCTTGATGAATGCTCTGATTTCCTTCAGAACCTCGTAGGGCTGTCTCTTCACAGAAGCGAGGATAGTCGGGTTTGTCGTCACGCCGTCTATGGGATAATACTCATAGAGTCTCTTTATTTCGTTTATGTCTGCATCATCAATTAGAAGTTTCATGGATTGAGTATATGACGGCTGAAAGAAAAACGCCACCGCTGAGGATGGCGCTTGATGTGTTGCTCTTTGAAATCAGAAATCGTCGCCGAGCCCGAAGTCATCGGACAGAACGACCTCTTCCTCCGCCGCCGTCGTGCTTGTCGTGGCGAGCGAGACAAAGTCTGTCATCCAGATACTCTCGTCGAGTCCGGCAAGGAGCGCCGGAATGTTTACGACAACGGCATCCTTGGCAAACGGAATGTCTAGCCTGATCTTTTTCTCGACTTCCTCTCCTCCCTTCTTCTCCGTCACGAGGAGCGTGATGGTGTTGTGCTGTCCCATAAGGTCAATCTGACCGCGTTCCCTCTGGTAGAGCTTCTTAGTCTCTCCCGCAGCATTCTTGTACTCGATCTTGTAGAGAGCAGACACACTTCCGCCGTCGTATTCGAGACTCTTGTTGTCGATGTAGACGATGTGCTTGCGTCCGATGAAGAGCATCGTGAGGGCAAGTGCGACAAGAAGGAGAACGGCAACGGCCCTGAATATAAATGTCCTGTTGATCTTCATATTATGCCTCCTCTGCTTTCTGTGCTGCCGCAAGCGCTGCGCCGCCCTCGCGCCTTACCCGTCTCTTCTTGCTTTCGTACATTGCAAGTGCGACCGTTATGACTCCGTAAGATACGAAGACTCTGAAATATTCACCGATCATCGAGTCCCCCGTTATGACAGTTCCCGTCGTCGGAGCGACGATGAACATCAGATGGAAGAGAGTGACGCCTAAGAAGACGTTGCCGATGGATGCCTTGTCTACAGATGCGCCGCCGACGAGGAGTGCCGCAATGCAGAACATACCTATCTGCGAGTGCGCAGAGTATGTGGAGAGGTTACCGATGTTCTGCAGGTATATGATCATGCCGAAGCCTGCGAACACAGTCGATATTATGATGGAAATGACACGTGTCCTCTCCACGGCGATTCCCGCACTTCTTGCGACTTCCATATCCTGTCCGACAGCTCTCATGTCCTGCCCCAGCTTCGTCTTTCTGAACCATATGATGAAGAGGCACATGAGGGCGATGATGACGAATGTGAGCACCGGGATCTTGACACCTCCGATTCGGATTGCAACGGCGTTGTCGAGGGACTGTCTCATATCTGCAAGGGAGACGGTGTTCCTGATACCGTAGCCTCTCGGAAGGAGTATGTCGTTGTGGATGATCGGAATTATCACCCCCATGCCGAAGAGGACGAGAAGCTGGTAGATACCGTTTACGAAGTAGTTCATGATGTAGCCGGTGATCATCTCCCTGCCCTTCGCCTTGTTCATGATGGTTCCGCAGAGCCATCCGAGGAAGACGCTGATGGGAATTGAGATTATCATTGCCAGGATGATTCCGGGAATGCCTGCTATTCTCCAGTCAGATACCAGGATAAGTCCGATTTCCCCTGCCATAGCCCCGAGTGTCATACCGAAGTTGAGACCCATGCCGGCCATGATCGGGATGAGAAGCGAGAGGATGAGGAACGAGTTACGTGCTATACGTGTGATGATCTCGCTCAGAAGGAAGCTCCATGAGAAGCCGGAGATCGGGATACAGACAGCACATATGATCACGAACATGAGCGGTACGGAGTTGTTCTTTATGAAATTCAATACCTTTTTCATCTTACCACCTCGCTCTTTCTTGTCAGGGCATAGAGAATCATGCCGTTGGAGACGATTGTTCTTATGACCTCCGATATGTCGAGCCCCTCACCTGTGAGGACGATCATCAGGTTGTTGATGACTGTCGGCGTCATTGTGACGATTCCCTGGAAGAGGAATGTTCCTATGATGACATTCCTGATGTTTGCCTTGTTTACCGTAGCGCCTCCAATGAGTATTGCAGATACTGCAGGAAGTGCCATGTTGAACGGTGCCATATAGAGCTGTATCCAGCCGAAGCCCTGTTCATACACAAGAATTCCGACGGCTCCGAGCCATGTCGACATTATGACGGAGAGCAGTCTGATGTAGTCGACGTTTATACCGCTTGCACGTGCAAAGACCGGGTTGGAACCAACCGCAGTCATCGCGGTTCCTGTCTTCGTGTGGAGGAAAGCCCACATGAGGAAAGCAAGAAGAGCAAAGAAGAGAATAGCGCCCGTGGGGAACGAGAAGTGTCCGATCTCGATCTTCAAAAAGTTCGAGAGGGCACCGTTGTAGAATCCCTCGAGTGAGATTGTCGTTCTGAGTCCCTTTCCTGCATAGCCCCAGACCATTGTCGGACTATGATAAGGAAGCAGCAGCCACATCATGCACATGAACGAGACAGCCGAGAAGCCGACGTATGTTGCAATCATCATCTCGCCGCCCTTGATCTTGTTCAGAAGCCAGCCGTAGCCAGCCCCGAGGATGATCGAGAAGGGAGTGGAGAGAAGCACCGCCATGAAGAAGCTTCCGATTCCGGTGAAACCGAACTCGATAGAGAGCGTCGCTCCGAGGAGCCCCGAGATGATTCCGAGAGGAAGACCGAAATTCAGTCCGCATCCCGAGTGGATCATCGGCACCATTGCGAGAACGAGAACCGCATTCCAGCTGAAACGGTTGATGGTATTTGTTATCTGAGTGAAGAAGTTCGAGCCTACAAAGGGTGCTGCGATAAAGAGCACAAGAAGGAATCCCGTTATGATGAGCCTCGGCAGTCCGAAGGACGCACAGGCCTTCGCCACTTTCTCCTTGAAGGCATTGTTGTTTACTGTAAGTGTTCCGCTCATATTACCTCCCCCTACTTTACGTTGCTCACCATCAGGAGACCGAAGTCCTCGCTCGGTGACGACGACGGGAGAATTCCGGCAACCTTTCCGCCGGATACTATTGCTATACGGTCACAGACGGATCTGAGTTCCTCGAGCTCGGAGGAAATCATGACGATTGTGACGCCGCTCTCTCTGTTGAATGACCTTAGTGCATTGAGTACGAGAGCCTTTGCCCCGACGTCTATGCCCCTCGTCGGTTCACTGACGAAGAGAAGCCTGGGTTCGAGTGCGAAAGCCTTGCTCAGGCATACCTTCTGCTGGTTGCCGCCGCTGAGCTCGCGCGCCTTCTGCTTCGAGGACGTGCACTTTATCTTGAGTTCGTCGATGTACTTCTCCGTCACAGCCGTAATGGCCTTCTCGTCACGCCATTTCACAGCTCCTCCCAGCATTTTCTTTACAAAGCTGTTCTTTACCTGCATCGCAGTGAATGCAATGTTCCACTCGAGAGACTCGTCGAGAAGAAGTCCCACTCCCCGTCTGTCCTCGCTGACGAATGCCATCGAGGCATCGAGACATTTACGCGGAGAGTTGAGAGGAATCTCCTCCCCTTCGAAGACGACCTTCCCTCCGGCGTCGTAGAGTCCCATGATGCCGTTCGGGATTCCGAGTTTACCCTGTCCTGCAAGGCCTCCGATTCCGAGAATCTCACCCTTCTTCACTTCAAGCGAGACATCCCTGACAAGTTCACCGGGCATATCAACCCAGAGGTGTGAGATAGAGAGAACAGTTTCATCGCTCGCCTCTTTCTTGACGCTTTCAGTGATCTGACTCTTATCCTCGCTTTTACCGCGGCCGACCATCCACCGTGATATCTCGGGAACGCTTGTTTCAGAGGCCTTTACATCCTTTACGATAAGGCCGTCCCTCATGACGAGGACGTTGTCGCATACCGAAAGTATCTCCTGGAGACGGTGTGTTATGAAGATTACAGATATTCCCTTTGCTGCAATACCCTTTATGGATGAGAGGAGAGCCTCGGCCTCCTTTTCTGTAAGAACAGCGGTGGGTTCGTCGAGGATGAGGATCTTCATATTCTCCTTGCTCAGTTCCCTCGCTATCTCTGTAAACTGCTTGTGTCCGACAGGCATCTGGTTGATCACCATATTCCTGTCGATATGGACGCCCATCTTCTCGATGGCCTCTCCTGCTATCCTGTCCATCTCCCTGCGGTCCAGCTGATTGAGCCTTTCTCCGAAGATATCTGCAACGAAGCCCTTCTTCTCCGGTTCCCTGTTGAGAACTATGTTCTCTGCAGCAGTGAAGCCGGGGATGAGTGAGAATTCCTGATGAACCATTCCGATTCCCGCATTGAGGGCATCGAACGGTGTATTGAAGTGTACAGGCTCGCCGTCGATCAGAATCTCGCCGCCGTAGCCTCCGGTCTCCCTGATTACATCCATGCCGAAGAGGATCTTCATGAGTGTGCTCTTACCCGCACCGTTCTCTCCGACGAGGCCGAGCACCTGTCCCTTCTCCATGGTAAAGCTGATGTCGGAAAGGACCTTGTTTCCGAAGAAGTCCTTGCTTACGTTCCTTACCTCCAGTAAAGGAGCTTTATTATCCATAACAGTACTCCAGTGTTTAAATTTTCAGACCGCGGGACAGAAGAATATCCCGCCCTCTGGAAATTCAAACGAGGAAGGCCTCCTTCGGCCTTCCTCTTCAGTCTCCGGGAAAGGAGTCTTACATTGTCGTGTAAGCCCAGTCGGGAACTTCAACTTCCGTTGAGTGCATGTACTTGTCTCCGTCCTTGCCCATGATGTATGTATCCTGGTATACGAGGAAGACGTTGTCGAGCTTGACGCCTGTGGAAGCGTTGGTGTAGTTAGCTCCGTTCCAGCTTGCGTTGGGTGAGTAAACCTTGTATGCAGAAGCGAGGTCATCCATATCGAGAAGTTCGCTCTTTCCTGTGATGACGTTGTATGCATGCTCGGCAAGACCTGCGGAAACTGTGTAGCCGTATGAGTAAGCCCAGGTTCCGAATCTGCCTGCGCCGCCGTTCTCGACGACTGCTGCTTCGACCTTTGCAAGGATCTTCTCGAAGTCGCCTGCTTCATCAGTGAGGTCGAGTCCGAGTGCTCCGGGGTATCCCATGAGAGGGGAGGGAAGGTCAGCTTCGATGAAGTATCCGCCGTATGTGAGAAGCTGCTTGAGAAGAGGCTCTGTGTGAGCGTCGTTCGTACAGAAGAATGCAGCATTCTTGCCGTACTTCTCGATCCACTCGGGAACCTTCTCGAGAACGTAAGCCTGAGCGCCGGCAACACCAACGTCCGTTGTCGGGTCCGGAGCTGTCTCGAGGACGAACTTCATACCGAACATCTCACATGTCTTTCTCATGATTGCAACACGGCGCGACATTGTCTCGTAAGCCATATGTCTCGGGAACGAGATATGGACGAATGTGTCGCATCCGAGCTCGTGTGCTGTTCTGATGATGAGATATCCGCGGGATACGAAGTCGTTGTTTGCAACGAGGTCGGCAGCCTCTCCGATGATCGGAAGGTCTTCATGAGACTCACCTGCAAGGCAGAGGATGTCGGGTCTCTTCTCCTTGATCTGCTTGAAAGCTTCAGCAGTTCCGGGAACAGCCTGGTTGACGATGATTGCCTTCATGAGAGGATCGTCTGCAAGGTTTACGATTGTCTGGATTGTCGTCTCGAGCTCTTCTGTGAAGTTATCGGGATAGATAGCCAGTTTGACCATATCTTCGCCGTACTTTGCCTGGAAAGCTTCAGCACCGCGGCGGTCGTCCTCACTCTGAGAAACAGATCCCGTTACGATTCCGATATGGAAGCTGTCAGCTGCAGATGAAGAAGCAGAAGAGGATTGAGCTTCCTTTGAACCTGCGGCGAAAAGCGAGAAAACAAGGCTTAGAACGATAAGAAAAGCGATGGTTTTTTTCATAATGTCTCTCCTACATTTTTTTAGATGGTGTCGATTATTACACTCAAACTACAAAAAATAAATACTTTTTGTATAAAAATGCAGATTTTTGAATAAAAAATCCTTATTTTGTTATCGGAGTAACACTATTGATAGTAACGTCTCTTCTTTAAAGACTATTGAGATAAACAGTTATCGGAATGAAAAACGACGTCGGCCCCGCCGTTCCCGTTCATATGAGGGTGGTCAACGTCCTATCCGGCGGTCCATGAATCCTTCGATGGAATTCCATGCACGTTCCGCCGGAAAGGTTAGACGTCAGCATTCTTTCCGGCCGTATCTAGAGATAAGGCACGAAATGTTTATGTTGCGGATATCGTCATCATGCTGTAATTTTTGTTGAAGAGAGGGAAAAAGATGAAGAAGATATTTTT
>CAVFZO010000050.1:0-15874 GCA_963626925.1 Clostridium sp. AM49-4BH
GAGTATAGAAAAGGGTGCCTTTCATCCGGCACCCGGCTCTCATTTGTTGTAGAGAGATAGAATATCTGAAAGAAGCTTTATGTACTTCTCCCTCATTGTTTCGGGCTCGAGTATCTCGACGCTTGTCCCGCACTGTACGAGGCGCAGCAAGAGTTCGATGGAATTCTCGATCTTCATCGCGCAGGTATATCCACCGTTCTCCCTTTCGGTGATGACAGGTTTTTCATGATTGAGGGAGGAGAAAGCGTTGAGTGCGCTCTTCTCGTTGACCTTCAGTACGAGTGGAATCATGTCGATGGCATCGTAGTTGACCTCTTCGTATTTGTTGAAAGGCTTGAGGTTGTCGGGGATGGTGTAAGTCTCGTTGAGCATCTGGACGGAAATAATGGACGTTATGTTGAGTGTGATGATGTCCTTCGTGTGCCTGAGTCTTCCCGTCACCGTCATGGGCTTACGTCCCGAGCTGTCCTCTGTAAAGCCTATGAAGTAGGGGGCTATCTCGATCTCCTCCTTGCCGGGGGTCGTCGAAGAGATCTTTGCAAGCCTTCCGGAGACCCAGCAGTCGATGAGAACCTCGAGCACGGTGTTGTACGTGCCTGTCTCCACGACGCTGGACTCTATCTTCCTGTCGATTGCATCGGCCATCTTCAGGATATTGTCGGAGACGTTCGGGGCATAGGAGCGCATGTTCATGGCAATTTTCCTCAGCCCGGAAGCAAGGTGGGGGTTCTGGACTGTCGTCGAGGAGGCCAGTGCCTCTGCCGACATGTTGAACGCCAGGGTTTCGTAGACAGAGAGCTCAAGCGGTGAGTTGTCCTCGGTTTCCCTTATCTTTATGAGGTTGTTGTCTTCATATATGTCGATATGCTGTGACAGATCCTCCACATATCTGCTGATAGTAGACCTGTGCACACCGAGACGTCTTGCGATTTCAGCCCGTCTCAACCCTTCGGGGTGCGACCTGAGCAGAAGCTCAAGCTGAGCAACTCTTTCTCCTTTCATTCCCTTTTCCTTCTTTTGTTTATTTCGTCAATTGTAACAACAAAAAAGCCGGTTTTAAAGAAAAAAGAACATTTTACGCAACATTCGGCAACAATAGTTTCTGTTTTTTGCACAGGATGTGCCGGATTATCAACAGGAGAAGCTCCTTTGAGAGGGAAATGGTGACAAGAGAGGCGTTATTTCATACCATTGAGCCATGAGTGAAATAGATATTGAGAGGCTCGAGATCAAAATCAGCTATCTCGAGGCCGAGAATGCGGAGCTCAACGAGGTTGTCGTAGATCTCAACAAGAAGGTGAGTGTGCTGATGGCACAGTTCGAGGAGATGAAGAAGAAGGTCAAGGACCTTATCGACAACTCGGGAGAGGAGAGGGCGTCCAGACGGCCTCCCCACTATTGAAAACAGGAATGATCCCTCTTCTTACTTCATTTGAATAACGCAGCGTCATTTCCGGAGAAGTTATGTCACTTATATCTCAGGCTTCCTTCTTTTATCATCCTGTCGAAGAGCTCACGTGCCTTATCTGCCGGGATGTTCTCCCGCGGGTCCGTGAGCGCGTCGTCACTTCAGCCTTTCGTACTCTCTGACACTCTTTTTCCGCTACAGGTTATGCTTTTCCTCCGGCTTCCCGGGTGCGGTCGGAATTCAGCAGCGAACGACGCAGCCCAGGATCCGGCCGGACGCTCTCCTGCGGATGATAACCAAGCAGAACGGAGTTTTTCTGTGTCGGATGCCTACGTTTGCTTAGATAATAAATCATGAATTGTTAAATTATGATTTGATAAATCGTGATTGTAAGATGTTATGATTATATTGACGGAGGAAGATATGAACCTGATAGGCAGAAAGCGTGAACTTGAGCTTCTTGAGAAATTCTGGGAAGCCGACGGCTATGACCTGGGTGTGGTATACGGCCGGAGACGTATCGGAAAGAGCTGTCTTCTCAAATGCTTTTCCGAGGGCAAGAAAGCGGTGTTGTTCCAGGCGACTACAAACGAGAGAAGCAATCTCAGGGCTCTTGCAGGGGAGATTTCATCACTGTTTCCGGTGAGTTCCTCCGTAGTCTATTCCTCCTATGAGGATGCCTTTGAGGACATTGCAGAGATTTCGAAGGACGAAAAGATTCTTTTCGTCATCGACGAGGTATCATTCCTCGAAGAGCGCAACAGGGATATTCTCTCGATAATCCAGAAATATTCCGATACGGTCTTCTCCGGCACGAAACTCAAGCTCATTCTCTGTTCGTCGATGGAATCATTCATGGTTGAAAGGATACTCGGTGGAAAGATGCCGCTTTTCGGACGCTCGTCCCTGAGACTGAAACTTCGGGCCCTGAAACCGCAGGATACCTCATCCTTCTTTCCTTCCTGGGGTCTCAAAGAGCTCGCATGGGCCTATGTCATCACGGGGGGTGTTCCGTACTATCTGGCGCGTATTGCCAGATACGGGACATTCGAAGAAGCATTGAATGCGGAATTCTTCACCCTTGGCGGGTCACTTCTGTCGGAGCCTTATCTTCTCCTCTATTCTGAGGTTCGCAGTGTCGATTCATATATGGCCCTCATGTCACTCATAGCCGAAGGAGTCAGCAGAACTTCAAAGCTTTCCGACAAGGCCGGGATTTCGCAGGCTCTCTGCAGCTCGATGCTCAGAAAACTGGAGAATCTCTCATTCGTATCGGAGAAGAAGAATGCGGTAATAAATACGAAGGCTCAGGGCTGGGAGATAGAGGATAATTTCCTTGCCTTCTGGTTCCGGTTCATCTATCCCGCCAGGACTGCCGTCGAACTCGACAATGCATCTCCGTTTCTTATCGAGACTCTCAAGAGGCTTGATGAGTTCACCGGAAAGCGCATAGAGGAAACGCTCAGACAGTACATAGTCAATACCTCTCCCGTCCCCATAAGGGATTACGGATTTCTTGAATTCGCTGATCCTGTTGAAAGGGATAACGAGGAGGTAGACCTCGTCGCCGTCACCTCAGACGGGGAGTACATCTTCGGGGAATTCAAATGGAGGGAGAGGGAAACCGGTATGGGAGAACTGGAGAACCTCAGGCGGAAGGCTGTGCTGGCAGTTTCCGGGAAACCGGTGTGCGGGTATTATCTTGTATCCCTGTCGGGGTTCTCGGCCTCTCTTGTACAGGCGGCGGATGCGGACGGCAGGATACACCTCATTGAAGGAAAGGCTGTTTTCGGCTTCTGAGTGAAGACGCCGTGAAAACAGCTTGTGATTCTGCAATCTGTTCTATCATATATGAGGTGAACTACCGCCACCCCGGAGGGATGGAGGCTTCGTGCTCAATAGACCAAAGCCGGCCGATTCCGCCGGAGCTTCCATCTTCACACGCTTGAGACTGCTGTTCCGCGCCTGCATTGATTTGATAAAACCATGTTACGGTCCCCATGAATATCCCTGTCCGCAGGGGAAGAGAGCCTTGTCGTCGGCACTGATTTATCGGGAACGACTGTCCCTGGGGCCTCTTCCGGTCCGGCTTTCTTTGCATGAGAGACAGTATTGAGCAGAATCTGAGTCAGGAGGTCTTATTCCCCCGGCTCCATCTTGATGACTTTGCCGACATTCCAGAGCGTTGCCGCCTTCCTGAGGGCGCTCTTCTTGTCGTTCTCGCACTTGTATTCCACTTCGACAGTCCTGCAGCCGCAGTCGAGGCATGTTATGTAACAGCACCATCCGTTCTCGTATTCAACGCTTGCCGGCCCCTGACAGCGCGGGCAGTCGAGGATAAGAATTTCTTTCTCTTCTTCGTTCATTTCTTCTCCTCCCATTCAGATACTGCATGGAAGACAACCTCTTCTCCCTCGTCTGTCAGTCTGTAGATAGTTGTGAAGTATTTCTCTTCGTTCCCGTTCTTTTTCTTCGTTCGTGCAAAGAGGGAGTCCTCGTAGTGGCACTGCTTCTTCCATTCGCAGTCGATGAAGGACGGGCGGTGTGTATCGAGGTACCCGGGAGGGAAGGACGACATCATCCAGTTGATGTAGCTGAGATTGTTGACGTGTCTGTTGTAGTCGTAGTCGTAGTAGTCGATATGAATCTTCTCGTCGCTGAAGAGAGAGCCTGTGTATTCGTCTTCGGAGGGAAAGCGTTCGAAGTCGGGGTTAAAAAGGAGGCTCTTGTCCTCCACTTCGGGAAGTCTCGGCTCTATGTATGACGGCCTCTCCGGTCTCTTCTTCACAGCATCCATCACGACCCAGAGGTTTTCGGAGGAGAAGATGAGATCTCCTTTGCTGTCGAACGCACGTACGGCACGGGGACAGTAGAGCTTGAAGCCCTTCTGGCACCATGTCTCTACTGTATAGCTGTCACCCCACGAAGGGTAGCCGGCGATAGTCATGCGGGTACGGAGGATCATCCATGTGCGTCCCTCCCTGTCGAGCATGTCCTTGAGTCCGGCCCCTTTGACGGCGGCATGAAGTCCCGCCTCCTCCTGACTGAGGCCGAAGAATTTCACCGGCTTCACGACATATTCGCTGTCGGTGTCGGTGCTCATGAAGTAGCCGGTGTCACGACCTATGTTCTTATCATCAATTTCAAGCATTGTTTTCACTCTTTCTGTAGAATCTGAGGATGCTCCTGCCGTACTTTCTCTCATCGGAGAAGGTGAAGCCGTCGACACTTTCCGGCCAGAGAGCTCTCTCTTCGACGGGGTAGTGGATTATGAAGAGTCCGCCATCCTTCACAATACCGGCCTCTGCAGCTTTTTCAAGGAGTTTTACTTTTCCTTCCATCGCGAACGGAGGGTCGGCATAGACTATATCGTATTTCATGAAGGAGGAAAGAATATAGCGTTCGGCATCCATCACGAAGAGCTTCTTCTCCTCTTCTACGAACGAGAGATTCTTCTCGATTACGGCCTTCTTTCCCCTGTCCATTTCGACGAGGTGTACAGGGCTTGCGCCTCTCGATGCCGCTTCTATCGCAACACACCCCGAGCCCGAAAAGAGGTCGAGGAATGAGCATCCCGTAAGGTCTCCCAGTATTGCGAAGAGAGACTCCCTCATCCTGTCCATCGCGGGGCGGATGACTCCGGGAGGACAGACTACCGTGCGTCTGACATATTTTCCGCCTGTTATGCGCATCTTACTCCTCCGGCCAGAGATTTATCTCCGGGGCAATCTTCGTCATGCCGGCGATGGTGAGCTCGATGAGCTCCTCCTTCGTCACTCCGAGCATCTGGGCACCCTTTTCGATAATCTCTCTGTTGACGCCTGCGGCGAAGCCCTTGCTTGCCCATTTCTTCTTGACGGATTTGACAGAGATTCCCTTCATCTTCTCCGGTCTCATGAGGGCAGTTGCATTTACAAGGCCCGTGAGCTCGTCGATGGCGAAGAGGAATTTCTCCATGGTCTTTTCAGGCTTTACATCTGTACATATCGACCATCCGTGCGAGCAGACGGCGTGTATGAAGTGGCTGTCGGCTCCGATCTCGGAAAGGAGGTCGGGAGCTTTCCTGCAGTGCATTTCCGGATACATTTCCCAGTCGATGTCGTGCAGAAGTCCCACGAGGCCCCAGTATTCCACGTCCTCACCGTATTTTGCTGCACCTTCTCTCATCACCGCTTCAACGGAGAGGGCATGGTGCCATAAACTTTCGCTTTTATTGTATTTGTGCCACAGTGTGACAGCTTCGTCTCTTGTGAACATATTCACCTCTTCGAGGATATTATTTCTTTTGGCTCTTTTTGTCAGTCGGTCAGAGCTTTCCTGAGACCTGTATTTGCGCCGCTTATGAGACCCCGGTCGGATGATAGTATTCTTTCAGCCTCCATTTTCGCCCTCGAGACGAGGAGCGTGTCTTCTGTAAGGGACGCAAACCTCAGCTTTAAAAATCCCGACTGCCTGTTTCCCGCTATCTCCCCGGGGCCTCTTATCTCGAGGTCCTTTTCGGCAATCACGAAGCCGTCGTTTGTCTCCTTCATGACGGACAGCCTTTCCCTGGCTTCCTGACTCAGGCCGTCCTCGAAGACGAGGAAGCAGTATGACTGGAGAGAAGATCTTCCGACACGCCCCCTCAGCTGATGGAGTGCCGCAAGACCGAAGCGGTCCGCATGTTCGATGATCATGCATGTCGCATTCGGGATGTCGATTCCGACTTCGACGACGCTTGTCGCCACCAGGTATGATATCTTATTATCCCTGAAATCTTCGAGGATTTTCATCTTCTCCTCTTCGGGAAGACGTGAGTGTATGAATGCAGAGGGTACGAAGGGGTACTTCTTCTGCAGGAACTCATACATCGTCATGACGTCCCTGAGATCGCTTTCTCCTTCGTCGTCTATTCTGGGGTAGACGAAATAGGCCTGGTGTCCGCGCTGGAATTCAACGCCGATTGATGCATACATCTTGTCCCTGCTCTGAGGGCCCACGGTGTATGTGATAATCTTCTTTCTTCCCTGCGGCATTGTCTTTATCGTGGAGACGTCCATATCGGCAAAGAGTGTGAGGGCGAGGGTGCGGGGGATGGGGGTTGCCGTCATGCTCAGCATATGTGCATTCTCGCCCTTCGTCTTCAGCGCTTCACGCTGTCCCACCCCGAAGCGGTGCTGCTCGTCGATTATGACGTATTCGAGAGAACGGAATGCAACGTCGGATGAAAAGAGTGCGTGCGTTCCTATAGCAAGGTCTATCTCTCCCTTCTTCAATGCTTCGAGAGCAAGCTTTCTGCTTTTTCCCTTCACGTCGCCCGTTATGTAGGAAATTCTCACGCCCAGCGGGGAGAGGAGGCGGAATGCGTTCTCCGCATGCTGCCGCGCAAGAAGTTCAGTCGGCGCCATGAAGGCAACCTGTCCGCCTTTCGATATTATGAAAAGGGCGCTGAGCCATGCCACAAGCGTCTTTCCGCTTCCGACATCGCCCTGTAAGAGGCGCTGCATCGGAGTCTTCTTTGCAAGGTCGCTTCTTATTTCCTCAAGAACGGCCTTCTGGTCGTCTGTGAGGGAGAAGGGAAGGGAGGCGATGAGCTTTCTTTCGAGTTCCGATTCTCTTGTTTTTGTTGTTGTCCTTACCGGCTTTTCCCTGAGTATTTTGAGCTCCATTACGAGAAGCTCCGTGAAAGCGAGGGTCTCCCTCGCCTTCGAAAGTGTCTTCTCGTCTGTGGGGAAGTGAAGCTCGTTCAGGGCTTTCTCCCTTGTGTAGAGGTTATACTTTTCACGTATTTCAAGGGGAAGGACCTCTTCAATGGGAGAAAGGATTGAGAGTGCTGCGGCGACAGGGATACGCAGGTCGTTCTGCCTGAGTGTTCCCGAGAGGGGATAGAGGGGGAGAATGCGCCCGATACCGCTCTCCGTTTTCGTCTTCTTTACTTCGAAGGAGGCACTCTGATATGTGCCGTAGAGCTTTTTCACCTGTCCGTTGAGGTACCACTCGCTTCCGAGTCTGAGCGTGTTTTCGAGAAAGGGGCGGTTGAAGCACAATAGTTCCACCCTTGTGCCGTCGTCGTCGGCAGCCGTGACCTTCACTGTCCTTCCCCCTTTGGAGGAGAATGCGGAGTGGGCGAGCACGGTTATGTGACAGTTGACCTCCCCGTCTTCGTCGGTGACGTTTCTTATGAGTTTTTCTTCACGTCTGTCGTCATAGGCGCGCGGAGCGTAGAGTACCAGATCCTCGAGAGTATTTATCCCGATTTTCCGGTACTCGTCTGCCTTTTTTTTCCCTATGCGCGGTAGAATCGTGATTGATTTTTTCATTGATGTCCTAGAACGGAATCCTCGCAACAAGGTTGAGCAGCGCCCCCATAAGGTACTGCGTCATGAAGTAGGAGACCACGACAAGAGCAAGTGATATCCCCACAGCGGCCTTCTCGCTGAGATAGCGCCTCTTCGAGAATGAACGCACAAAGCTGACGACGCTCTCTGCCGATGAGCCTATCTGCCAGTACTGGGCGCGGCGCGACGGGTCGCGGGAGAATGCTGCGATGAGGCGGAAGACGAGTGCGAAGAAGAGTATCCAGAAGAATATGCTGAGGCCGTAGTTCCAGAGTGCGACGAGAAAGAGATAGAGAACAGAGGCAAGCGTGAGACGGCCGTAGATGCCGAAGATTTCGAAGATTCCTTCGAATATGTACAGTACCCCCACAGCAAGGAGCGGAGAGAAGTCCAGCCTTCCGATAGTCGACGAACGGCCTTTGAAGAGTCCCAGGTACGGGTCGACGAGGCGTCCCATCCAGTAGACGAAGTTTGTTCGTGAGGGGTACTGGACGAACCAGGAGAAGATGATTCTCACCCATATGAGAATCGTGTATGCACTGAGAACCCTCGCAAGGTACAGAGAGAGTCTCATCAGGATATCTAGATAGAGCATTGGCGCCTCCCGGTATTAAGTTAATTAACCCACATCTTGGTGACAACATCCAGAGAGGTGACGGATGTGTAGAGATTGTGTGAATATTCCACACTTTCCGTGCTCTTGAGCTGGAGTTCCTCTCCCTCTATGCCGTCGATCGAGAGGTAGACGGGTGTCTTCCCCTCGTTCTCGAGAAGAACACGCCTCAGGGCCTCGAGCCCCTCCTTTGTAATCGGAGCGGAGGAGGAGAGCCTGATGTGCACCTTTTCGACTGCGATGGGTTCGAGTTCCCTCGGTGACACGATATCGTTGATTATGAATGACATCTTCCCGTCCTTGCGGTCGAACTTGCCCTTGAAGCCGTAGATGCCGTCGGTCTCCGCCCTGCCTCCGAGAGTCTCGTAGGATTTGGGGAAGATCACGGCCTCTGCATCGCCGTCGCGGGTCTGTATCGTGAGAAACGCAAGTTTGCTGTTGTTCCCCTTCTTCGAGAGTACCGTTCTCATTGCAATGACCTGCCCGATGATCTGGGTCTCGCTGTTCCAGGGAACTGTGTCGAGGTCGGAGAGGTTGACTGTCATGCACTCCTCGATCTCCTTGTTGTAGGTGTCGAGGGGATGACCCGAGATGTAGAAGCCGAGAAGGTCCTTCTCCATCTTGAGCTTCTCCATGTACGGGAAGGGGGGTACGTCCTTCATCTCGAAGGTGTTCATCATCGTCTCCTCCTCGCCGAAGAGGGAGAGCTGTCCGAAAGCAGACTGGCTCTTCTGGGCCTTGTCGAACTTCAGTGCGTCGTCGAGGTTGGCAAGAAGCACAGCCCTGTCGACTCCCAGCTCATCAAAGCATCCCGTCTTTATGAGACACTCGAGGAGTCTGGAGTTCAGGGAGTTCTCCCCCTGTCGGGAGAGGAAGTCCATGAACGACTTGTACGGACCGTTTTTCCGTCTCTCGCTTATGATGGAGTCGACGATGTTGGAGCCGACGTTCTTTATGGCGGCAAGGCCGTAGATTATGTCGCCGTTATCGACGGAGAACTGGGTCTCCGAGCGGTTTATCGAGGGCGGAACGACCTTTATGCCGTACTTCGGAGCAAGGTTCAGATATTCCTTGAACTTGTCCGGACTGTTCATTTCGTTTGTCAGGTTCGCCGCGAGGAACTCGGTGTTGTAGTTGGCCTTGAGGAACGCCGTCTGATAGGCGACAATCGAGTAGGCGACTGCATGGGACTTGTTGAAGCCGTAGCCGGCAAAGGGCTTGAGGTATTCGAATATCTCGACGGCATGCTCCTTCGTGTGTCCCTTCTCCATTGCCTTGCGGATGAACTTGTCGAGCTCCTTCTCGAGTGCCTCGACCTTCTTCTTACCCATGATACGTCTCAGGATGTCGGCTTCTCCGAGGGTGTAGCCTGCGATGATCTGCGCAGTCTGCATGACCTGCTCCTGGTAGACGATGACGCCGTATGTCGTCTTGAGAATGGGCTCGAGTGCCGGGTCTGCGTATGTGATGGGCGTTATTCCGAGCTTGGAGTTGATGTATTTGTCGATGAACTGCATCGGGCCCGGGCGGTAGAGTGCGTTCAGGGCTACGAGATCTTCGATGCTGTCGGGCTTTGCACGCTTGAGAATCTCCTGCATGCCGCTCGATTCGAACTGGAAGACGTACGACGAGTCTCCGCGCCTCAGCATATTGAATGTGTTCTGGTCATCCGTCGGAATCTTGTTGAGGTCGAATCCCGGCTCGCGCTTGTGGATGAGGTCCACCGCATGCTTTAGAAGGGTGAGCGTCTTGAGGCCGAGGAAGTCCATCTTTACAAGTCCGCATTCCTCGATCTGGAGCATCGTGTACTGGCTTGCAAGTCCTCCCGTCTTCTGGTCCGGGACGCAGAGGGGGACGTATCTGTCAAGCGGCTCGCGGCCGATGACGACGCCGGCGGCATGGAGGGATGTGTGCCTGTTGAGGCCGTCGAGTCTGATTGCAGTGTCGAAGAGCTCCTCGTAGACACCGCCTCTGTCCCTTATCTCCTGGAGCTTGGGCTCGGCCTTGAGGGCGTCCGTTACATGCATGTGCTTCACTCCCGGGATTTCATCGGGAACGAGGGACGTTATCTTGTTCGATTCATCGAACGGGATGTCGAGTACCCGTGCAACGTCCTTGAGGACGGCCTTCGGCTTAAGGGTTCCGAATGTGACGATTTGTCCCACGGAGTCGTGGCCGTAGTGCTCGGTGACGTAGTCGATGACCTCCCCGCGGCGTTCGAAGCAGAAGTCGACGTCGAAGTCGGGAAGCGATACTCTTTCAGGATTGAGGAACCTTTCGAAGAGCAGACTGTACTTTATGGGGTCGACGTCTGTGATTGTCGTCGTGTATGCCACAAGGCTTCCCGCTCCGCTTCCTCTTCCCGGTCCCACCGGGATATCGTGGGTCTTGGCCCAGTGTATGTAGTCACGCACGATCAGAAAGTATGCGGGGAAGTCCATCTTTATGATGATGTCGAGTTCGTGCTGGAGTCTCTCCTTCAGTTTCTCCAGTTCCTCTCCCTCTGCATCGGGATACCTCATTTTCAGGCCTTCGTAGGAGAGGGCCGTGAGGTATTCGGCATCGTTCTTGTACTGGGGTGGTATCTGGCACTTCGGGAGGATCGGGCCGGGGAAATTTATAACGAGGTTGCACCTTTCGGCAACCTTTGCCGTATTCTCTATCGCCTCGGGACACCATGAGAAGAGCTCTTCCATCTCTTCGGGAGTGCGGAAGTAGAACTCTCCTTCCTTGTATCTCAGCCTCTCCTTGTCCGTCTTCTTCGCCTGTGTTCCGATGCAGATGAGCGTGTCATGTGCATTGGAGTCTGATTTGTCGATGTAGTGGATGTCGTTCGTGCATACGAGGGGGACGTCCATCTCCTTTGCAAGCATGGGAAGGGTCTTCAGAACGATTTTGTCTTCATCGAGTCCGTGGTCCTGGAGCTCGAGGTAGTAGCGGTCACCGAATACGGATTTGAACCATCCGATTCTCCTCTTCGCCTCCTCGATGTTGTTCTGGATGATGAGGCGGGGTATCTCGCCGGCAAGACATGCCGAGAGGCAGATGAGATCCTCGCTGTGGGATGAAAGAGCCTCGTCGTCGATTCTGGGTTTGTAGTAGTAGCCTTCCTTCCATGCGATGGAGTTGAGCTCCATGAGATTGTGGTAGCCCTTGTCCGACATTGCGATGAGGATGAGGTGGAAATACTTGGATGTGCTGTCCTTCACATGACGGTCATGGGTGTAGTAGAACTCGCAGCCTACAAGGGGGTTGATGCCGGCGGCTTTGCATTCCTTGTAGAATGTGACGGCTCCGTACATATTGCCGTGGTCCGTTATGGCGAGGGCCTTCATCCCCGTTTCCTTGCATTTCGCTATATATTTCGGAATCGACGCAGCCCCGTCCAGGAGCGAGAAGTCCGTATGGTTGTGCAGGTGTACAAAGTTGCTCAATTAATACCTTCCTTCTGGTCGCCTTCGAAAGGAGCCGGAGCCAGAACCTTAGTGTTGATGGTGTTCATCAGGTCTTCGATGATATAGTTCAGCCTTGCCTTCTGGAGTCTTGTGATTCCCGGAGTTACGGTGTTGACGAAGGTGTACGTAATCTGCAGGAACTGGCTCAGGTCCTGTCCTCCGATGGGGAAGTGCATCTGCGTGAGGATGTTATCGAGGTCCTTGGAGTAGACGATGCCCTGCATGGGGAATGTTATCGCAATATGGGGATTGCCGAGAGTTTCCTGTCCTTCGGCTGCCGTGAATGCGACGGCGACGGTATTCTCGATGTCGTCGACATAGCTTCCCTCCTCTCTGAAGTAGGAGAAGTCGGAAGAGGCGAGGAGAATCCTCACCCTCGTGATCACAGCTCTCGCCGGCAGTGATATCTGGCCGTTCTTGAGGACGTTCACCAGCTGTGATATGGGGGTCCATTTCGATTTGACGATCTTGCGCCTGAGCGTCCTCACTTCGGCGTTGGCGCCGAGGGTGATGAGGGTGCCGGGAAGCGTCGTCAGCGGGGCCACTGTCGCTATTGCGCCGCCGATAGTCGCCCGTGCCGTGAGAAGCGGACTTCCGATGGCCTCGATATTCTCGGTGAGAATCTGGGGGATGAATATCCTGTGGTCCTTGAGTACGGAGTTGAGAGATACCATCGAGCCGATCTCTATCATCCTGTCGTTTCTCGATATCTTCTTGAGTTCCTCGATTGAATCGAGATAGACGACCTCCGGGTTGGTCTCCCGGGAGGGATAGTTTTTGTCCCTGCTCATTATCGCAGTTCCGCCAGCCCAGATCTTCGCATTCGGGTAGCGCAGTGCTGTCTGGCTGTATTCGGAGAGGGTTGCCGGTATGTGGATCGAGGGGGAGTTAAGACCTTCGTACATTTCTCTTTCTCCTTATTTCCATGGCCTTCATGACGATATTCACTTCGTCATCGCTCTCCATGCACGAGCATCTGACGGCGCTGAGTATGCGCTTTATCTCGGAGGGACTGGTCTCGCCGGAATTGAGTATGCTCTCGAAGATGATTGAGCGTGATGCATAGCAGTCCTGACAGGGTTCGACCCCCAGCATCTCATAGGCCTTCGCTATGTCCTTCATGTTCCTCGTCTTCTGGAACTGATCGAATGTCGTGATGTTCTTTCCTCTGAGCTCGAAGGCCGGAACCATGCACGAGAGTTCGGCCCTGCCGTCGATGAGGACAGCACAGAGTCCGCACAGTTTTCCCCTGCAGTGGGATGAGAGCGTCTGTATGTCCAGGTTCTCCTGGAGTATGAGGGAAAGAGGTTTGTTGGAGTTGAGGGAGAGAGTGAGTGTCTTTCCGTCCACTGTGCAGTCTATCTTCACTTGTCCTTTCCTCCCGATATGTATTTTTCAAGTTTTACGGCGTCGAGAGGAACGGAGAGCGCGCTCTTCTCGCCGAGGGCCTGCCAGAGGGCCGTGATGTATGCCGATGTGACGAGGAACCTCGTCGTGTTCTCGAGTGACGAATAAACCGTCGTCTCCTTCTTCTCGCTCGAGAGTCTGATTCCGATGGAGAATGTATCGGAG
Organism: Clostridium sp. AM49-4BH; assembly: GCA_963626925.1. GTDB lineage: Bacteria > Spirochaetota > Spirochaetia > Sphaerochaetales > Sphaerochaetaceae > Ornithospirochaeta. Next base: position 13,366 of record CAVFZO010000050.1, read on the forward strand.
AGTTCTGCCCCGAGGGTCGAGAGCGTTTCGGTCGCTGTCGTCTTTATCTTCTGCTGGGCCCCCTTCGAGTAGGGAAGGGCCAGTGCCATGTCCAGCCAGAGTCTCTTCGCTACCGGTACGAGGGATACCTTCGGAACCGTTATCTCACAGACAGCTGCGCCGTAGCCGGAGTATTCGAACTCACACGGGAGTGCGAGATTCTGTGAATTGAATTTCAGGTCCACCGGTCCGTTGTCCATCAATGATGCAAGCTTCGATGCTGCCTTCATGAGCTGTGTGAGGAATATTGTCTGATATGACGAGAGAACATCTGGTCCGCTGTCCGGAGCTTTCGGGTAGTTCTCCAGAAAGAGGATGCTGTCGCCGGCATCGCTTTTGACGAAGTATTGTGATATGAGGTCCTTGAGCGTCTTGTCCTGCGATATCGAGTAAGGGATGCTTCCCGATACTGCGATGTTCTTCTTCTGCGTATATGAGATTTGTGCCTGGAACTGGTTCTCCTTTGCAAACGATGTCGAGAATCCAGATACCGAGAGCCCGGACGAGAGCCCTATGCCGTAGAGATAGCCCTGGAGCCCGAAGACTCCCGAGTGGAGGGAGGCCGCCGACCACTTCCTTTCGTAGTCCGATGCCTCGGCGACACTCTTCATCCTTTCGTTGAGGTCCGTTATGTCGTGCTTCGGAGCCCAGTCTGTGAACTTCGTCGTCTCCCTGTTTGTGATAAGCGCGAACCTGAGGGGCGTCGTGAGCGTCCGTGAGGCCAGCCTCGAGGAGTGCATTGCCACAGCCGATACAGCAGCCGAGTAGACAGCAGCGCCGGCAAAGAGAGTCGGTCTCCTCTGGGAGAGTACTGTTCTTATGAGGACTTTGAAGGAGTCGAGATTGTACTTCGGAATGAGTGCGGCCATAAGCTGCCTCTGGACTTCCTTCCCGTTGACGGCGAATGCCCCCTCATCGACGGTGATTGTTATCTCCTCATGTTTGGGCCTGTTGTCGCCGTCGAGCCAGGTCGTGAGGGAGAAGTCGAAAGATGTGAGCCTCGACCAGCTCTCCGGCCTCATCTCGCATGGGAGGCGGAACTTCTCCACGGCAATCGCAGTGTAGGCGGCAAAGAGCGCCGGCGTGAAGAGGAATTCGTCGTAGCGTGAGAGATACCTCTCGCTGTGGACGACAATGCCCTCGTGATTCTTCCCTGTCGCGTTTGCTATGCTGTCCTTCACGAGTTCTGCCCACTGGGTCGGGCACTGGGTGTGAAGGGAACCGTTATTTTCAACCCACGACAGTACGTCATAACGCACATAGCTTTTTATATCTTCCGGAATTATATTCAGATTCGATTCGACTTTCCTGAGGCTCTGCTTCTCTTTTTCTGTCTCGTCCTCGTTGTCGAGTCCCCAGCTGAAGAAAAGCGGGTCCGGAGCCTCGGCCTCCGGCTTCACAGTTTCCTCCCTGACGGGGGATGTGAGAACCTTTATCTTCTCGAGTGCAAGCTCTGTGCTTTCATAGTCGGGGCCGAAAAGCACCAGAAGAGGCTGTCCGACATATGAGATGTACCCGTCTGCGAGAAGGGGAATCTTTGTTCCCATGATGTTCATCTCGTTCTCTCCGGGGATATCTTCAGCCTTCAGAACGAGGAATCTGTTGTCAAGGGACGGTAGCTCGAAGCCGTCGAGAGAGACACCTGCCTCCTCCGATCTCAGCACCATGCCGCATCTCATGTTGTATCTTGAGAAATTCTTGCGATCTGCCATGGAAATAAGATAACACTTCTTATAAATCAAGTGCAATAAAAGTTGAGGCGGGACAGAGAGAGAAGAGAGCTGTCGGTTTTGTCAGTTTCGTTTCTCCCTGTTTATCAAAGTATCGGTCATCATGTATACTTTCGCATAAGGGAAGCGACCATGAGTATATTCGATACAATAGAACAAGAAGAAGATGAATACGACATAGCGTACAACAGACATGAAGCTAAGAACGATGAGCTTTTAGATCTTTTTGCAGAAGATCTGTCAAAGCTTTCGGAGAAGACGAGACAGCTGCATTTGAACAATGCAAGTCTGTTAATAAATGATTATTTCTTCAGATACGAAATTAAAGATATAGATTCCGGCGCAGCTTACATTGATTATTTCTTCGATTTCTTCATTCATAAATGCCTCTGGTCATCTCCATACACAGTCAAGCAGATGGCGGCGAGCATCAAGAAGTTCTACAAGAGCATGTATGCTCATAAGAAAGTCGATGAAGTGTGTCTTGAATTCGTTCTTGAGACAATAAAAGATAATCTCGACGACTGGATTGACGAGAGCGACATCGGAGACGACTGGTTCTGAGATAACAGAGAGGTCCGTGATGCGTCGTCGTTTTTGACATATGCCGGCCTGCACGCTGCAGATCCTACGAATAAATATTTCTTAATGGCTAAAGGAAATATCTTCATCAGCGCACAACAGGACATGCCTTTGATGCACAGCGGGAGAAGCCCGCAGAGTTTGACTAAGCAGGTAAA